>CACEKE010000004.1:0-105000 GCA_902560075.1 uncultured Pelagibacteraceae bacterium
GACATAACTAATTAAAAAAAATAAAAATTGTATAAGCACGAATCAATAATGATTCGTAAAACAAGGGAGCTAAAAATGGCTAAAAGAAGAAAAAAAGCTAAAAAGAAAAAGAAAGCTAAAAAAGCTAAGAAAAGAAGAAGAAGATAGTTTAGTATTCTTTTTCTTTAATAAATTACGCTTCTCATGGCGATTGCGTGGGAAGCGTTTTTTTTTATACGTTCTCGGAAACTTCGTTTGTGTCACTTACTGTCTCGTCTGGAGTAACTTTAGCAACTTTAACTTCGTTAGTAACCGCTTTAGTAGTTTCTTTATCTAAATTTCTTTTTAACGCTTTATCCAATTTTTTTTGAGTATTCTCTAAATTTGTGCCTAAAACTATCTGAAATTCTGTAAGTAGTCTCTCATAAGCTTTCTCGAATAACTGTCTTTCGCTATAGGATTGATCGATCATTAGGTCTTCACCTTTATTCAGGTCTCTAACTACCTCTGCTAACTCGTAAATTTTACCTGATGAAATTTTTGCTTCGTATTCTTGTGCTCTTCTACTCCACATAGACCTCTTAATCTTAGGCTTACTTTTAAGTATACTTATACATTTATTAATCTGATTTATTGTTGCTAAAGGTCTTAAGTGTGATTGTTTATTAACAGGTATCATTCCGTTAGCTTTGTCTTTTTCGAATTTTAGGACATAAGTTTCTACATCAATTCCACCGATATTAATTTTCTTGAATTCAATTATTTGGCCAACCCCATGTTTCGGATAAACTACATAGTCTTTAATTTTATAAACTCTTTTTTCACTGGATTGTTTTTTAATCTTTTTTATTTCAGGTTTTTGATCTGTGATATTTTTAGTAAGTCTTAAATTTTGCTCATTATTTTCACCTTTCTTCTGTTTGATTTTTTTATCAACTTTTATTTTTTTCTCATTATTTTTTCTTAATTTAACTGTTTTGACTTTTTTGTTAATCTTTTCAACTTTTATAGATTTCTTTTTTTTTGATGTAGTTTTAGTTTGCTTATCTTTTTTTTTCTTAAATGTTTTCTTCAAAATACTTTTCAAATTTATTTTTTTCATCTTTTAATCTGTCTCCGTAAGGACTTTCTTTTTTTTCTTTAATATTTGGCCATACATCTGAATATTTTTTATTAATATCTAACCATTTTTCTATTCCATCATTTGTGTCTGGTTCAATTGCACCTATAGGACACTCAGGTTCACAAACGCCACAATCTATACACTCATCAGGTTTAATTACAAGCATATTTTTTCCTTCATAAAAACAATCAACCGGGCATACTTCGACGCAATCCATTAATTTACATTTGATACATTTATCATTAACTATATAAGTCATTTAAGTTTTATATTAATTCTTTCTTTTATTTTACCAACTTTTTTTGGGTCTAAGTATAAAAGCCCAGTTAATCTTCTCATCAAATTTGCCTCATACATATCTGATTTATTATCTGAGTAAATAATTTTCCATAGAGATTCAACAATAATTAATTTAATTTCTTCATCTACGTTCTTTAAATTTTTTGTAAAATCCAGGATTTGATTTGAATCGCTTTCTATTTTTTCTGCTTCCTTAATAATTTTTTCGATTTCATTTGGGCTTGTATCAAGATTTAATAATGTTTTTTTAACAATTTCCTTTTCTTTTTCTGTATAATTTTGATCTATTTTAGAGGCGTGAATTAATAGACAAGCTACCTCTATTAAAGAAAACTCTCTTTTACTTTCATCAGAAGTTTTATCTTTTAAAAATTCAAACATTAATCAAAGTTTATCTGGTTCAAAACATTAAATGGGTTGTCACTATTAAATTTATTTTTTTGTCTGTAATTAATTTTTCTAGGATTATATTTAAAATATGTCTCATTATTTTTTTCAAATAGTTTGTAATTCATATTTTTTATTAATTTTATAAAATTTTCTTTATTACACCCTAATAAATTTAACATTTCAGGGACAAGTTTTACTTCCTGATTATTTTCTAAATTATTTTTTATAATATGAATAAACAGTCTTTCTAAAATGTCAATTCTCACAAAAAACCTATCAAACTTTTCAAAGCCACACAGCAACATAAAATCTTTATTTTCAAATTTTGAATTATCTGTAAAATTTAGACCAAATGTTGGAGGCTTTAGTGATAAATTAATTTGTTTAAAATTTTTCCACAACAAAACTCTTAATGAAACTTGTTTGGGTTTAAATAATTTAAAAAGAAAAATATGATATCTACCAAATTTGACACCGATATCTCTCAGAGACTTTCTATCTTCTTGAGTTAGTTTTTTAATTAATGATCCTACCTTTTCTCTTTTTACAACTCCATAGTTTTCATATAGTTGATAGCTTAAAGCTCTTACCAGTGAGTTACTCTCTTTTATGGACTTGAGTTTAAATAAAGAGTCTAATTCAATTGTAATTTTATTTGATAGCCATTTTACAAGGTAATCTTTAAGATCTTTTTGTTCTGTAAATTCAATCATGTCATCTATAATTAATTCAATTTCAGGACTCAAATAATCTTTACCAGGACATAATTTTGCTATTGGATATTTATTCCAATAAATTTTAAAGTCCTCATTCAATTCAAAATCATTACATTTTAAAATTAAATTAATTCTTCTTAATATTTCAGGGGCAACATTTTGTCTTGCAGCTTTCTTTAATGATTTAATGTCTGCATCCAGCGCTCCTATCTTAAGGTCTAAATCCATTTTCAATCCTTTTAATGTTCCTATGAATTGATCGTTTATTAGAACTCTTTCATTTTCAATAATTTTTGTTTCAAAAGTAATATCTTGCTTTAAACCTTTTGCTAAAACACTTGCTCTTTTGTCAATAAAGCTCTTCGTTAATTCTTCATGCAGTCTATCAGATAATTTATCTTCTAAGTATTTGGTCCTTTCTATCCAGTAATCCTGATTCTCGACCCAATTTGATTTATTCGCGACATAAGACCAAGTTCTTACATTAGCAATTCTATTCGAAATAGAATCTACATTTCCCTCTAATTTATCCAGATTTGATAATTGGGCTTTCATATATTGATTAGTAATTTTTGCTTTACCACCTTTTAAAAATTGAAAAACTTTTTTAACTATCTCAAGATGATGTCCATATGTTTTTTTAACAAAATCTGGAATTTGACAACATTCCCACAAAAGTTTTAATTCTTCGGATTTTTCCTCAATGTTAAGATCATTATCTTTTATTAAATATTTAAGTACTTTTTCATCCTCACATTCACTTATTCTTCTCAACCAATCCTTGTTTGGCTTTTCCTCTAAAGTTTTTATTAAATTATTTATAGATCTAAAGTCCAAATTAGAATTTCTCCAAAATATATTCCTTATATTCTCAAATTTATGTTTCTCTAAAAGTTCGACTTCTTCGGAAGTAATTTCTTTACACTCTCCAGTTATACCGAAAGAACCATCGTTTTTATTTCGACCCGCTCGTCCTGAAATTTGCCCAATTTCTGATAAATTGAGTCTTCTTAGTTTTTTTCCATCAAATTTCTTTAGATTAGAAAAATAAATATTATCTAAATCCATATTGATACCCATTCCTATTGCATCTGTAGCTACTAAATAATCAACATCACCTTTCTGGTATAACTCAACTTGAGAGTTTCTTGTTTTAGGACTCAGTGAACCCATGACAATAGCTGCTCCACCCTTCTGTCTTCTTAAAAGTTCTGCAATCGCGTATACCTCTTCAGCAGAGAAAGCTATAATTGCACTTTTTCGCTCTATTCTGGATATTTTTTTATAGCCACTATAAGTAAGTTGTGAAAGCCTATCTTTGCTTATGAATTCTATATCCTCTTTTAAATTTGATAATAGAGGTTTCATTGTGTTAGATCCCATTAGCATAGTTAGTTTTTCACCTCTTAAATTTAATAATCTGTCTGTAAAAATATGACCCCTTTCCCGATCAGAGCACATCTGAATTTCGTCAATGCCAACAAAATCCAATTGCTTATCAATTGGCATCGACTCTACTGTACACAAAAAGTATTTTGAATTAGCTGGTATTATTTTTTCTTCTCCAGTTATTAAAGCAACATTGTTTACACCTACTCTGTTAACAATTTTATCGTACACCTCTCTTGCTAGTAATCGTAATGGGAATCCAATCATACCCGAGTCGAAACCAAGCATTGTTTCGATAGCCATAAAAGTTTTTCCAGTATTTGTAGGGCCAAGAACAGCTGTGATTTTATCTTTTTGCATAATCTACTATTTGTATATCAATTATTTTTATAACTACATATTGTTATCTAAAAAGAACAAAAATAGGTTAAAAATAGTCCGAATCGTTCAATGAAAAGTTCTCATTTTTCTTTTTTTTATAATTAAAGAATAACATAATTGAAATTATTTCAATATAACAAATTATGACTAAAATTTTGTGGAAAGCCAGCGCAAGTCAGATAGAAAACTCAAATCTTTACCGTTATGAAAAATTTCTAAAAATTAATTACAAAACAAAAAAAATTAAAAATTATAAAAGTTTACTTAGTTGGAGCATAAAACAACCTAAATATTTTTGGAGTTCTATTTGGGATTTTGCTAAAGTATATGGAGAAAAGAAAGAAAAAATAAAATTATCCAAAAATTTGTATCAAAGTAAATTTTTATTTAACTCTAAATTAAATTTTGCTGAAAATATGCTTAGAAAAAAAGATGCAGATTTAGCGATCACATTTAAATCTGAAAATGGTTTCACTGAAAAAAAAACGTGGAAAGATATTTATAATAATACAAGTAAGATTATTTCATTTTTAAAAACTAATGACATAAAATCAAAAGATAGAGTTGCAGCCTACTTACCAAATATAATAGGCACTGTTGAATGCTTTTTAGCAACATCCTCAATAGGAGCAATATGGTCATCCTGCTCTCCTGATTTTGGCACACAAGGTGTGATTGAAAGATTTTCTCAAATTGATCCAAAGATCTTAATCGTTGTAGATAGATATTACTATAATGGTAAAGAAATAAATGTTTTAAGCAGAGTTCCAGAAATTGTTAAAAATATAAAAAGTATAAAAAAAGTTTTGGTGATAAATTATCCTGGTAAAAAAAATTTAGATACAAAAAAAATAAAAAAAATAAAAAAAATAAAAATCTATAAGTGGAAAGATATTCTTAAAACTAAAACGTCAAAAATTGAATTTGAAAAATTTGACTTTGAGCACGAACTTGCAATTTTATATTCTAGTGGCACAACAGGAAAACCAAAATGTATTTGTCATAGAGCAGGTGGCGTATTATTACAACATTTGAAAGAGCATCAATTGCATTGTGATATAAAACCTGGAGATAAAGTTTTTTATTTCACTACCTGTGGATGGATGATGTGGAATTGGCTTGTTAGTGCTTTATCATCCAATGCATCTTTATTATTATTTGATGGATTTCCAATGTATAAAAGAAAAGACCTACTATTCAAAATTGCAAATGAAGAAAAAGTTACATTATTTGGGGTAAGTGCAAAATACATTGATACACTCAATAAAGACAAAGTAAATATTAAATCAAAATATAAGCTTGAGAAATTAAGAACTATTTGCTCAACAGGTTCTCCATTATCAGGTAATGGTTTTGAATTTATTTATAAGAAAGTTAAATCAAATGTTCATTTAGCATCAATTTCAGGAGGGACTGACATTGTCTCTTGTTTTGTTTTGGGGAATATTTATGAACCTGTTGTCAAAGGTCAGATTCAAAACTGCGGTCTTGGGATGGATGTAGATGTTTACAATGATAAAGGTAAATCGGTAAAAAATAAAAAAGGTGAATTAGTTTGTAAAAATTCATTTCCATCAATGCCAATAAAATTTTGGAATGATAAAAATGATACTAAACTTAAAAATGCTTATTTTAACAAATACCCAGGAGTTTGGCATCATGGGGATTTTGCAGAAAAAACTAAATCAAATAGTTTTGTGATTTATGGTAGATCAGATGCAACTTTAAATCCTGGAGGAGTAAGATTAGGTACAGCTGAAATTTACACTGTTCTTGAGAGATTTTCCGAGATAGAGGAGGGATTAGCGATAGGTCAAACTTGGAAGAATGATATTAGGATTGTTTTATTTTTAGTTTTAAAAAAAAATATAAAATTAACTGAAAAACTCAAAATAGAAATAAAAAAAAGCATACGTAAATATGCTTCTCCTAGACACGTTCCAAATAAATTAATTCAAATTGGAGATATACCAAGAACTAAAAATGGAAAAATTGTTGAATTGGCTGTGAAAAACATAATTGAGGGAAACAAAATTAAAAATATTGAAGCTATTTCTAACCCAGAAATATTAAAAAGTTTTGAAAATATTAAAGAGCTTAAAGACTAGCTAAATTAAACTTATACCATTTTTATAAAAATATAGTGCCATTAAAAAAATTAATATTACATATATTAATCCATACAAAATATACTTAAATTTTTTTTTCATTAATTAATAAAGTTTCTTCTAGTTTTTTTCCAAACACCAGAACCAATTGCTAAAATTTTTTTATTCGAAGATAATTTGCATCTCATAAAAATAAGAGAGTTTGTAACCTTTTGTATTTCCACATCTCCAATGATTTTGTCACCTATTTCACTAGATCCTATAAATTTGATATCTAAAGATATTGTTACACAGACATGCTTGTTCCCCGAGGCTCTGTGTACTGCTGTACCAGAACCTGCATCTATAATTCCAGAAAGAAATCCTCCGTGGGTAATTCCCGCTCTATTTAAATGAATTTTCTTTACTGTAGTTTTAAATTGATATTTATTCTTGTTAATTTTTCGAAACATTAACCCGCCATTATGTTTCATAAAACCAGGTTTTGTACTTATATTTTCAAATTTCTTCATTATATAATCAATGTTATTAAAATTAATATTATTGCAATAATTAAAAAAAAGTAAATCACAGAAGATTGTAAAGATATTTTCATAGATCCCTTTCCTGGTGCGCCTGCTAGGAGTCGAACCCAGAACCTCCTGGTCCGTAGCCAAGCGCTCTATCCAATTGAGCTACAGGCGCACTTTTATATTTTAATTCTTTATATTTTTAATGTAATTTATTAATTTAGCAATTATTGTATTTGAAATGTCAAAAAATTTTAATGATATTGTTATCACTAACGCTATACGAACACCGATAGGCAAATATAAAGGTAGTCTATCATCTTATCAAGCTCACGATTTAGGTGCCTCTGTTATAAAAAAATTATTGAAAATATCCAAAATTTCTCCAGAGCATATAAATGAAGTTGTAATGGGGCAAGTTCTTACAGGTAATACAGGTCAAAATCCAGCAAGACAAGCAGCAATCAAGGCTGAAATACCTATAAACAAAACAGCCTATATCGTAAATCAAGTTTGTGGTTCAGGATTAAGAAGTATTGTTTCCGCATATCAAAATTTAAAGTTAAATGACGCAAGTATCATACTTGCTGGCGGTCAAGAGAGTATGACAAATTGTGATAAAGATGTGATGCTTAAAGATGGACTAATAGATGTTTATAATAAATATCATATGGGTGTTACAGCCGAGAATGTTGCAGAAAAATGGAATATTTCTAGAAAAGAACAAGATAAATTCGCTTATGAATCTCAAGCTAAAGCACAAGAAGCGATAAAAAATAATAAGTTTAAGGAAGAAATGTTAGACGAATTTGGTGTTTTAGATGAGCATCCAAGATCCGATGTTACAACTGACAGCTTGGCAAAATTAAAAACAATTTTTAAGGAGAATGGAACCGTAACCCCAGGAAACTCCTCTGGAATTAATGATGGAGCTGCAGGGGTTGTTATGATGCAGAGAAGTGAGTCAGAAAGGAGAAAATTAAATCCTTTAGTGAAAATAGTCTCCTGGGCTTCTTGTGGTGTTGATCCTGCATTAATGGGGTCAGGCCCTATACCATCAGCAAAAAAAGCACTTGAAAAAGCTAATTGGGAAATAAAAGATTTGGATTTAGTTGAGTCTAACGAGGCTTTTGCAGCCCAAAGTTTAGCAGTTATTAAAGATCTAAAAATACCAAAAGAAATTGTAAACGTAAATGGAGGAGCTATTGCTCTTGGCCACCCTATAGGAGCTTCTGGTACAAGAATAATTGTTACTTTAATTCATGAAATGATCAGAAGAAATGCAAAAAAAGGCTTAGGAACTCTTTGTATTGGCGGAGGAATGGGTATTGCGATGTGTATCGAAAGAGACTAATTTTTAAATTTAATTAATTCTCTTTTTAAGCAAAGCGTATTGTATCCAAACCCTGGCATCTAGGTCATTACTTTTATTAACATTAAATATTTTTTTGATAATAAGTTTAATCATTAATATACTTAAAGACTAAAACTTGTCCTAAAATAGATACAATTGTGGTAGAAATATTACTACTTATAAAAAATGATTAAAAATGTAGAAATATTACCTGATAAACTAAAAATTTTTTTTTCAAATAAAGTAGAAATTTTTTTAAATATTTGGCTTAGAGATCATGCCCAGGATGATGATAGCTGGGATAAGAGAAGTCATCAAAGAAAAATATTTACAGCAAAATTAGGTACAAATTTATATATTAAAAAAGCTGAGGTAAAAGATAATGGCAATTCCATTGATATTTTTTGGTCAGATTTAAATAAAAGTATAAACTATACTGCTGATTTTTTTTTAAACAATTTAACAAAATCTAATAATAAATATCCAAATTTAAAAATTTGGGCAAATAATGATCTAGACCAAAATATATACACAGATTTTAATGAAGCCATTTCAGAGGATGGTTACAAAATTTTTCTAAAAAAATTATACGATTATGGCTTTACCGTAATTCAAAATTGTAAAACTGAAATGAGCTCAGTAGAAAAAATAGCTAAAAAGATTGGTTATGTAAGAGAATCAATTTTTGGTGGCTTGTGGAGCTTTGAGTCTAATGAGGATAAGGCAGACAGTGCATACACACAAGAGGAGCTTAGACCACACACAGATTCTACTTACAGCAATGATGCGCCGGGTCTTCAATTGTTGCTGTGTTGTCATTACAAGGCTTCTGGAGGAGAATCTATAATGGTTGATGGATTTAAAATTGCGGAAAAAATTAAAAACGAAAAAAAAGAAATTTATGATTTATTAACCCAGATTGAAGTCACTGGTCAATATATTGGAGATGGAGTTTTCCTCAAAGCAAAAAGACCTATATTTAGGGTTAATTCCGATAATGAACTAATTCAAGTCAGTTTTAATAATTATGACCGCGCACCATTTAAGTTGAGTGAAGATAAAACTAAAAAATTTTATGAAGCTATAAAAGAATTTGATTTAATTGCAAATAATAAAGAATATCAGTGGAGACATGTGCTTAAACCAGGGGAATTATTAATATTTAATAATTGGAGGATACTTCACGGTAGAGGATCATTTAGCGGGGAAAGAAAAATGTCTGGCTGTTATATTAATAAAGAAGACTTTGACAGCTCTTGCAGAATACACAATATCATTTAACCTTATAAATGAGTAAATCGATATCCTTAATTTGCGCCTTAATCACAACTTTTATTTGGGGAACAGCTTTTATTGCCCAAGATACTGGAATGGACAATATTGGTCCATTAACTTTTAACGCAGCAAGGTTTTTTGTAGGTTTTGTAACAGTCTTACCAATAGCCTTATTAGTTGAAAGGGGAAAAATAATTGAAAATATTAATTTAGATAAAAAACTTTTCTTTAAATATCTATTTTTGATGAGTTTATCGTTATTTTTTGGCACCTACCTTCAACAAACCTCTTTATTGTATACCAACATAGCTAATGCTGCATTTTTTACGGTTTTCTATGTTCCATTAGTTCCAATAATTTTATTCATAATTTACAAAATCAAAGTACATTGGAGTATTTGGCCCTCAATATTACTTTGTATTATTGGTGTTTACTTCTTAAGTGATTTTTCAAATTCGGAAATTTTGATTGGGGATAGCTTAGTAATATTATGTTCAGTATTTTGGGCATTGCATATTATTTTTGCAGGAAAATTTATGGAGAAATTTGATATTCCGATCTTTTTTGCAGCATTGCAGGCAATATTGGTTGGCATGTATTCACTTTTATTTGCATTATTATTTGAAGAAATAAATTTGACAAATATTCTTTTAGAAAACTATTCGATTATTTACGCTGGTTTTCTTTCAGGTGGAATTGCTTTTACTTTGCAAATGTATGCCCAAAAAAATATTGAGGAAGCCCCTGCTGCTATAATTTACTCTTTAGAGGGAGTATTTGCAGCATTAGCAGGATGGATAATACTTAACCAAATGTTAGATTTCAGTAATATCTTAGGTTGCTTTATAATTCTAATCGCAGTTATCCTATCCCAAATTACACCATCATTTAAAAAACTAACTGTACGCGATAACAAATAATAATAAAGACAACACCAATCTATAGTAAACAAAAATATTTAAGGAAAATTTTTTCAAATAGTAAAGTAAAAATTTTATTGTCATATATGAAAAAATAAATGAAAATAAAATTGATAAGAATATTGCTAAATTAAATTCGAAAGTTTTATCTGGCAAATCATTTAAGCTTAAAAAACTTGCACCTGTTAACGCAGGTATTGACAAAAAAAAAGAAATTTTTGCTGCATCAACTCTATTAAAGTTTGAAAATCTACAACCTGTAATAATTATACCCGATCTACTAACCCCAGGTATTATAGATAATGCTTGAAAAAAACCTATTAAAAATATGTTTTTTAGATTTAAATTTTTTTTAATATTTTTATTCTGAGTTTTTTTATCAGAAAAATATAAAAGAACACCAAATATTAGAGTTGTCCAAGCAATTACCTTTAAGTTTCTAATATGATCAATAAATCCAAAACTATAAAAAAAGAAACCGACAATTAACAAAGGTATTGACCCAAAAAATATTAA
Source organism: uncultured Pelagibacteraceae bacterium (assembly GCA_902560075.1). Classification (GTDB taxonomy): domain Bacteria; phylum Pseudomonadota; class Alphaproteobacteria; order Pelagibacterales; family Pelagibacteraceae; genus Pelagibacter. Next base: position 10,961 of record CACEKE010000004.1, read on the forward strand.
ATTCAATAACTCTTTACTTTTATAAACATTTAAAAGGTCTTTCCAAAAATATACTATAATTGCAATAAGGGACCCTAAATGCAGACTAACATCAATTTCTAAAGACGAAAAATTCGAAGCTTTAATTTTTGAAAATAACAATAAATGTGCCGATGAGCTTACAGGAATAAACTCAGATATGCCTTGGATAATAGAAAGTAATAAAATTTCTAAATAATAAGAGGTCATTGATTTAATTTTCTAAAACTAAATAAAATTAAAATAAAGCAATTCCATGAATGCATATCTAATATGCTCAATTTGTAAAAATGGCTAAAATTGCTAATTTTTTTAAATTATAAGACAGTACTATTGTCCTTATTTAACTTTTAGAGCAACTAATTTTGGTGTACGAGTCCTCCACTATGTCAGAAAAAATGCTAAAATTTGTGGATTTAGGTCAACAAACACCACCTAAAAGAGGTGTAAAAGAAAGAAAAGACGACTTTAATGAGATTTATAAAGAGTTTATTTCTCCAAAAGCAAAAGAGCAATCAAGCAGGTGTTCTCAATGTGGTGTACCTTTTTGCCAAGTTCACTGTCCTTTAAGTAACAATATACCTGATTGGCTAAAATTAACTGCTGAGGGTAGGTTAGAGGAAGCATATCAGCTATCTCAAAGCACAAACAATATGCCCGAGGTCTGTGGGAGAATATGTCCTCAAGATCGATTATGCGAGGGCAACTGTGTTATCGAGCAATCAGGTCATGGAACTGTAACAATTGGTTCAGTAGAAAAATTCATTACAGAGAATGCGTGGGAGCAAGGTTGGGTTAAGCCAATTCAAGTTAAAGAAGAAAGAAGTGAAAGCATCGGTATAATAGGTGCTGGACCTGCAGGTCTAGCTTGTGCAGAGGAACTTAGAAAACAAAATTTCCAAGTAACTATTTATGACCGATATGATAGATCTGGTGGACTTTTAATTTATGGTATACCTAATTTTAAACTTGAAAAATATGTTGTTCAAAGAAGGACACAACTATTAGAAAAGAGTGGAATAAAATTTGTTCATAATTTTGAAGTAGGTAAAGACGCTTCATTAAAGGATTTAAGAGATAGGCACGACGCAATTTTAATTTCTACTGGTGTTTACAAAGCAAGAGAAATAAATTTACCAGGTAGCGACTTAGCTAATATCTTCCCCGCAATGGAATTTTTGACTGCTTCAAACAAAAAAGGTTTAGGAGATAAAGTAGAATTATTCGATAACGGTACTTTAAACGCTAAGGGAAAAAATGTGGTTGTAATCGGAGGGGGCGATACAGCAATGGATTGTGTAAGAACGGCAATCAGACAAGAGGCAAAATCTGTAAAATGTTTATATAGGCGAGATAAAGAGAATATGCCTGGGTCCGCTAGAGAAGTCCAAAACGCAGAGGAGGAAGGAATAGAATTTGTATGGCTATCGAGTCCAGCAAAATTTAATGGAAATAATAAAGTTGAAAGCGTTGAAGTAAATAAAATCATGCTTGGAGAACCTGATGATAGTGGAAGGAGAAGACCAGAAATAATTAAAGATTCAAATTATATAATTAATGCTGATTTAGTAATTAAGTCTTTGGGTTTTGATCCAGAAGATTTACCAAACTTATTTAATGAGGAAAGACTAAAAGTTACTAAATGGGGAACAATTAAAATTGATTATGAAACAATGGAAACTTCAGTGCCAGGGGTTTTTGCTGCTGGTGATATTGTTAGAGGAGCATCCCTAGTTGTTTGGGCTATAAAAGATGGAAGAGATGTTTCTGATCAAATAATTAAATATGTAAACTCAAAGAGAAAGAAAAAAGTTGCTTGATGAATTTAAGAAACAAGAATTTAAAAAAACTTAAAAAAAACCATGTCTACTCAGAAAAAATGGAGCATGACGCATGTGGTGTAGGATTAGTAGCTTCAACAGAAGGTAAAAAAAGTAGGAAAGTAGTAGAATATGGAATACAAGCACTTAAAGCTGTTTGGCACAGGGGAGCCGTCGATGCAGATGGGAAAACTGGTGATGGTGCAGGTATTCATATTGAAATACCATCTGATTTTTTTGTAGAAAAAATAGAGGTCACAGGCCACAAACATAATTCTGATGATGAGGTTTGTGTTGGTATGATATTTCTTCCAAGAAATGATTATTCTGCACAAGAAAGCTGCAGAACTATAGTTGAGAGCGAATTAACCAAAAATAATTTTTACATTTATGGATGGAGACAGGTTCCAGTAGATTCAAAAGTTTTAGGTGAAAAAGCCGAGCTAACAAGACCAGAAATAGCTCAAGTTTTATTTAAAACAAATGATAAAGAAATTAGAGGTAAAAATTTAGAGAGAAAACTCTATGAGACTAGAAGAAAAATAGAAAAGTCCTGTAGACAGAAACATTTGAATAATTTTTATATTTGTTCTTTCAGCTCAAAGTCAATTATTTATAAAGGAATGTTTTTAGCAGAAGCATTATCAGATTTTTACCTAGACCTAAAAGATGAAAGGTTCATATCAAGATATGCAATATTTCACCAAAGATTTTCAACAAATACAGCACCAAGTTGGGATCTCGCTCAACCTTTCAGGTCAATTGCACATAATGGTGAGATAAATACTTTAAAGGGAAATGTAAACTGGATGAAAGTTCATGAGGAAGAAATGTTTGACTCAAACTATGACAACATGGAAAATTTAAAACCAGTAATTCCCGAAGGTAATTCAGACTCAGCATCATTGGATAATGTATTTGAACTTTTAAGTATGTCTGGTCATTCAGCACCGTTAACCAAGTTAATGTTGATACCAGACGCTTGGTCGAAGAAGAGTAAAATCTTACCGAAAAATCAATTAAAACTATTTAATTTCTTAAATAGTACAATGGAGCCTTGGGATGGACCAGCAGCATTAGCAGGCACTGATAATGAATGGGTAATTGCAGCATCAGACAGAAATGGATTAAGACCGTTAAGATTTACCATAACCAGAGATAAACTTTTATTTGCAGGATCTGAGACCGGTATGGTTGATTTGAATGAAAAGAAAATCATAAGAAAAGGAAGATTGGGACCTGGGGAGATAATAGGAGTTAGAATTGAGAAGGGCAAAGTATTTACTAACAGCCAGATCAAAGACTATTTAGCGAAAGAGTATAAACATTTTAATAATCAAATCATTGACCTAGATAAAAAATTTCCTATAGAAAAAGAAAATAATAATTATGAGGGTGCAGAACTTAGAAAACGTCAGCATACTTTTGGATATAGTTTAGAGGATTTAGAACTAATTCTCCATCCAATGGCAGAAGATGCAAAAGAAGCAACTGGATCAATGGGAGATGATACACCTTTAGCGGTTCTCTCAGATAAATACAGACCTTTGTATCATTACTTCAGACAAAATTTTAGCCAAGTAACTAACCCTCCAATTGACTCATTAAGAGAGAATAAAGTTATGAGTTTAAAAACTAGATTTGGTAATTTAGGAAATATTCTTGATTTTAATAATCTTACAGAGGAAAACATATATGTCCTCAACAGCCCAATCTTATCAAATTCGCAGTTTCAAAAGTTTATAACTTACTTTGGAAACAATTATAAAATTTTCGACTGCACTTTTAAAAATGGAGAAACACTCGAAGACGCTTTAAACAGGCTTAAAAAAGTGACTGAAATTGCTGTTAGACAAGGAATAACGCAGATAATCATATCTGACAAAGATATTTCAGATGATAAATATCCTATACCTACTCTATTAAGCGTTGGTGCAATTCATACAAATTTGGTCAAATTGGGACTTAGAGGATATGTTTCAATAAACGTGCAATCAGGCGAATGTTTAGATACACATTCTTTTGCAACCGTAATAGGTGTTGGTGCGACTACAGTAAATCCATATTTAGCTTTTGATAGTTTGTATGAAAGATTTAAAAAAAAATTATTCAAAAATTTAAGTTTCGAAGATTGTATAGTTAGATATATTAAATCAGTTAATCTTGGACTGCTTAAAATAATGTCTAAGATGGGTATATCAGTTTTAAGTTCTTATCGAGGTGGGTGCAATTTTGAAACAGTAGGTTTAAGTAGAACTGTAGTTAATGAGTATTTCCCTGGAATGATGTCCAAAATTTCTGGAATTGGATTAACAGGAATAGAAAAAAAAATTAGATCAATTCATAAAGATGCTTTTCAAACTGGTGCAAATATCCTGCCAATTGGTGGAATTTATAGATATAGAAAAAATGGTGAAAAACATCAGTATCAAGGGAAATTAATACATCTTTTACAAAGCGCAGTAGCAACAGGCTCATATGAAACATATAAAAAATATGCTAAAGGCATTTATAACCTACCACCTATAAGTTTAAGAGATTTAGTTGATTTTAATAAAAAAACATCTGTAGGAATTGAAGAGGTTGAGCCAATTGAAAATATTTTAAAAAGATTTGGTAGCGGAAGTATGTCTCATGGCGCATTGTCAAAAGAGGCCCACGAGACGTTAGCAGTAGCTATGAACAGAATTAAAGGGGCATCCTGTAGTGGAGAAGGAGGAGAAGACTCTGCGAGATTTAAAATAATGTCTAATGGTGACACCGCAAATTCTAGAGTAAAGCAAATAGCATCAGCGCGTTTTGGAGTGACAGTCGACTATCTCAATAATTGTAATGAAATAGAGATAAAAATTGCTCAAGGAGCAAAACCAGGTGAAGGTGGACAACTGCCTGGTTTTAAAGTTACAGATGAAATAGCTAGATTAAGACATTCTACGAAAGGTGTCACACTTATTTCTCCACCACCACATCATGATATTTATTCTATCGAAGATTTAGCGCAATTAATTTATGATCTTAAACAAATTAATCCAAAAGCAAGAGTAAGTGTAAAATTAGTAGCTTCATCAGGCGTTGGAACTATTGCAGCAGGAGTAGCGAAAGCAAAAGCGGATATAATTTTAATTTCTGGACATAATGGTGGTACGGGGGCCTCTCCTCAAACTAGTGTAAAATATGTTGGAATTCCATGGGAAATGGGTCTTACAGAGGCTAATCAGGTATTAACACTAAATAATCTTAGACATACTGTTACTTTAAAAACTGATGGAGGTATTAAAACCGGAAGAGACGTAGTTATTGCAGCAATGATGGGTGCAGAGGAATATGGTGTAGCAACTACATCATTGGTGGCGATGGGATGTATAATGGTTAGACAATGTCATTCAAATACTTGTCCTGTAGGTGTTTGTACTCAGGATGAAAAACTGAGAGAAAAATTCAATGGAACACCAGAAAAAGTTGTAAATCTATTTAGTTTTATTGCTCAAGAGGTTAGAGAAATAATCGCTGAGCTAGGTTTCAAAAGTCTAAACGATATTATTGGGAGAACAGATTTATTAAAGCAGATTAGTAAGGGTTCTTCTAATTTAGATGATCTAGATCTTAACCCATTATTTGTACAAGCCGATCCAGGCAAAAACAAAAGGTTCTGCGAAAAACAAATTATTAATTCGGTACCTGACACACTTGACCAAAAAATATGGGGTGAGATTGAAGATTGTATAGATAATGATAAAAAAAATGAAAAAATTTATAATATACAAAATACAGATCGGGCAGTAGGAACAAGAATTTCTTATAATTTATATAAAAAATTTGGAAATAATAAATTGCCTGAGAATTCCGTAGAGATAAATTTTGTAGGATCTGCAGGTCAATCTTTTGGTGCTTTTGGAACAAAAGGTTTAAAACTCAATCTTAAAGGCGATGCTAACGATTATGTCGCGAAAGGTTTATCCGGTGCAACTATTTCAATAAAACTAAGTGAAGAAAGTAATTTAATATCAAATGAAAATACAATTATCGGAAACACAGTTCTATATGGAGCCACTTCAGGAAATTTATTTGCAGCTGGTCAAGCTGGAGAGAGGTTCGCAGTGAGAAATTCTGGAGCTACATCAGTTGTTGAAGGATGTGGATCAAACGGTTGTGAGTACATGACTGGAGGAGCTGTAATAATATTGGGCATCATAGGCGATAATTTTGGAGCAGGAATGACAGGTGGTATGGCATTCGTTTACGATGAGGAAAAAGAATTTGAAAAAAAAGTTAATCCGGAAACAGTAGTTTGGCAAAGATTAGAAACAGAATATTGGAAAAACTACTTGAAAAACTTAGTAAGTCAACATTTTAAAGAGACCAATTCAAAAGTTTCAGAAAAAATAATTAATAACTTTGATCAAGAATTGAATCATTTCTACCAGGTTTGTCCGAAAGAAATGATCGATAAATTAGATAATCCAATTACAAATAAAGAGTTACAGGGATTTGCGAGCTAAACGCTATGATTAATTATATTTTCTAGTTCTTTTAATATTTTCTTTTGATATTTTTTTGAAAATAAACTGTGATCACCATTTTTGATTATAATTAATTTTCGTTTTGCTTTAGTAAATATTTTGATTAATTTTCTAGAAAATTTTACTGGGATTGCCTCATCTTTAGTACCGTGAAAAAATGTTACTGGAATTTTAGAGGAAATTTTCTTATTGAATACTTTATTTTTTCTTCCATCTTTAATTAATTGATATGTTATAGGATACTCATACCCACCATGTTTAAGGTTATAAACTCCTTTTTTCATAGTTTCATATTTCATTTTACTAGTAAATTTTTTCCACATAACTTTATCAAGAAACTCAGGAGCTGAACCTATTCCAATAAAACCTTTTATTTGTTTTTTAAAATATTTAAATTGCAGCGTGGATAACCATGAACCCATACTAGATCCAATAATAATAAATTTATTATTTTTAACTTTCTTTTTTATGAAAAAATTGACTTGATTACTCCACTTAGTAATATTTCCCTGAGTAAATTTACCTGCTGATTTTCCATGTCCTGAATATTCAACAGCAAAAAAACCTAACTTAAGCTTACTACAGAATTTACTGAATACTTTTGGTTTTTCACCGTCTATATCAGACATAAATCCATGTAAAAAAATTATATAAGGATTCTTCTTTAAGTTGTTTGTTAAATATCTAATTTTTATATTTTTTGATATTTTAATGTATTTAATTTTGTTCATAAAAGTTTATTAGAATTATTACTTAATATATAATTAGTTGCAATGTCATCAAAAATAAAAATTCTACAGGTCATACCAAAGTTAGGTTATGGAGGAGCTGAAACTGGATGCTTTGATCTAGCTCACTATCTTCATGAACATAATTGCAAGTCTTATATTGTAACTAGTGGTGGACCTTTATTAAAATATATTAATAAAAAAAAAGTAAAAATATTACGATTACCCGTACAAAGTAAAAATCCAATTTTAATTCTTTTGAATTCTATATTATTAACATTAATAATTTTTTTCCTTAATATAGATATAGTTCACGCTAGAAGTAGAGCCCCTGCTTGGTCATGTCTTATCGCAACAAAGTTAACTAGACGAAAATTTGTAACTACTTTTCATGGCACTTATAATTTCAAAAGTGATATAAAAAAATGGTATAATTCAGTAATGGTTCGATCTGATCTAATTATAGCAGGATCTAATTTTATATTTTCACACATAAAAGAAAATTATTCAAAATATTTGTCAAATAAAAAAAAATTTTTAGTTATTTTTAGAGGTATAAATACAGACTATTTCAATCCAAAAAAAATTAAAGAAAGTGACAAAAATTTATTAAAAAAAAAATGGAATATAACTGACGAAAAAAAAATAATCCTACTACCAGGAAGATTAACTGAATGGAAAGGCCAAGAAATGTTTATTGAGGCAATAAGCTTATTAAAAAAAAATTTATCTGAACTAGAATTTATTGCAGTAATACTTGGAAGTGACCAAGGTAGGAAAATATATAAAAAAAAATTAATAAGATTGGTTGAACAACACAGATTGAGCGGTAATATTATTTTTGTAGATCATTTAGAATTAATGCCAATAGCATACGAAATATCAACTGTTATTGTCTCATCCTCAATTGAGCCAGAAGCATTTGGTAGAGTATCGGTAGAAGCACAATCCATGGAAAAACCAATTATTGCAAGTAACATTGGTGGTTCTAATGAAACTATTATCAATGATAAAACAGGCTTTTTATTTAAAGCTGGTGACTCAAAAAATTTAAGTGAAAAACTTAAAGAGGTATTAAATTTAAGCGAACTAACGTTAAATGGAATCGGTGCTGAGGGTAGAAAAAATATAATTGCAAAATTTAATGTTGAAAAAATGTGTAATACTACTTATTCAGAGTACAAAAAATTAATAAATGCCTAATATTATTTTACCAGATGGAAAAAAGCTAAATTTTGAAAAAAAAATTGATGGCTTAAAAATTGCAGGATTAATAAGTAGTTCTTTAGCAAAGCAAGCTCTTGTAATGGAGGTTGATGGGATATTAAAAGATCTTAGCCATGAAATTACCAAAGATTCTAAAGTAAGAATAATTACATCTAAAAATAAAGAAGGTTTAGAGGTTATAAGGCATGATGCAGCTCATATAATGGCAATGGCAGTTCAACAGTTATTTCCTGGCACTCAAGTAACTATTGGTCCAGTAATTGAAAATGGTTTTTATTACGACTTTGCAAGAAAAGAACCTTTTACTAGCGATGATTTATTAAAGATCGAAACTAGAATGTCAGAGATTATAGATCAAGATGTTAAAACTAAAAGGGAAGTATGGGAAAGGAAAAAAGCTATAAATCATTTTAAAAAAATTGGGGAAAAATACAAAGCAGAAATTATAGAAAGCATTCCAGATAGTGAGGAACTTTCAATATATCATCACGGTGAAACCTGGTATGACTTATGTAGAGGCCCTCATTTATCTTCCTCAGGTAAAATTGGAAAAGCTTTTAAACTTACAAAAGTTTCAGGCGCGTATTGGCGTGGTAACTCAGATAACGAAATGCTCCAAAGAATATATGGCACATGTTGGAGTTCAAAAAAGGAATTAGATGAATATTTAAATAGATTAGAGGAAGCAGAAAAAAGAGATCACAGAAAGTTGGGTAAAGAAATGGATCTTTTTCATTTCAGAGAGGAAAGTCCAGGATCAGTGTTCTGGCATCAAAAAGGTTGGAATTTATTTCAAAAATTAATTTCTTACATGAGAGCAAAACAGGATAAAGCAGGTTATAACGAAATTAATACACCTGAGATTTTAGATAGATCTCTTTGGGAAAAGTCAGGACATTGGGAGAAATTTGGTGATAACATGTACACTTCTACTACTCCAGATGAAAAAGTATTCGCAATTAAGCCAATGAATTGTCCTGGATGTGTTCAAGTGTTTAACCAAGGTTTGAAAAGCTATAGAGATTTACCATTAAAGATGTCAGAATTTGGAAAGGTTCACAGATATGAGCCCTCTGGTTCTTTGCACGGCTTACTAAGAGTTAGAGCATTCACACAAGATGATGCACATATATTTTGCACTGAAGATCAAATTACTGAAGAATGTTTGTCGGTAACAAATTTAATTTTAGAAATTTATAAAGATTTAGGTTTCGAAAATATAATTTTAAAATATTCAGATAGACCAGAGATCAGAGTAGGAGAAGATCATGTTTGGGACAAATCAGAAAAGGCTTTATTAAAAGCAATTAAAGAAACGAATTTAGAATATAGCATTAATAAAGGTGAGGGAGCATTCTATGGTCCTAAAATTGAATTTGTTCTTAGAGATGCTATTGGAAGAGATTGGCAATGTGGAACTTTACAAGTTGATTTAAATTTACCAGGAAGACTAGGTGCTAGTTATGTTGATAAAGACGGTTCAAAAAAAGTTCCAGTGATGCTGCATAGAGCTTTATTTGGGTCCTTAGAGAGATTTATTGGAATTTTAATTGAAAATTACTCAGGAAAACTTCCTTTCTGGCTTTCTCCATTACAAACAATGGTCATACCTATCTCTGACGATTTTGATAATTACGCAAAAAAAGTAAACAATGAGCTTAGACAAATTGGCATAACTAGTGAGGTTGATTTAAAAAATCATAACCTTAATTACAAAATAAGAGAACATTCCTTAAAAAAAATACCTTTATTATTGATTTGTGGGAAAAAAGAAGTTGACTCTAACACAGTAACTATTAGAAAATTAGATTCTAAAAAACAAGAAAGTATGGATTTAGAAAAATTTTTAAAAAAATATTCTACATTAAGCAAGCCTCCAATTAACTAAGTGCCATTTCCAAAACAAAATTATTTTCAAAAAAGAACAAAACCTAAAGGTCCTAGATCTAATAACAGAATTACTTCTCCAGAGGTACAAGTTATTAATAGTGATGGTGAAAATCTAGGAATACTAAACTTACAAGAAGCAATATCCAAAGCAAAAAATGAAAATCTTGATTTAATTGAAATAGCTCCAAATGCAAGACCTCCTGTTTGTAAAATAATGGATATGGGAAAATATAAATACGACCAACAGAAAAAATTAAATAAAGCAAAAAAGAAACAAAAAAAAATCGAACTAAAAGAAATTAAGTTAAGACCTGTAACAGAAGTTCACGATTATACTTTTAAAATTAAAAATGCTCAAAAATTCCTGTCTAAAGGAGACAAAGTGAAGTTTACTATAAGATTCAAAGGAAGAGAAATGCAACATACCAAGTTAGGGAATGATCTAATGGAAAAGATTAAGATCGATATGGAGACAATTGGTAAAGTAGAGTTACAACCAAAATTTGATGGTAAACAAATGATCATGGTAATCCAGCCTTTATAGGCTATAATATCTATTGTAAAATAATATTTATATTAGTATAACCCCACAACTATGCCAAAACTAAAAACAAAAAGTTCAGCAAAAAAAAGATTTAAAATTTCAGCAAGAGGAAAAGTAATAATGGCTCAAGCTGGTAAAAGGCATGGTATGATTAAAAGAACCAATTCGCAAATAAGAAAACAAAGAGGAACAACTGTAATGTCAAAGCAAGATGGAAAGATTGTAAAATCTTATATGCCCTACAGTTTAAGAGGTTAATATGTCTAGAGTAAAGCGTGGTGTAACAAGTAGAGCTAAACACAAAAAAGTTTTAAAAGCTGTTAAAGGTCAGTGGGGCCGAAGGAAAAATACTATAAGAGTCGCTAGACAAGCGATGGAAAAAGCAATGCAATATGCATATAGGGACAGAAGAAATAAAAAAAGAGAATTTAAATCTCTTTGGATACAGAGAATTAACGCCGGAGTAAGACAAGAAGGTTTGACATATTCAAAATTCATTAATGGATTAAACAAATCAGGTATTAAAATTGACAGAAAAATTCTTGCAGAAATTGCATATGATAACCCAGAGGCATTCAAAACTATTGTAAAAAAAGCTCAAGCAGCTCTTAATTAACAACCATTGTCTATTGTTTTTATTTGTTTAAGAAATAATCTGTCTAAATGTCTGAATTTGAAAAAAAAATATTTAAATTTAAAGAAAAAATAAAAGTTGCAAAAAATTTATCTGAATTAACTAAAATAAGTTCCGAAATATTTGGTAAAAACGGAATAATAAATTTAGAATTCAAAAAACTAGGATCATTATCTCCAGATGAGAGAAAAAATTTTGCAGCTAATATAAACAGTTCAAAAAGAGAGGTTTCAGAACTTTTTTCAAAAAAATCAAATGAAGTTTTAGATAAAGAAATTATTGAAAAAGTTAATAAGGAAAAAATTGATATAACTCTGCCTGAAAAAGATTTTAAAATTGGAAAAGTTCATCCAGTTTCTCAAGTAATTGATGAAATATCTTGTATTTTTTCAGAGATAGGATTTTCTGTGGAAGAAGGACCAGATGTAGAAAATGAATATAATAATTTTACAGCACTAAATACACCTGAAAATCATCCAGCAAAAGATATGCATGATACTTTTTATTTAGACCAAGATATGAAAACTTTATTGAGGACCCATACTTCTCCAGTTCAAGTACGTACAATGTTAAAAGGAAGACCACCGTTTAAAATAATTGCTCCAGGCAGGACATATAGAAGCGATAGTGACCAAACCCACACTCCTATGTTTCATCAATTAGAAGGTCTTCATATAGATAAAGACATAAATATGGGACATTTAAAAGGTTGTCTTAACTATTTTATTAAAGAATTTTTTGAAGTAGAAAAAATTAAAATGAGATTTCGTCCTAGCCATTTTCCTTTCACTGAGCCATCAGCAGAAGTAGATATAGGTTATAGAATTGAAAATAATAAAATTATAATTGGTGAAGGAGACAAGTGGCTTGAAATTCTAGGTTGTGGAATGGTCCATCCAAATGTTTTAAAAAACTGCAAAGTAGATCCAAATAAATTTCAAGGTTTCGCTTTTGGTATAGGTATAGATAGACTGGCTATGTTGAAATATGGGATCAATGATTTGAGATCTTTTTTTGAATGCGATTATAGATGGTTAAATCACTATGGTTTTGATCCATTAGATGTTCCAACTAATTATAGAGGACTAAGTAGATGAAGTTTACTAAAAATTGGTTGAGTGATCATTTAAGTACTAATAAAAGTGAGAAACAAATTATTGAAAAACTTAACGGAATTGGTCTAGAAGTCGAAAAAGTTGAGCCAGTAAAAAACGAGTTAAGTGGTTTTATAGTAGCAAAAATTATTAAAGCAAACAAACATCCTAATGCCGATAGACTAAAATTATGTGATGTTGATATAGGAACAAAAGAAACTATAAAAGTCGTTTGCGGAGCACCAAATGCGCAAGACGGTTTATTAACTATATATGCTCCACCTGGTACAACAATACCAAAAAATGGAATGAAGTTGGAGGTTTCAAAAATAAGGGGAGAAACTTCTTATGGTATGCTTTGCTCCGAATCTGAATTGAAATTGTCTAATGAGTCAGAGGGTATTATTACGCTAAGTCAAAAATATTCTGGCAGTATCGGAAAACCTTATTTTAAAAATAAAAATAATAATAATGTTATAGAATTATCTATTACACCAAATAGACCAGATTGTTTGGGGGTAAGAGGAATAGCCAGGGATCTTTATGCATGTGGATATGGCAATTTAAAAGAAATTAAGAAAATTAAATTTAACAAAAAGTCAAAGCACAACTTAAAGATAAAAATAGAAAAAAATGAAAATCAAGCGTGTTCAATATTTGGAAGTTGCCTTATTAAAAATATATCTAATAAAGAAAGTCCGAGCTGGTTAAAAGAAAGAATTTTGGCATTAGGTTTAAGACCAATATCTGCAGTTGTTGATATTACAAATTATGTAATGTTTGACTTAAATAGACCTCTTCATGCATATGATTTAGATAAAATAAAAAATTCAATCACTGTAAGAAATTCAAAAAAAGGCGAAATACTTAAGGCACTTGATAACAAAAAATATACGTTAAAAGAGAATATGTGTGTAATTTCAGATGATGAGGGAGCTCTTGGTTTAGGTGGAATAATTGGGGGTATTAGATCAGGCACTGAATTAGACACCAAAAATATTTTAATAGAGTCAGCATATTTTGATCCAAGCATTACAAGAAAAACATCAAAAGAGTTAGAAATTAACAGCGATGCGAAATTTAGATTTGAAAGAGGAATTGACCCTCAGTCAGTTAAAGAAGGTCTAGAAATGGCTGCTAAATTAATAACTGAAATATGTGGTGGGGAAGTTTCAAATTTTGATATTCAAGAAACACAAAAATTTAGAAAAAAAATAATAAAATTTAAATCTAATTTAGTATCAAAAACAATTGGTATAAAAATTAATGAGAAAGATATAATTAAGATTTTAACCAGATTAGGTTTTGAAACAAAAAAGAAAAATAAATTAATTGAAATAAAGGTACCCACATGGAGACCAGATATATTTGGCGAGATTGATTTAGTAGAGGAAATTATTAGAATTTTAGGTTTTGACAATATTAAATCTATAGAGCCTGAAAAAATTAGAATAAAGCCAACATTAAACTTTTATCAAAAACATTTCCATTTAGCTCAAAGATCGGTAGCCTCAAAAGGTTACTATGAAACTATAACATGGTCCTTTAGTGATGATAAAATAAACGATAAGTTTAAAGAAGGTTTGGAAACTATAAAAATTATTAATCCTATTAGCTCAGAGTTAAGTGTACTCAGAAATTCTTTGTATCCAAACTTAATTTACTATATGGAAAAAAACTTAAATAGAGGTTTCACTGATCAATCTTTGTTTGAGATTGGCCCAGTATTCACGGGTAAAAAACCTGGAGATCAGATTACAGTTATATGTGGTATTAGAAAAAAACAATATGATGATCAGAATAATTTCGGAGAAAAAAATATTAATGTATTTGATATTAAAAAAGATCTTATCCAATCACTTGTAGAGCTAGGATTAAAAAGAGATGAAATGCTAATAGAGGATATTTCGCCCTCATATTACCATCCTGGTATCTCAGGCACAATTTCATCAAAAAATGAAAAAAGTCTACTGGCATATTTTGGTCAGCTACATCCTAAAATAATTAATGAAACGTTTGGTTTTGAAATTTTTTTAGATAATCTAGTTCATTTTAAACAAGGTAATAAAAAAATAAATAAAAGCCTGGTGTTATCAGATTTTCAAAAGTCAGACAGAGATTTTGCTTTCTTGATTAGTAAAAACATAAATGCTCAACAACTAGTCGATGCAATTAAAAATACAGATACATCAATGATTAAAAAAATTAAAATATTTGATGTCTATGAAGGAGAAAACATTCCCTCTGATAAAAAATCAATTGCTTTAAAAGTAACCATTCAATCAGATGAAAAAACTTTAAATGATAATGAATTGAAAGATATATCGAATAGAATTATCAAATCAGTTGAAGAGCATACGGGTGCGCAACTAAGATCTTAAAATGTCATCAATTGAAAATATTAGAAATTTTGCAATAATAGCGCATATTGATCATGGAAAATCAACTATAGCTGATCGTATTATTCATAAGTGTGGCGGCCTAACAGATAGAGAAATGAAAGCACAGGTTCTCGATTCCATGGATATTGAGAGAGAAAGAGGAATTACAATCAAGGCTCAGACAGTCAAATTAAATTACAAGTCAAAATCTGGTAAAGAATATATTTTAAATATTATTGATACTCCTGGGCATGTTGATTTCAGTTATGAGGTTAGTAGATCTTTATATGCATGTGAAGGATCAATTTTAATAGTAGACAGCACACAAGGAGTAGAGGCACAAACATTAGCAAATGTATATCAAGCTTTAGACTCTAATCATGAGATTATACCTATATTAAATAAAATTGATTTACCAGCATCAGATTTAGTTAGATCAAATAAACAAATAGAGGATGTTATAGGAATTGATACTAAAAATTCTGTTCCTTGCTCCGGCAAAACTGGAGAGGGAGTTGATGAAATACTAGAAAAAATTATTGAAGTTCTACCAAGTCCAAAAGGTCAAATAAATGAAAAACTTAAATGTTTATTAGTTGATAGTTGGTACGATACTTATTTAGGAGTTGTTATATTAGTGAGGGTTATCGATGGTAAACTAAAAAAAAATATGAGGATTAAAATGATGTCAAATAATAAAGAATATTTAATCGAAAAGGTCGGAGTATTTACTCCAAAACCAGAGGATGTGGATGATCTTAAAGCTGGAGAAATTGGTTTTATCACAACCGGCATTAAAGAGCTTTCCGATACAAAGGTTGGAGATACAATTTGTGATGCAAATAACCCAATCATTGATGCATTGCCAGGTTTTAAACCTAGCAAACCAGTAGTTTTTTGTGGATTATTTCCCGTTGATAGTTCTGAATATCAAAAATTAAAAGATGGTTTAGCAAAATTAAAATTAAATGATGCAAGTTTTACTTATGAGGCTGAAACTTCTTCAGCACTAGGGTTGGGTTTTAGATGTGGTTTTTTAGGTTTACTACATTTAGAAATAGTTACAGAGAGACTTGAAAGAGAATTTGATATAAATTTATTAACTACCACACCAGGTGTAGTTTATAAAGTATATATGAATAATGGCGAAATTAAAAATCTTCAGAACCCATCTAACTTGCCTGATCCAACCTTTATCAAAATGATCGAGGAACCTTGGATTAAAGCAACAATTATCACTCCTGATCAATATTTAGGCTCAATAATGAAGCTTTGTCAAAATAAGAGAGGAGTTCAAACAAATTTAAGTTATTCAGGAAATAGGGCTGTAATAAATTACGAAATCCCACTGAATGAAGTAGTATTTGATTTTAATGATAGGTTGAAGTCATTGACAAGTGGTTACGCTAGCTTTGACTACGAAATAATTGGACATAAAGAAGGTGATTTAGTTAAAATGGGTATACTCGTAAATTCAGAACCCGTTGATGCGCTCGCTATGATGGTTCATAAAGATTTTGCACAATCTATAGGCAGAGATGTGTGCGAAAAATTAAAAGATTTAATACCAAGACATAACTTTATGATACCTATTCAAGCTGCAATAGGAGGAAAGATTATTGCAAGAGAAACAATTAAAGGGTTTAAAAAAGACGTTTTGACAAAAATTCATGGTGGTGGTGCAAGAGATAGAAAAAGGAAGCTACTCGATAAACAAAAAAAAGGTAAAGCGAGATCAAAACAGTTTGGCAAAGTAGAAATTCCGCAAGAGGCGTTTATTGGAGTATTGAAAATAAATAAGGAATAATCTAAACAATTTTTTAATGTATAAAAAATTTGCATTTATTTTAATTATTATTTTCTTAGTCTGGATATGGAAGGACTATAAAAAAATTGATACAGGTTTTTTAAATCAGAGCAGCATAACCTACAGCTATGATAATCTAAATAACAATTTTATAAAGAAAGTCCACGGTTTCATAAATTCGACTTACGAGAATTTTTTGTACAATAATAGTGATAAACATAAGGACTATTGGAAAGTTGAAGATAAATCTAAAAGGGATAATTTACCGAACTTTAAAATTTTAAAATCTGATAAAAATTTCACTAAATCAATTACAGAGTTAAAAAACACAGGAACAAACTGGTATAGAAGTCATGGCAATAACTCTTCAAATCGATTTTCCTCTTTAAAAAAGATTAATAAAAATAATGCTAAAGATTTGGATGTTGCATGGACATTTGAACATAAGGGATTTTTAAATGATATACAAGCTAATCCTATTGTGGTGAATGGGATAATATATACTCCAATCACCGGTGGATACATAGCCGCCATTGATGGCACTAATGGAAATTTAATTTGGAAGTCAAAACAATATGGTAATTTTGTTGCTAAAAGAGGTTTGCTATATTACCAATCAAACATAAATGACGAACCACCAAAATTATTTTTTTCTAATAGAGAAAGATTAATATGCATAAATGCCCTTGATGGAAAGCCCGTAAAAACATTTGGAAAAGAAGGAAAAATTAGAACTGGTTTAAATGTACTTACACCAGTAATTTATAAAAATAACATAATCATTGTTACTTGGGATCATGCTGTAGAAGTTTATGATTTAACTAATGGTAATAAAAAGTGGAAATTAAAATATAAAAAAGACATAAATACTAGAGTAGGAGGAAAAAAATTTATCAATGATGGTTACAATCCTTGGGGTGGTATTTCACTTGATGATAAAAGAGGTATTTTATATTTTACAACCGGGAATCCTCATTATTATTTCGATGGTACTCAGAGACCGGGAAATAATCCAGGCTCAAATAGCATAATAGCTGTAGACTTAAATAAAAAAAAAAAAATTTGGTCATTTCAAGAAACTTCCCATGATATATGGAATTCAGATATACCCTCGCCTCCAATCTTAACATCCATAAGTTTTAATAACAAAAAAATTGATATTGTACTAGCTCCCACTAAAAGGGCCAATACATTGATGCTTGACAGAGTAAGCGGCAAACCTATTTTTGATTTTAGATATCGAAAAGCTCCTACATCAAAAATTAAAGGTGAAAAAACTAGCAATTACCAACCATTTTTAGAATTACCTGAGCCCTTTGGGAGAAACGAATTCTTTTACGATGATTTATGGTCATATGATTCAGAAAAATTAGAAAGCATAAAAAATCAATACAAAGATCATAATTTTGGTTTTTATAACACTTACGAGTTAAATAAAAAAAATTTACAATACAACTTTAATGGCGGCGCTGAGTGGATGGGGGCATCAGTTAACCACAAGAGTGGCGTAATGTATGTAACTAGTAACAACATACCTTGGGAAACAAGTGTGGATCAAATTGAAGACAAAACAACAGAAATACCATCTTACTCAAGTAATTTTCAAAGAGCTCTTGATGATAAAGGATTTCCGATAATTAGACCGCCATGGGGAACAATATCTGCTATAAATTTAAACACTGGTAAAATAATCTGGCAGGTACCTTTTGGTGAGTATGAGGAATTGTCAAAAATGGGAAATGAAATTACCGGGACAGAAAACTTTGGAGGAGTTACCGGATCAGAAGGTGATGTTTTATTTGCAACAGGAACTCTAGATAAAAAATTTTATGTTTTTGACTCAATTAATGGGAATATTTTATATTCCAAAATAATGCCATTTATTGGATCATCTCCACCAACAACTTATTCTATAAATGGAAAACAATATATTATCGTTCATTCAACTGGTGGAAAATCGCTTGAGACTGGATATCCAGACCTAGTTCAAACAGGTAATAAAATCATTTCCTTTACATTAAATTAAAAATGAAATTAAGATTAATTTATAAAAAAATTTTAAATGCTTTTTTTATTTTACTCCACGGAAAAATTACAAAATCAAATAAAAAAATTAAAAATCTGAAAATTTTTAAAATAAATGAAATTAATAGAGAAAATTTATCTAAATATAAATATAGATTATATAATGTAAAAAATGGCAGAGTTTTTACAGATTATGTTGAAAACGTTAGCATAATCTCGGGTAATCAATTAATAGAAAAAGCTTCGTTTCAACAAATAAATGGAAAACTAAATAATAATAAAAACCAAACTCTTATCTCAGGTACTCCTAAATTTATTAAGGAATTAAAGGGAAGCCTAATTATATTAACCCAAGGAGCAAGTGCTCACAATAATTATGCCCATTGGATGCTTGATATACTTCCAAAAATAAAATTAATATTATCAAATATACCGGTTAATCAAATCAAGAGTATATATTTTACTAGATTGAAAAAATATCAATATCAATCTTTTAATTTTCTAGGTTTGAATTCAATTAAAATTATAGATGCGAATTATTTTAGACATGTAAAAGCTGATCAAATAATATCTGTCACTCATCCATATTATTTTAAAAAAAAATGGTTTTATGCTCAAAGTAATTTACCCTCTTGGATAATTAGATTTTTAAGGAATGATATATCAAAAAAAGTTAAATCGAAAAAAAAAGGTTATGATAAAATTTTTATTGACAGAAGTGACTCATTACAAAACCATTGCAAGCTGGTAAATAATAACGAAGTCATAGAATTTTTAAAGATAAGAAAATACAAAAGTCTTAAACTGACTAACTTTAATTTACCAGAACAAATATCAATATTTAAAAACTGTAAATCAATTATAGCCCCTCATGGAGCCGGGCTTGCCAACTTGGCTTTTTGTAAAAAAAAGACTAAAATTGTTGAGATTATTCCAAGCGATAACAAAAGTCTTCTTTATAAAAGAATTAGTGAAATTAATAAGTTAAAATATAAATCAATTTACTTAAAAAAAATACATAATAACAAAAATGGCGATATGAACCTAAATTTAGATGTCTTAAAAAAACATTTATAACTATTTTTCCAAATAATTGAAAATTACATCATAATCAATAACTCTTAAGTATCTTTGGTAATTATTATAAAAATCCTCAAATTTTAAATTTTTAAAATTGTTAATATTAATATTTAACAAGTCCTTATTGGGAATTTTTCTTACTATTGATACACCATGATCAATTTTGCATGTAACGATATCACAGTCATTTCTTGTTCTAAAATATACAATTGATTTCCAAACATCGCCATTCCAAATAATTTTATATCTGGGAACAGCTTGCTGATGGACATTTGCAGGTAAAGCATCATGTAAAAAAATAATCCCTCCTTCATTAATACAATTTAATGAATTGTCTAAATCTTTACAAACCTGATCGTATTCGTGAAGACCATCTATAAATATACAATCAAATTTTTTTTTGTTTTGTAAAAAAAATTCATCACTTGTTCCTTTAAAATTTCCACCAGAGTATGGGTCGACTCCAGTTTTGTCAGGGACATCTATTTTTTTAAATGAATAATCGTCATCACAACCAATTTCTAAGTAAGATTTAAAATTATAAAACTTAATTATTTTCATTATCAAAT
The DNA here is from genome assembly GCA_902560075.1 of uncultured Pelagibacteraceae bacterium. GTDB lineage: Bacteria > Pseudomonadota > Alphaproteobacteria > Pelagibacterales > Pelagibacteraceae > Pelagibacter. The sequence goes on from CACEKE010000004.1 coordinate 31,298, forward strand.
CCCATCTATTAACATTTTCTGGAAAGTTAAAATTAATTGATTTATTATATTTATCGATAAATAAATTGTAATAAATTTTATTAAGTTTGAATCTAATTTTGTTTATTTTTTCCATTTTATATTATCCACTCTTTAAATTTATTTTTGTTATCTAAAATATATTTGGGAAATTTTTCATCTAATTTCACTTTTTTATAAATCCTATTTCTCATAAATAAATCTCTATGTTCTGAAATATTTTTTTTTATTGTGTTTAAATCTGAAAAATTTGAATGTGCGAATTCCATATGAGCAAAAGTTTTAAGTTTTAATGAGATATCTTCTGCAGAAAACAATGAATTAAAGTGCCATCCTCCATTGTCTACTAATTGTATACTTCTTTCTTTAAAAATTTTCCAAAACGGTGCAGATATATTTTTTTTTTTAATATTTTGCCTCATAAAATTTATTGATATTAAATCCTTCATTTTGCAAATTCTAGTTCCTTCCCAAGGACTCTCAAATTGGTTAAAAAGATTTAATTTATAACAAAAACAATTTTGCATAAATATTCCATATTTTTTTTTTAAAATTAATTTGTTTAATATTTCAGGATTGGGAATTTCATCAGGATCAGAAAACATTATAAAATCATCTGATTTTGCATATTTAATTCCGTTAAATATATATTCTCTTTGCTTGGCCTGATTTTTCCATGGATCATTTGGTTTGGTAAATGGTTCGTCTAAAACAATATAAATAATCCTATTTTTAAATTTTTCATTATCAAGTCTAAAATTTAATTTTTTTTTATTACCTTTATGATCAAAAGAAGATTCGCATATTACAAAATAGTCTACTTTATCGCCTAATATTTCAAATCTTAAATTTGTTACTAGGTTTTCTTTAAAAAAAGTTATTGTATCAAAAATTTTCATTTTATTTTCATACAATATATATAGAAAGTAGTTTATAAACCTTTTAATTTTGCAAATTTTTTAAAAGTATTGCAGATATATATTAAATCTTTTATTTTTAATCCTTGATGACAACCTAGTAAAATACCATTTTTCATCACATCGTCAGCAATAATATTTGATTTGTTATGTGCTTTGTATTTTAATTTCTTCATCAAAGGTTGTCTCATTATATTTCCAGTGAATATTGTTCTAGTTTGGATATTTCTTTTTTCAAAATAAATTTGTAACTCCTTCCGTGAAAATCTATTATTTTTTTTAATAACAATTGGGAACGCTAACCAGGGTGTAATTGTTTTTTCATAAGTCTCAGGTAGTTTAAAATATTGATTATATCTATTAAAATATTTTTTAAGAAACTCAAAATTAAAATTTCTTTTTTCAATATTTGTTTTTAGTTTTTTTATTTGTTCAATTGCAAAAGCAGCTGAGATTTCCGATGGTAGAAAATTATAACCTAGTTTTGAAAATATGTATTTTTTATCGTAGTCGATACCAGAAATTTTAACATTAAATCTATCTTTAATCTTATCAGACTCATCAAATATAGCTGACGATCTACCCCATCCACGAAGAAGTTTTGCATCCTGGTATAATTTATAATCATTAAAACATACAATTCCACCAAAACCAGCCCCATTAATTATGTGTGATGCATAAAAGCTATTTGTCGTTATATCAGAATAGCCTCCATTAATTTTTCCATTAACTAAATAACCTATTGTATCAGCTGAATCCTCAATCACTTTTAATTTATATCTTTTTGCAATTAAGTGAATTCGCTTTCTATCAGGAATATTTCCCAATAAATTTGGTATCATTATTGCGACAGTTTTATTATTTATACATTTTTCAATTTGATCGGGGTCTGCGATAAATTTGTTTTGTATTACTCCAATAAAGTGAGGCACAAGACCTAATTGATATATAGGAGCTACAGTTGTGGAAAATGTAAGGCTAGGGGTGATTATCTCACTTCCTTTTTTAAAATTTAATGCACTTAATGCAAGAAGATTTGCTGAAGAACCTGAATTAACCATTAATCCATATTTTTTACCAAATATTTTTGCAACTTTTTTCTCTAAAATTTTTACATGGGGCCCATCAACTAGATTCAAACTGTTATTTTTTAAAACCCTCATAACAGCTCCGATTTCTTTATAATTATAAACTGCTCTACCGTAATAAATTTTCTGCATAGCTTTAAATATTACATATTTGTTTAATTACAACATTAACTTTGTCCTAAAACAAACCTGATTAAATTATTAATATTGCTATGTTTTGGTGTCCAACCAGGTAATTTTTTATAATAAAAAATTTTTTCTTTTTTAAAGGAAGTATTCCCAAACTTTACTAAACGATTGATATTCTTTTTTTTATTTATTTTTTTTAAGATATTATATAATTTAAAATTAGTTTTATTAATTACATTATAGTTTCCAGAATTTATATCTTTTTTCAGAATAATTCCTACCGCTGTAATTATATCATTTACATTCAGTAAATTTATTACTATTTTTTTCGATATAATATTGATTTTTCTTTTGTTTTTTAAATTTGTTTTTATTAAATTGATTATTTTATTTCTTTTATCATTTTCTCCATATGTATCTGATATAAAAAGGTTATAAAATTTTACAGATGAAAATTTTCTTATATAATAATTCAATATTTTAGAGAAAGATATTTTGTAGGCAGCGTATAAATTATAAGCTACGTCTAATTTTCCATTATAATTTTGCCATACTGTTGAAAAATTAATAAATTTTTTTACTTTCATATATTTTAAATTTTCCAACAAAATTGTACCAAATTCTATATTAGCTAGAGTCAATTTTCTTATATCAGATATAGTATGATTTTTTACATAATGCGTCCCGCAGTGAATTATTATATCGATTTTAATTTTTTTCAATTTTTTGTTCAAGTCTAAATGATTTTTAAAATAAAGAACGTTAACATTTTTTTTCTTCTTTATTTTATTCCTCGTTGTTATGTAAATATTTGAGTTATTAATTAAACTCTTCAATATATTTGAGCCGATAAACCCAGTTGACCCTGTTATAAGTATGTTTTGCATATTTGTAAGTTTATCTTTCATGTATAATATAAAATATGAAAAATCTAAATGATAATAAAAATCTCACCGTTATAATTGTTCTATACAAAGAGCCATTTGAATTAATTAATAAGACGCTTGAAAAAATACAAGACCTTAAAATAATAATAATTGATAATGATAATAATTTAGAAATTAAGACTAAAATTTTAAAAAAATTCAAAATTTACAAATATATTTTGAATAACATAAACAATGGATTTTCAGCTGGATACAATCAAGGTATAAAATTAAGTGATACATTATATACGATGGTTTTAGGACCAGATTGTTTAATTGCGAAAGATGATATCATTATTTTAATTGAAAAATTACTTTTATATGAAAATTCAATAATAGTTACACCTACATCCTACGATAATAAAAATGAATTATCTTATGCAGGCGGACCATTGCCAGAAAATGCTGATAAGGATAAAATATTAGAATTAGATGGTGATACGTGTGTAGAAAGTGCATTGGGTGCATGCATGTTATTTAGAACTCAGGAGTTAAAAAAGAAAAATTTATTATTTGATGAAAATTTTTTCTTATATTTTTCTGACGATGACTTATGCAGAAATATTAAGTTATTAAATAAATCAATTATACAAATAAAAAATGCAAAATGTATACATCAGCATGGTATTATAAAGATTAAAAACAAATTTTTAAAAATTTATGTAAGAGAATATAACTTTAATCATGATATGTTATATTATTTTCATAAAAATAAATCTCCAAAATACTTTAGGTTAATTAATGAATTTAAAAAAAAAATACCAAGATATTTAATAAGAATAGTGGTAAAATTTTTTTTGTTACAATTTAAAGATGTAGTAAAAATTTATGCACGATTATTTGCTTTTTATACATTTAAGAATAAATATCTAAATTAAAAAATATTTTTAAGATCGGAGAGATGGCCGAGTGGTTTAAGGCGCACGCTTGGAAAGCGTGTAAAGGGGAAACTCTTTCATGGGTTCGAATCCCATTCTCTCCGCCATTTATAATTTAAGTTCAAATTTTTTGATAAAAAAACCGAATTTTTGAATAATAAATAAAAATATAAATACCTAGTTTAATAAATATTGAATTTCAACGACTATTTCATGTGGCTTTTTTAAAAAATTTTAAAAAAAAAATATTAATGATATAATTAAAAGTCTTCAAATATAAAAAAATGAATAAATATCAAGCAGATTCAATTAAAGTTTTAAAAGGGTTAGAAGCAGTAAGAAAAAGACCAGGAATGTACATTGGTGATACTGACGATGGTACAGGTCTACATCATATGATTTATGAAGTTGTAGATAATTCAATTGATGAAGCACTTGCTGGTTATTGTAAAAAAATTGAAGTAGCATTAAATTCAAATGGATCGGTTACAGTTAAAGATGATGGAAGAGGTATACCTGTTGATACCCATAAAACAGAAAAAAAATCTGCAGCAGAAGTGATTATGACACAATTGCATGCCGGAGGAAAATTTGATCATGATTCTTATAAAGTTTCAGGTGGTTTACACGGTGTTGGTGTATCTGTAGTAAATGCTTTATCGGAAAAGTTAGAACTTAAGATTGAAAGAGATGGAAAATTACACTTCATAGAATTCAAAAATGGTGAAGCAGTTTCACCTTTGAAAATTAAAAGTAAATCTAATAATTCTGGAACTGAAATCACTTTTTTCCCATCAAAAGATATCTTCTCATCAATTAAATTCAGCTATTCTATTGTTCAAAAGAGATTGCGTGAATTAGCATTTTTAAACAAAGGAATTAAAATCAGTTTAATTGATAAAATTAATAAAAAAACTAGATCAGAAGAATTTAAATATGATGGTGGTATATCTGAATATGTCGAATTTTTAGATGAAAAAAGACAAAAGTTAAAAAATAAAAACGGTAACGACTTATTTAAGAAACCAATAATAGTGAATAGTCAAAAAAATTCATTGGAACTTGAGTGTTCACTCAAATGGAATTCATCTTACAGTGAGGATGTTTACGCTTATACAAATAATATTTATCAAAAAGATGGAGGAACCCACTTGCTTGGTTTTAGAAGTGCATTAACAAGAGTCATAAATAAATATGCAAATGAACATAATTTAATAAAAAAGAACAAAATTTCTATATCTGGGGATGATATAAAAGAGGGTTTAACATGTGTGCTATCTATAAAAATACCTGATCCAAAATTTTCATCTCAAACAAAAGATAAATTGGTTTCATCAGAGGTAAGAAATATTGTGGAAAGTTTAATAAATGAAAAATTATCAATATGGTTTGATCAAAACCCCTCTCTTGCAAAGATAATTCTTACGAAAGTTATTCAGGCAGCTTTAGCTAGAGATGTGGCGAGAAAAGCTAGAGAAAATGTTAGAAGAAAAGGTGCTTTAGAGCTTACGGGTTTGCCAGGTAAACTTGCTGACTGTCAAAATTCTAAACAAGATGGTACAGAATTATTTATTGTAGAGGGAGACTCTGCTGGAGGTTCTGCTAAGCAAGGGAGAAATAGAGAGTTTCAAGCAGTTTTGCCATTACGTGGTAAAATTTTAAATACTTATATGGACAATAGCTCAAAGAATAATAACGGCAACGGAAAAGATTTGAAAACAAAAGCACTATCAAAAATGATATCCTCTAATGAAATTGTAACTTTAATCAACGCACTTGGATTAAATCCAAATGACGAAGAAATTGATATTAAAGATTTAAGATACGGAAAAATAATTATTATGACCGACGCAGATGTTGATGGATCTCATATTAGAGCTTTACTTCTAACCTTTTTTAACAACATTCCATTCAACAAATTGATCGAAAATGGAAATATATATCTTGCTCAACCACCATTATTTAAAATTATAAAAGGTTCAAAAACCATATATTTGAAAGACGAAAAAGATTTAGAAAACTATATTTTAAAAAATTCCAAATCTGATTATAAAGGTAATAAAAACCGAAATAGTTTAATAAAATTTATAGAACAAGAAAAATCTAAATTAACAATTCAAAGATTTAAGGGTTTGGGAGAAATGAATCCCGATGAGTTGTGGAACACTACTTTAAATCCTCAGACAAGAAATTTATTACAGGTTCATTACTCAAAAAATATAAATAAAGATAACAAATTAATACAAACATTAATGGGAAATGACGTAGGTCCAAGAAAAGAATTTATTGTTGATAACGCAATATATGCATCTGATCTAGATATTTAAAATGGAGTTTGTTCAAAGTTCAAGTAACTACTTTTTAAATAAGTCCACATATGTAAATTTAAGATGGATAGGAATAATTGGCCAATTTTTGACAATTAACATAGTTGCATTCATATTTAAGTTTGAATTTAATTATATTTTATCAAACATTATTGTAATATTTGGTGCCATCAGTAATATTTTTTTAATCAATTACAATAGAAGTACTCAACTGTCTAATAAAATTTCTTTTTATTATTTATTGATAGATATTTTTCAATTAAGTCTCTTGTTGTATTTGACCGGGGGGGTGTTAAATCCATTTTCTGTATTTTTAATAATTCCAAGTGTTTTCGCCTCATCAAACCTTAATATTAAAACAAATTTAATACTAATTTTAGTAACAATTTTATCAATTTCAGTTTTGACGTTATACCACAAAGAATTACCTTACCCATTGAATGACTATAAACTCAGCGATTATTATTATTACTCAATACCCTTAGGTTTGATAATAGCTTTAATATTTTTAAACTATTTTGCTTTAATATTTGGCAAAGAAAACAGGATAAGAAAAAATGCTTTAGATAAGATTCAAGAAGTAATTTCTAAAGAACATGTTCTTGTTTCTTTAGGTGGACAAGCAGCAGCAGCGGCACATTCCCTTGGTACACCATTGTCAACTATAAAAGTGATATCTAAAGAATTAGATAAATCACTTGGTAAAAATTTAGATCATAGAAAAGATATTGAACTATTGATTAGCCAAGTAGACAGGTGCGAAAATATACTTAAAAAACTTACAATTGATCCACTTGTAAAAGATGATTTTATTAACCAAAATCTGTGTTTGGCAGATTATGTAAATGAAATAATAAAATCTTTTGAGGAAATATCCAAGAAAGTCTTTGTAGTTAATCTTGAACAAGACACAAATCCATTTCAAATAACTAAATCTATTGAGCTTGTGTATGGTATTAGAAATTTTATCGGAAATGCAAATAAATTTGCAAATAAAAAAATTTTTGTGACAATCAAAAGTGACAGTGAGATTTCTGAAATAATTATTGAGGATGATGGACCCGGTTACCCTAAAGATGTAATTAATAAAATTGGTGAACCATATAATAAATCTCAAGCAAAAGAATATTCAACTAGGTCTGGACTTGGACTTGGAATTTTTATTGGAAAAACACTTTTGGAAAAAAATTTAGCTAACATAATTTTCAGAAATTCAGAGACTAGATCTGGAGCCGAAGTAAATATAGCTTGGAATAATAAGGATTTAAAACGGATTTAATTTAAAACTTTATCTTTTTCAAATAAAGTGCTCAATTGATTTATCATTACATCTCCTAACTCATTTACATCTGAAATTTTTATTGCTCTTTTGTAATATCTTGAAACATCGTGACCTATACCAATTGCTAAAATCTCAACATCTTCTTTGCTTTCAATTAAATTTACCGTTTTTTTTAAATGTTTTTCCAAATAATCTCCTGAGTTTACAGACAATGTTGAGTCATCAACAGGCGCCCCATCTGAAATTACCATTAAGATTTTTCTCTCCTCGCCTCTCTTCTGAAGTCTGTTATAAGCCCAATTAATTGCCTCTCCATCTATATTTTCTTTAAGCAATCCTTCTTTTAACATTAAGCCTAAATTATTTTTAGATCTTCTCCAATGATTGTCAGCTGATTTATATATAATATGTCTTAAATCATTTAACCTACCGGGATTTTTAATTTTGCCGTTTTTTGTCCACTCCTCTCGACATTGTCCACCCTTCCAATTCTTTGTTGTAAAACCTAAAATCTCAACTTTTACAGAACATCTTTCTAAGGTCCTTGATAAAATGTCTGCACATAACGCTGCGATTGTAATAGGTCTTCCTCGCATAGACCCAGAGTTATCAATTAAAATTGTTACTATAGTATCTTTAAATTCTAAATCTTTTTCCTTTTTAAAAGATAAGGAGTTATATGGATCGACAACCACTCTAGTTAACTTAGAGCTATCTAACAAACCTTCTTCTAAATCAAACTCCCAAGATCTATTTTGTTTTGCTAAAAGTTGCCTTTGTAACTTATTTGCAAGCTTAGTTACTAAATCTTTAAAACTCAAAAGTTGTTGGTCTAGGTTTCTTCTTAGTTTTGAAATTTCTTCATTGTCCTCTAGTTTTTCAGCCTTAGCTATCTCATCGAAGTTATTAGTGTATATTTTGTAATCTTTTTCATCTTTAAAAATATTTAATTTTTGTGACATTTTTTTTGATGAGTATTCGTCGCTATCATCGACATTTAATTGTTCATCAATTCTAAATTCAGACACATCACTCTCAAGTTCCATACTGCTTTTATTTTGTTCATCCGAGGTTTCTTTATTGTTATCTTCTTTTTCACCCTCATTTCTTGAATTATCTTGTTGTTTATCATTCTCTTCTTCTTTATTTTGACTTGTGTCATTGTCGATATTTTCTAAATTTAATTCACTAATTAAGGCTGAAAATTTTGAATTAAAAGTCTCTTGATTATTTATATTTTTAATTAAGTATTCCTTATGTTTTTTTATCTTATCATCAAATTTTGACTCCCAATAACTTAATATTTTTTGACTATTAGAATTTAGTTTTATACCTAAAAAATTTTTAATCATATAAAGCTCGAAAGCTTTTGAGACTGGCGCATCTTCAATTGTATCTATCTTTAATTTATTATTTAAATTTATTTTATTGTCATAATATTTGTTAATGTTTTTATTAATTCCAAAATACATATTAATCCCGATTATCTCGCACCTTATTCTCTCAGCAATTTTATAAAGAGTTATCTGTGTATTTTTTTGAGGTAAATTATTTTTTAAAACAGTTTTATCTGAGAAACCATGTTTCAATGCTTCGGTATCAAATTCCGCTCTAAGATTATCAAAGTTCTTTACTACAATTTCCTTATTTTGGCTTATAAAGTCTGTGGTCTTTTTATCGAAATCTTCTAATTTATTCTTGTCAAACTTTAATGAAATTACTTTGAATGCACTTATTAAAGCAGTTTTAATTTTTTCGCTTAAAATTTCATCTTTTTTCATTTAACCTTATTATTTTTTAATGACTCAGGGAGGTCATCTCCAAAGCATCTTTGATAATATTCTGCGATTATATTTTTTTCAGTTTCGTCACATTTATTCAAAAAAGTTAATCTAAATGCATACCCTATATCTTTAAATATATCTGAATTATTGCACCAATTAAGTACAGTTCGAGGACTCATTACAGTTGAAATATCTCCAGACATAAATCCTTTTCTAGTTAGAGAGGCAACCTTTATCATATTTTTTGCCTTTTCTTTGCCTGACTCATTGTTAAAACTTTTATTTTTAGATAGAATTATTTCTAATTCTTTTTCTGGATTTAAGTAATTCAAAGATGTTACAATCTCCCATCTATCTAGTTGAGCTTGGTTTATTTGTTGAGTCCCAGTATATAGTCCGGTTGTATCTCCTAAGCCTATCGTGTTAGCTGTAGCAAATAATCTAAAAAAATTATTCTGTTTAACAACTTTATTTCTATCCAAAAGAGTAAAATTTCCATCACTTTCTAGAATTCTTTGCAGGACAAACATAACATCACTTCTGCCTGCATCGTATTCGTCAAAAATTAATGCAACCGGGTTTTGATAAGACCATGGAAGTATACCTTCTTTAAATTCGGTTATCTGTTTTCCATCCTTAAGTGTAATTGCATCCTTTCCTATAAGATCAATTCTGCTGATATGGGAGTCTAAATTTATTCTAATACATGGCCAATTTAATCTTGCAGCTACTTGAGTGATATGTGTGCTTTTTCCAGTTCCGTGATAACCGTGCACTATAACTTTTTTATTGTGTGAAAAACCGTTTAAAATTGCTAAAGTTGTATCTCTATCAAATACATAATCTTTATCTATTTCGGGAACTAATTCATTTTTTTCTGAAAAAGCATTTACCTCAAGATCTGTATCAATACCAAATGTTTGTTTAATTGATATTTTAATGTCAGGTTCTTTTTTAAGATTTTCAATCAAGTTTTTTCCTATAAGCATTTTTTAATTGAGTATAAGCTAGTGTTATGACTTTAAGCTTATCCTCAAAAATTTTATTACCTGAATTCATATCAGGGTGAAATTTTTTGACAAGTTTTTTAAATCTTTTATTTATACTATCCCATTTTACTCCAACATTAAGACCTAAAATTTTAAAAGACTTTAGGTCATTTTGATTAAATCTAAATTGTCTCATGTTGTCTAAACTTGGGTCAACTTCTTTATCTCTTCCCTCATTTTTAAGAGCATTGTTCCACAATACTTTAAAAAAATTATCTGATGAGCTGAAACTTTGGGTTGGTTTATGCCAAGTAAGATCAGATTTAATAAAGTCAAATATCTGTTGGTCATCCATACCTCTAAAATAATTCCAATTTTTATTAAACTCTCTAATATGTTCTAAGCATAATAGCCTATATTTTCTGCTATTATCTCTCTCAACTGGAGCTTTGTACTCACCAAGTTTATTACAGCTATTCCAATCACAGATATTTTTCATATATAATAAGTTTATATAATATGGATATAAATCAACTTTCTGAAATAGTAAAAAAAAAAATAAAAAAAGGCATTGAAGTACAAAAAATAATCATAGAAGACAAAACATATTTACATATAAACCATGCTGGACATGATAAAAAAAAATTTCATATCAAAATTTCAATTGAATCAAATTATCTCAACAAAATAGATAGAATTAAAAGATCAAAAATAGTTTATAATTTGATAAGTAATGAATTAAAAAACTATATACATTCTATCCAACTAGATATTATTTAAGTTCTCGTATAAAAATTTTTTTATTTTTTTTTGATCATATGAATTCTCTATTGAAGCTTTTCCAATTCTACTTAATAAAATCAAATTAATTTTTGAATTATTATTTTTTTTATCGTTCTTCATAAAACTTATTAATTTATTAATATCTGTTAATTTAAAAAACTTGTTGAGTCTTAATTTAAAGTTTAAATTTAATATATTTTGATTAATTCTTTTAAAATCATTTAAAGATAATTTTTTTTCTATTAAACTGAATAAAATTGCAGTTTTTATTCCAAGCATTACTCCTTCTCCATGGTTTAATATTTTTTTATAACCGCAAGCAGCTTCATAAGCGTGACCGAATGTATGACCAAGATTTAGTATCATTCTTAAATCTTTCTCTTTTTCATCTTTTTGAACAATGCTTCTCTTGATTTTACAACTTTCTAAAATTGCTTTTTCTAGAACATTTTTTTTTAACGATATAATTTTCTTATAAAATTTCTCTAAAAAAAGGAAGTTTTGTTTACTATATATTAAACTATGCTTAAATATTTCCGCATATCCACAAATTAATTCTTTTTTACTTAAAGACTTAAGATAAGTTGTGTCTGATATAACAAGATTAGGTTGATAAAATGAACCTATTAAATTTTTACCATAAATCTCGTGATTGATTCCCGTTTTACCACCTATGCTCGCATCTACTTGAGCTAGTAAAGTTGTTGGGATATTTACAAATTTAATTCCTCTCTTGTAAATACTAGATACGAACCCTGATAAATCTCCAGTGATCCCACCGCCCAATGCAATAATACAGTCTTGTCTAGTAAAGTTATTTTTTAATAATTTCCTAATTATTTTGTTAACTGTATTAAAGCTTTTAGATTTTTCATTTGAGACAAATTTATAAACAAATACATTTTTTTTTTTTAATTTTAATTTTATTTTTGAAATCTCTTTCAATTTAATTTTCGAGTCGTATATTATTAATACTTTATTAAAAAAAATTTTTTCATTATCAAGAATTGTTTTGATTTTATTCGAAAGATTTGTTCCAATATAAATAGAATATTTATTTGATGAAGTTTGAATTTTTAATCTATTGTGTCTCATATTTTTTTATTATCTTATCAGCAATCTCTTTTTTGTTTAAATTTTCGCAGAAAATTCTGTGATCAGCTTGTTTATAATGCTTATATCTACTACCAATCATATCTTTCAAATCTATCTTTGACAAATGTGTTGCCAAGGGTCTTTTATCATTATTAAATATTCTTTTTATAATAGTATCATCCTTCCAATCTAACCAAAAAGTGATGCATTTTATTTGAATTTTTTTTCTTAAATTTAATTTTAAAAATCCACCACCACCCAAAGATATTACTTGATTATCTAAATTTATAGATTTTAAAATTATTTTTTCCTCTAATTTTCTAAAGTATTCTTCACCTTCAATCTCAAATATTTTTTTGATTGAAATTTCCTCGTATTTTTCTATTTCAGAATCAGTATCAATAAACTCAAAATCTAATTTTTTTGATATTATATTACCAATTGTCGATTTTCCCGATCCCATCATACCGACTAAAACTAGATTTTTTTTCATTTTCATAATCTTCTGTATTGAAAAAACACAAATTTGTCTTAATTTGAAAATATTTAATTTATATGCAATTTCAAAAAAAAACAAGAGCTGGCAACATAAGTGTGTTTGGAAAAATTTTTATCAAAATTATTCTTGTTTTAGCAGTTTTATATATAGCAGTGATTTTAGTAGATAAAATTGATTTTCCGTCTCCAAATAAGGTAATAGAAAAAAAAATACCAAATGAAAATTTTAAAGTCGTTAAATAGAATTTTTTTATTATTATTTTTTGTCTTATTGTTCAATGTAAGTTCATTTTCTAATGAACCAGTCGATATTTGGAATTTAGAAAATAATATTGAAGAAAATCCCGATCTAGATGTTCAGCCTATGGAACAAGACGAAATAATAATAAATGAAACAATATCAAAAAATAAAAATGATGATGATATTTTAAATTTTGAAAATTTAGAAAATCCAAAAACCTCTTTAGTTGGATTGTACGATCCTCAAGAAAATAATTTGACAATTGATATGTGGAAATATTCCGATTCTGATCAAGTAAAAAATTTAATAAAAAAAATCGAGAAAATTAATCTATCAGATGATGCTATTGAAATTTTAAATGTGGCTTTATTGACTAATGCTTACCCTCCAAAAAACTTAGATGAAAATCAGGAATTTACGAACTTCAAAATTAATTATCTTATCAAAAGACAGAATACAAAATTAATCAAAAGTTTTTTACTAAAAAATGAAACAACAGAAAATAATAAAGTTGTTAAATTTTACTTGGATTACTATCTTAAAAATGGAAATCTTGACGAGTCCTGTAAACTTTTAAGTCAATTAGAATTAAAATCTACAAATAACTATGTCGATAAATTCAAAATTTATTGTTTAATTAAATTGAAAAAAAATGAAGAAGCACAAATTTACTTTGATCTAAAAAAAGAACAAGGTTTTAAGGATAAATTTTTTGAGTCAAAATTTAATTACCTTATGGGTTACAGTGACAAAAGTATTGAGGAAATTTCAGAAAAAAGTGTTCTGGATTTTCATCTTTCACATGTAACATCAGAAAATTTTAACTACACAGCTAATGAAAAAACACCAAAATTTATCTGGAAATATCTTTCATCAAATAATCTTTTAGAAAATATAAAAGAAATTGACCTGGAAGATGCAAAAAAAATTATTACATTGGAGAAAGCAACTCACGAAAAAAATTATTCAGAAAAAGAGCTTTTACAACTTTATAAAAGATTTGAATTTAGTTTATCCCAGTTATTAGATGCAAATAACCTTTACAATAAATTACCAAATTTTCAAGCGAGAGCAATTTTATACCAAAGACTTCTATTGACTGATGAACCAATTAATAAAGTTAACCTTGCAATGAAAATGAAAAGCTTATTTAAAAAAGACAATATAGAAAATGCATTTGTCATAGAATTATCTAATATTTTAAAGGAAATTGAATTTGATGATATTTCTTCAAGCCAAACAACATTTTATGAAAAAAATATTATAAGTGAAAAAAAAATACGAAAAACGTACAATATAAACAATAAAATAATTCATCAATCAAAGTTAATAGATTATTTTGTTAAAGATTATAGTATTGATAAAGCCACTAAGGATACAAATGATATATTAAAGAAAGTTAAAGCAAATAAAAATTACATTTTTTCAAACAAAGATAAAATAATGTTAGACTCTTTAATTTATGATGGTGTGGATATTAAAAAAAAATATGCAAATTTATATGAAAGAAACCCTAACATCCCTACTGATTTACAAGTGTATATAAATAATGAAGATGTAGGAATGATATTGCTTAGATTAGTTGAAATTATTGGGGAAGATAACATTGAAGATTTGGGTACTGAAACATTGTACTTCATAACTACAACTTTAAATGAGATTAACCTTGATAAATTACGCAACGACATTTTGATAAAAATTTTACCTTTGAAAGTCTAGATATATATGTCAATCAAAGAAATTATTACTGTACCCGACCCTATTCTAAAGCAAATATCTTCACCAATAGAAAAAATTAACGTAAATGAAAAAAAGCTAATAAAAGATCTAAAAGATACTATGTATGATGCTAATGGGATAGGTTTAGCAGCAATACAAATAGGCATTCCTAAAAGAATAGTCATAGTAGACGTATCAAAAAAAGATGAAAAAAGAGAAGTTCATTGTCTAATTAATCCAAAAATTAAAAAGTTTAGTGACGTTAGATCTACATATGAGGAAGGATGTTTGTCTATACCAAATACTTTTATACAAATAGAGAGACCGAAAGAAATTGAAATAGAATATATTGATGAAAATGGTAAAAAAAATAATATGCAATGTAGCGGACTTTTGTCCACATGTATTCAACATGAGGTTCAGCATTGTGACGGTATTTTAATAATCGATTATTTATCAAAACTTAAAAAAGATTTAGTTATAAAAAAAATTTCAAAAGAAATTTCAAATAATAGTAAAATAATAGTTTAATGCATAAAATAATTTTCTTAGGTACTCCGAAATTTGCAGTACCGATCTTAGATAGAATAATTGAAAATAAATTAGAAATAATATGTGTATTTACTCAGCCACCAAAAAAATCAAATAGAGGTCAAAAAATTTTGAATTCACCAGTGCATAATTATGCAGAAAAATTTAATTTAAAAATTAAAACTCCAGAAAATATAAAAAAAGAGGAAAATTTTATAAAAACTGCTGAATTTGATTTAGGTATAGTTGTTGCCTATGGTCAAATTATTCCTGAATCAATATTAAAAAGCTGTAAATACGGATTTATTAACATTCATGCATCTTTGTTGCCAAAATATAGAGGGGCAGCACCTATTCAACGCTCGTTGATTAACCTCGAAAAATTTACTGGGATTAGTTTTATGAAATTAAATAATATTTTGGACAGTGGTCCTATTTGCAATCAATATAAAATCCCGATTGATAAAACCGATAATAGCGAAACATTATCAAAAAAATTAAGTGAACTAAGCGCAGATAAAATTATACAAAATATTAAATTAATACTTTCAAATAAAGCAACATTTGTGGATCAGATGCATAATGAAGCTAGTTATGCTGAAAAAATAAGCAAAAAAGAGGGAAAAATTAATTGGAATGAAAGTGCACAAAATATTCTAGGCAAAATAAATGGTCTTTTTCCATATCCTGGTGCTTGGTTTGAATTTAAAAAGGAAAGATATAAAATTGTTAAATCTGAACTATCTGAGTTAACGGGAGAACCAGGAGAAGTTTTAGATGATTTATTAACAGTAGGTTGTGGAAAAAATTCGATTAAAATATTAGAAATTCAAAAACAAGGGAAAAAAGTTCAAAATACAAGTAGTTTTATTTTAGGTAATAAAATTAAAAAAGGGGTGTCACTCAAGCATGAATAGATATCAAATATTATTGGAATATGTTGGATCAAAGTATGTCGGATGGCAGTCTCAAAAAAATGGTAGATCAATTCAAAATACTGTTCAATTATATTTATCAAAATTATTAAAAAAAAAAATTGTTATCTACGGAGCTGGAAGAACAGATGCCGGGGTACATGCAATTGAGCAATCAGCACATTTTAATTATAAAGAAAAATTAATTAATATTCCAAAATTAATTAAATCTTTAAACTTTTTTTTAAATAAAAAAGAAATTTCTATATTAATCATAAAAAAAAAAAATATAAATTTTCACGCTAGACATAGTGCAAAAGAAAGAACTTACAATTATTTAATAAGAAATGGTATATCTCAATCAGTAATTAATATGAAACGTGAATGGCACTTAATTAAAAATTTAGATATTGGTATAATGAAAAAAGGTGCAAAAAAATTTCTTGGAACACATGATTTTTCCACATATAGATCCTCAAGTTGTGATGCCACAAATCCAATCAAAACAATTAAAAAGTTTACAATAAAAAAAAAAAATAAAACTTTAATATCTATTGACATTGTTTCAAAATCTTTCTTAAGGAGTCAAGTCAGATCGATGGTTGGTTGTCTTAAATACCTTGGTGAAAAAAAATGGACATTAAAGAAATTCGAAAAAGTTTTTAAATCAAAAAACAGAAAACTTTGTGCTCCACTTGCTCCACCTCATGGTCTTTATTTAAAAAAAATTACTTACTAGTTTTTTTTCTAAACTTTTTATTAATTCTCCACCTAGAGCCTTCACGGACTATATACCCACAACAATTCCTAGCTCCACACTTACAAGGAAATTGTTTATAATCTTCATCATAACCAAATCCATAGTCATATGATAATTCCTCACCCTTTTTTATATCTTTTATTGATGAAATCCATAATTTTAGTCCTTTGCCATCAACCTCACAATTCGGATCACATGAGTGATTAATAAGTCTAGCAGTGTTATGGGAAAAATCTCCATCTAAATCATATCTATCATTTAAATTGTAAAGATAAATTGCTTTATTATTATCGAATTTTGGATTTCTCTCTGTTTCTTTTTTTGTAATTATTTTTCCAACGTAATTAATAATCCTTGTGCCCTTTTTAATATCTTTATTAGCAAATAAACCTTTATTATTAATTTTTGAGTAACCAATTTTATATAATTTCATAATTAGTATTTTTCGGACAGTGCTATTACATGATTATATGCGCTTTCAGCAAGTGCGTTAAGGTCATACCCACCTTCTAAAACAGATAGAACCTTTCCTTTCGTAAATTTATTAGTAGCTCTTAAAGTCCTTTTAGTAATTTCATAAAAATCTTTAGATGATAATTCAAATTGTGCCAAAGGATCATCCTTATGTGCATCGAAACCAGCTGAAAAAATAAGAAAGTCTGGCTTATACTCAATTAATCTATCAATAACCCTATCATAGGCATTAAAATATTTTTCTGAATTTGTGCCTGCTGGTAGAGGAATATTTAGTGAATTGTTAAATTTACCTCTATCATTCTCAGTACCTCCACCAGGATAGAAAGGGTACTGGTGGGTTGATATATATAGAGAGTTTTTGTTGTCATAGAGCACGTTATAATTTCCATTTCCCCAATGAACATCAAAATCCACACAAGCAATTCGCTTGTAATTATATTTGTTAATCAAATAGTTTGTTGCAATGCCAGCATTTGATAAACAGCAAAAGCCCATAGCTTTATTTTTTTCTGCATGATGTCCCGGAGGCCTTACCACGCAAAATGCGTTCTTGAATTTCTTATTATGTATTCCGTCTATTGCTTTTATTGTAGAACCGGCAGCGTCAAATACTGCCTCTCTGCTCCCTGGAGATACAACAGTATCCCCGTCAAGGAAGTTAATTCCTTTTTTTGGAAAAGAGTTTTTTAAATTTTTAATGTAATCCTCAGTATGAGTAAGAGTTAATATTTTTTCAGGAACTACATCAGGTTTTTCCCATATCAAATCTTTCTTTTTTTTTAAAACATTTATTATTGAGTCTACTCTTTTGGGTTGTTCAGGATGACCATCTCCAGTTAAATGTTTTTCAGATGTATCTGATGTAACTATTGCAGTTTTCACGAAAAATAATTTTCTAAAATTTCTTTATGAATTTTTGTCAGAGTTTTTAAATCTCTCACTTTAATATTTTCATCTATTTGATGCATACTAGCACCTACCAAACCAAACTCTAAACAAGGAGAGATCTTTCTAATAAATCTTGCATCAGATGTGCCACCAGAGGTAGATAATTTCGTATTTACCTTTGTATTTTTTTTTATGATATTTTTTATCATATAAGTAGTTTTGTTTGGCTTAGTAATGAATGACTCACCAGATATCATATATTCTATTTTAAATTTGCATTTGTATTTTTTACAAATTTTTCTTAAATAAATATTTATTTTTTTTTTTAATTTATTAGAGCTATGTCTGTCGTTGAATCTTATATTAAATGTAGCATATGCATCTCCTGGAATTACATTATCTGCGCTGTTGTCCACACTAATTTTAGTTACTTCTAAATTTGAAGGTTGAAAATTTTTTGAGCCATTATCAAGTCTTAATTGTTTTAAGTTTTTTAAAATATCTACAATGCAAGTTGATGGATTTACCGCTTTATGACTATAAGCGACGTGTCCCATTTTACCAAAAATACTCAAATAACCTGTTATCGAACCCCTTCTACCAATTTTAATCATTTCACCCATACGGGATGGGTTTGTGGGCTCTCCAACTAAACAAAAGTTAATTTTTTCTTTTTTTTTCTTTAGATACTCAACAACTTTTTTAGTTCCGTTAATGGCTATACCTTCCTCATCCCCAGTAATTAAGAGACTTATAGAACCTTTAAATTTTTTATTTTTGTAAACAAAATCACTAACAGCAGCAATAAAGGATGCAACTGATGATTTCATATCACTAGCACCTCTCCCTATTAACCTTCCATTTTTAATTGTTGGTTTGAAAGGATGGGAAGACCAATTTCTTAAATTACCAGGAGGAACGACATCTACATGTCCTGCATAACAAAAATTTGGACTTTTTGTTCCTAGTCTAGCGTAAATGTTTTTAACTGATGTATTATTAGCGTGTTTAAACTCAAGAATTTTAGTTTTAAATCCGATTGATTTTAGTTTTTTTTCTAAAAATTTCATTATTCCTGCATCTACAGGTGTTACTGTTGGAAATTTAATTAGCTCTTTTGCTAATTGTAAATCATTAAAGATTTTCATCTTAATCCCTCAAAAGATCATTTAAACTAGTTTTTGATCTAGTTTTTTCATCAACCGTCTTAATGATTACTACGCAGTACAAATTCGGTCCGCCTGGTTCTTTAGAGGGTAATGAACCTGGAACTACAACACTTCCAGCTGGTACTTCACCAGAGGTAATCTCTCCCGTTTTTCTAGAAACTATTTTAGTGCTCTTACCGATGTAACAACCCATTGAAACTACGCTACCTTTTCTTACAATGACACCCTCAACTATTTCTGAAAGAGCCCCTATAAAACAATTATCCTCAATAATAGTAGGCTTAGAACCAATCGGTTCTAATATACCTCCTAAACCGCAACCTGCAGACAAATGACAGTTTGCTCCAAGTCTAGCAGCCGAACCAATTCTAGCTCCAGTGTCAACCATTGAATTTTCTCCACAGTATCCACCTACGTTAATAAATGAGTTTGGCATTATGACAGCACCCTTTCCAATAAAAGAACCGTTTCGCACCACACAATTTGGCACCATTCTGAAACCAGCTTTAGCAAATTCTTTTTCAGTCCACCCAGCTGTTTTACCTGGTAAGTGACTAAAGTCATTCCATGCATTGTACGGTCCTCCAATAATTTTTCTATCATTAACTCTAAAAGAAAGAAGTATTCCTTTTTGGATCCAATCATTTATTTTCCAGTCATTACCATTAGGCTCAGCTACAGTTATTTTACCCTCATTTAATAAATGGATTGTCTCATTAATCGCGTCAATTATTGATTTATCAGATCTTTTGTTGATCTGATCTTTAATTTTCCAAGCTTCATTAATTATTTCTTCAATAGACATTTTTAATTACTTTTTAATAACCTTAATTCTTTTAAAAATAAAGATAGATTTTCAATTTTATAGTCAATGTAATCCTTATCAGACTCCATTTTCCCCCACTCCTCATTATTTATTAACCAAACAGTCGTACAACCCCTTTTTTTACCTATAGATAAATTTTTTGCAATATCCTCTACATATATTGTTTCTCTTGGATCTAAATCAAATTTTTCTGTCATCAGATCAAAAGCCCTAGGTTCTGGCTTTGGTTGATATTCTGCGTCTGTAATATCAAATATATTTTCAAACAAGTCTTCTATACCCAAATGGCTCAATACGTTTTTTGCATGATCTATGCTACCATTTGTAAAAATAAGTTTTCGCATATCTAAATTTTCCAATTCATTTCTTAGAACTAAATCTTTCTTCATAAATGAAAGATCTATATCATGTACATATTTTAAAAACTCTTTAGGCGGAATATCGTGATGAATCATTAATCCATTCAGAGAAGTATTATATTTATAGAAATAATTTGTTTGGAGTTCTTTAGCTTTTTTCAGATCGACATTAAGTTTTTCAGATATATATTTAGTCATTAATTTAGAAACCTGACCAAACACAGACTCTAGATCTTGATATACTGTTCCATCTAGATCTAATAAAAGATTTTTCTTATTTATCAAATTATTCATTTTCTTATCAAAGTCCCAGAACCCTTATCTGAAAATATTTCAAATAAAATAGAGTGTTTTTTTCTACCATCAATTATAGCAACAGCTGTAACTCCGTTGTTGACAGCATCTAAGCATGTATTAATTTTTGGAATCATGCCTTCGGTGATAGTTTTATCGTCTATCATCTCCATGATTTTAGAGGATGATATTTCTTCAATTAAAATTTTATCTTTGTTAAGCACACCCTCTACATTCGTCATCAATAGTAACCTTCTCGATTTAAGAGATTTAGCTATCGCTCCAGCAGCAGTATCACCATTAATGTTATAAGTTTTATTATCAGATCCTAATCCTAGAGGGGATATTATAGGTATTAAATCGTTCTTTATTTTATCAATTATAATCTCATCATTAATTTTATGTGGTATCCCAACGAAACCTAATTCTTTAGATTCAGGTATAATTTTTAAAACATTATTTTCTTTTGTATTCATGGATATACTTTTACTTCCTATATTTTTTAATGAGGAAACAATATCTTCATTAAATTCAATAAGAACTTTTTCTACGATATTTATAATTTTTTCATCAGTAACCCTTAAGCCTCTGACAAATTTAGAATTTATATTTGATTTGTCTAATTCTCTTTTTATTCTTGGCCCACCTCCATGCACAACAACGACTGATAAACCTAGCTTTTGTAATATAGATAGGTCACTAATGAAGTTATTAAATATTTGTCTATCGATGAAAACATTACCACCATACTTAATTGTGATTATTTCATCTTTATATTTTTCTATATACTTTGAAACTTCATCAATATTTGGACCGTTTTTAGGAAGAATTTTTATTAATTCCTCTTTACTAATGCTCATTAATTTAACTTTTAACTTTTATATTTCTATTTATTATATATTGCTGAATTATAGTGAGTAAATTTGTGCAAACCCAGTAGAGAATTAACCCAGCAGCAAATGGTGCAAGAATAACTGTCAAAAACAAAGGCATTAACATAAATATTTTCTTTTGCATTTTCTGCATTTCATCTGATCCAGAAGGTTGTGGTGAGAGCTTCATCTGAAGCCACATAGAACTGCCCATTAGAACGGGAAGCAGGCCAATTTCTAAAAAAGTTGGAACGCTGTAAGGCAATAATCCAAATAGATTAAAAATAGTCAAAGGGTCCTTAGCGCTTAAATCTTGCCAAACCCAAACCCACGGAGAATGTCTCATGGCAAGATCGAGCAATAACAATTTATATAATGAAAAAAAAATCGGAATCTGAATCAATATGGGAAAGCACGAGCTCGCAGGATTTACTCCGTTGACTTTATATAACTTCATCATTTCTCTTTGAAGCTGCTGTTTGTCATCTTTAAATCTTGTTTTTAAATTTTCAATTTCCGGGCCTAGGCTCTTCATTTTACCCATCGATTTCATAGAATATTGGTTTAATGGAAAAAATACTACTCTTACAAGGATAGTTAATAATATGATTGCATAGCCATAGTTTCCTGTAAAGTTGAAGAAATAACTTAGTATTTTATGCATAGGCACAATTATGAAATAAAGGACTCCGTAATTAACTATAAGGTCTAATTTTTCAATTTTTAGGTCGTCTTTATATTTATTAATTTGTTTTATTTCTTTAGCACCTATTAAGCTTTTTACGCTATGTTCAATTAAAGTATTAGGACGGGCCTCATACCCTTTTAAATCAATATAACTGGCCCTATACTTATTTTTATAATCTAAATCGAATCTAAAATTTCTACCTTGTTCTGGTATTATAGATGTCATCCAATATTTGTCTCCTTGGATTAAAACTCCTGTAGAACCCTCTGTAGAAAATTTATTTTCCTCTACATCGTCATAATCAACTTCTTCAATATTTTCACCAGTAATAAATGTATAACCTTCATGCAGAATATAAAAATCAGTTAAGTCACTAGGTAGGCTATTACGATTAATTCTAGCAAAGGGATAAACTTTAAATGTATCTTGCGATTTATTTATAAGTGTTTGTTTGATACTGAACAAATATTTTTCGTCAATTGAAATTAATCTTTCAAATCTTATACCTGAGTCGTTTTCATAATAGATTTTAACTGGGTTACTTGGAGTTAGTTTCTTTGTGCCATCAATTTTCCAAATTGTATTTGAGTTTGGTGTTTCAATATTTGCTCTAGTAGCCCATCCGGTATTAAAAGTATAACCGTCACTTGTTGATGCCGGATTAAGCAATTGTATTTTTTCATTACTTTTAAGTGTTTTATTGTAGGCTTTTAATTCTAAATCATCGATAGCTCCACCTAACAAAGAAATTGAACCTTTAATAAAACTATTTTCGAAGATAATTCGATTATCTTTTTTAAGCGCATCTTCTCTAGTAACAGCCTTAACCTCTATTTTTTCATCAATTATTGGAGCATCTGTATTTTGATTAATTTCATTTTTACCCTTTTCATTTATTTTATTTAATTCTTCTTGTGTTGGTGCAAAAAAGAGGCCGTATAAAACAATAACGGCAGCAGATAAAGTTATAGCAGCTATAATATTCTTAAGATCCACTATTTTTTTCCTCCTCAATTGGACTGTCAAAGCCTCCAGTGTTAAACCATGGATTACATTTTAAAATCCTGAGAAAAGTTTTATAAGTTGCTTTTATAAAATTATAATTGATATAACACTTTAAAGCATAGGTGCTACACGATGGCTCAAATTTACAGGAGTTATAAAAAAAAGGACTTAAGAAAAATTTATAAATTTTTATTAATAATATGAATGGGTAATTTATTATAATATTCATTATTTTATCTTATCAATATCTCTAATTATTTGTTCTTTGATTAATTTAAACTCACCATCAAATACATTTTTTTTTGCAATAAATATATAAGAATATTTTAAATTTATGTTAATTTTTTTGTATGCTTCTAAAGCAATAGATCTTAACCTACGCTTAATTTTATTTCTAAAAACGGCATTACCTAATTTTTTCTTGGCGATTATCGAATATATAAATTTATTTTTATCATTTATAGTTAATTTTTTGTAATAGATAGTTACAAACTTGTTTAGTATTTTCTTTCCACTAAGAACAGTTTTAAAATCCTCATTTTTAGATAGACTCAATACTTTTGGCATTAAACACTAAGTTTTTTTCTACCTTTTTTCCTTCTATTACGTAAAACTTTTTGCCTTTTTTTTGTAGCCATTCTAGACCTGAACCCGTGCTTGCGAGCCCTTTTTTTCCGAGATGGTTGCCACGTTCTTTTCATAAAGGTTATTCTTAAAATCGATCTTATAGAAAATAAAAGTATATAAGTACAGTTTTTTTTAATAAATTAATTAAATGATTACTGAAAAAAAAGTCAAAATCACGCTTGCATTAGTATATTTGCTATTGATTACCGCTTTTTTGTGGTTTTTGTTTACAAATTTTTCCATTAATGACTTTACAAGTTATGAAATTATAAAATCGAATAGAGATACTCTAAACAACTTAAAAAATATTAATATTTTTTTTTCTATATCAGTATTTTTACTTATTTCAATAATATGGATTCTCTTACTCGGTTTCGGTTCCCCTTTGTTTTTAATTGGTGGTTTTATTTTTGGAAAATGGGTTGGAACAATTGTTATTTTAATTGGAATAACAACTGGATCAACTTTACTGTACATTTTCGCCAAATTTTTAGTAAGAGATTATATATTTAATAAATTTTCTCAAAAATTTAGTTATTTGACTGAAAAATTTAAAAAAAATGAACTAATTTATTTTATTATTTTTAGGGCTGTTGGTGGAATACCATTTTTTATACAAAATTTGCTACCTATATTATTTAACATAAAAATTAAAAATTATTTAATAGGAACATTTTTAGGAATGGCAATTCAGGTTTTTATTGGTGTATCACTAGGTGCTGGAATAGATAAACTAATTGATGAAAATGAAAATATGCCCTCAATATTTGATGTGATTTTGATGCCTGATATATATTTACCTGTAATTGGAATTATAGGTATATTTGTTTGTGCATTTTATTTCAGGAAAAGTTTTTTTAAAAATTAATTTTTGGTGCCCCGACCCAGAATTGAACTGGAGACTGATCCTTACCATGGATCTGTTATACCATTTAACTATCAGGGCCAAAATTATGTTATTTATTAAAGACTAGTGTATAAATGTAAATTTGACAAATTATTGACTTAATTTTTCTTTAATGACATATATATTAAAATAAATGCTATTATGGGTATTCACTATACATATGGTGCCAATCGAGGCGCAAAAAAAATGGAGAAGCAAGCTAAAAAAGAAAAAAAACTTGCAGAACGTAGAGCAAAAAAACAAGCAAAATCTGGCATAGCTGAAAAGCCAGAAAAAGAAAATACAATACCTTTAGATACTGTAATTACCTTAGATCATTTAACAAATCCAGATAAGAAGTAGAAAATAATGTTTAAAAGAAAGAAAGCATCTAAGCTTGATTTGAAAAATGCGTTACGGAAAAATTTAAGAAAAAGAAAATTATTTAAAAAAAAACAGACTCAAAATAATGATTCTAAACGATAAGCAAATAAAAAGATTAGCTGAAGAACAAGAAATGATTAGTCCATTTGTTGGAGAAAGTGTTTCTAGAGGTATTAGTCATGGGCTTAACTCATTTGGATATGATCTTCGTTGTGGGTCAGAATTCAAAATTTTTACAAATATAAATGGAGCTACTGCTGATCCAAAAAATTTTAGTGAAGACAATTTTATTACAGTAAAAAACGAAGATTCTATTTTAATACCTCCAAATTCTTTTGCACTTGCCTCTAGTCTTGAATATTTCAAAATGCCAAGAAATGTTACAGGTCTTGTAACAGCAAAATCTACATATGCTAGATGTGGCTTAGGCGTTCCACCAACAGTACTAGAAGCAGGGTGGGAAGGTGTATTAGTTTGCGAATTTTCAAATCATACAAGTAATTCTATAAGATTATATGCAAATGCAGGTGCAGCTCAAATTTTGTTTTTTCAAGGTGATCCACCAGACGTTTCTTACTCTGACAGAAAAGGAAAATATCAATTTCAGCAAGGCATAACTTTAGCAAAGTCAAAATAAATGAAAAAATATATTATCAAAGGTCCCACTAATAGTATTAGTGGAACTGTCAATATTAATGGTGCTAAAAACTCTTGCTTACCATTAATGGCAGCATCAATATTATTTAAAGATAAAGTAATTTTAAAAAACGTACCTTTAGTAAAAGACGTAATAACAATGAAAAATCTGTTAATTTCATTAGGTTCAAAGGTAGAAAT
The DNA here is from genome assembly GCA_902560075.1 of uncultured Pelagibacteraceae bacterium. Classification (GTDB taxonomy): domain Bacteria; phylum Pseudomonadota; class Alphaproteobacteria; order Pelagibacterales; family Pelagibacteraceae; genus Pelagibacter. The sequence goes on from CACEKE010000004.1 coordinate 57,489, forward strand.
TTTAAAAAAAAATAAGATGATTATAAAAAATAGTAAACCGCATAAACGGAGAGTTCCTTACAAATTAGTTTCTACTATGCGTGCTGGGGTTTTAACTATGGGATCACTATTAGGCAGATATCAAAAAAAAAAAATTTATGTTGCTAAAGGCGGTGGATGTAGTTTAGGAATTCGTGACATCAATTATCATTTGTCAGGATTTGAAAGTTTAGCCGCAGAACACCGTTTAGAAAAAGGTTATGTTAGAATCTATTCAAAAAATGGACTTGTAGGAGGTAGCTATAAATTTCCTAAGGTTTCTGTTACGGGTACTTCAAATTTGATAATGGCTGCAGTTTTATCTAGAGGAACTCATATAATCAGAAATATTTCCATCGAGCCAGAAGTTATTGACTTAATTACATTCTTAAATAATTCCGGATCTAAAATAAAATTTATTGGAAAAAGAAGTGTTAAAATTTTAGGGGTAACGGAATTAAAAAAAGGAGAACATACTATAATAGGTGATAGGATAGAAGCTTTTAGCTATTTATGTGTTGGTGCAATTACAAAAGGTAATGTTTTAGTCAAAAAAATAAATCCAAAATTTTTATCGACTGAAATTGAAGTTTTAAAAAAAATGGGTTGTAAGGTTAAAACAGGAAGGGATTATATTTTTATCAAATCAAAAAAAAAACATTTTCCAATAAAAGTAAAAACAGCTCCTTATCCAAATTTTGCGACTGACAATATGCCTTCTTTACTTGCAGTTCTAACAAAAGTTCCTGGCAAAAGTCATATTGAGGAAACAATATTTTCAAATCGTTTTATGGCCGTGCCTGAGCTAGCTCGAATGGGGGCAAATATAAAAGTTAAAAATAACAAGGCAGTTATAATTGGATGTAAAAATTTAATTGGTGCGGATTGTATTTCTTCTGATTTAAGAACAACTTTTTCTATTATATTAGGTGCCATTGCTGCTAAAGGATCCTCTAATATAAATCGGGTTTATCACGGTGAAAGAGGGCTATTTAACTTAGTTGGAAAACTAAAAAAGTTAGGGGTGGTAATTAAGTCTGATAATTAAATGATAAATAAGTTTTATAAAAAAGTTATTGCTCAAAGACCAGAGGATTTAAGCATCATCTCGGCTCTATGTTCTCAGGCTAAAGTAAAACAATCAGATATAAAGTATTTAAAAAATAACAAAGTATTCATATTAACTATAGAAAGAACAAATAAAGAAAGTGATATAAAAACAGAAAAAATAGGCAGTGTGATTAAGTTCGACTTTGTAGATAATTGTAAATCTAAAAATATTAATCAAAGTGATCCTGAAAATATCCTAGAGTTATTTTCAATAAATATTTTTAAGAAAAACGACAATTTTGAAATTCTACTATTATTTTTAAATAACGGCGTTATAACTTTGTCAACAGAAGTAGTAGAAGTTACAATGGAGGACATAAAAAAAATAGATGATTAAATTTTTTAATTTTAAAAAAACTAATAATTTTAAAGCATTAGAAAAATTTCTTGAAAAAAGAAGAATAGGTAAAAATGTTGATACGTCTATTGTAACGAAAATATTAAATGATGTTAAAAAAAATAAAAACAGAGCTGTCTTAAAATACGAAAAAAAATTTAGTAATAATAAAATACTTAATCCAACAAAAGCCGAAATTACAAAATCAATCAAATCTTTGGATCCTAAAGTAAAAAAAGCTATAGATATAGCTTTTGATAGAATTTATAAATTCCATAATTTGCAAAAAAATAAAAATATTAAATATATTGATAGATATAAAAATAAAATTGAGCATGTATATGTACCTTTAAATTCTATAGGTATTTATGTGCCTGCAAATTTGCCGTCTACTTTAATGATGAATGCAATCCCGGCAAAAATTTCTCAAGTAAAAAATATTGTTTTGGCAAATCCAAGATATAATGGAAAGCTAAATGCAGCAGTAATGTATGTAGCAAAAAAATGTAAAATAAATCATATAATCAGTGTAGGTGGCGCACAAGCTATTGGAAGTTTAGCTTATATACAAAAAGTTGATAAAATTTTTGGTCCAGGTAGTGACTACGTGGCAAGAGCCAAACGTGAAGTGTTTGGTGATGTCGGTATAGAGGGTATGATTGCTGGTCCATCTGAGATTACAGTGGTAGCCGATAATATATCTGACACAAATAAAGTAATTACCTCTATGGCAGCTCAGTCAGAACACGGAATTAACTCACAAAGCATATTAATTTCGAAAAATATTAAACTTATTAATTCAGTTAAAAAAAAAATTAAGATTTTGGTAAACAATGTTCCAAGAAGCAAAATAGTGAAAAGGTCTTTAAAAAAAAATGGTTTGTTAATTTTGGTTAAAGATAAGCAGCAAATTACTAAAATTATAAATATGATAAGTCCAGAACATTTAGAGTTACTTTCAAAAGATTATAGAAATTTGTTAGACAAGATATATAATGTTGGATCTATTGGACTGGGCCAATATAGTCCCGTTGCAGCGAGTGATTATAATGTTGGTACAAACCACACTTTAGGTACTTTAGGATCTGCTAAATTTGCATCTGGTTTGAATTTGAGTGATTTCTATAAAAAAATTAGTCGATTTACCCTTAGCAAAAAAGGTATTGAAGTTATTGGCAAGCAAGCTATAACTCTTGCCGAATATGAAAACTTACACGTTCATGCACTTAGTATTAAGTCAAGATTTTAAATCATTAATATTTTAATGGCTAAAGAAAATACATTAGAGTTTTCTGGTGAAGTTGTAGAATTATTAAAAAATGCAATGTTTAAGGTACGCCTTTCTAATGGGCATACAATTTTGTGCCATAGTGCGGGGCGCATTCGTAAGAACAGGATTCGTATATTACAGGGTGACTCAGTGAAAGTTTCTGTTAGTCCCTATGATTTACAAAGAGGAATTATCATATATAGAGGACAATGATAATTCATATTTATTGCCTTGGTAGCTCAGGTGGTAGAGCAGAGCCCTGAAAAGGCTTGTGTCGGTGGTTCGAGTCCGCCCCAAGGCACCTTATATAAATAAACGTGTTACATCTTAAAGCTTGCATTAAAATTAGAAATCTAATAACAATTTGCAAATTAAACTTATGTTTAATCAACAAATAAGAAAGAGTAAATAAGTTATGAGTACATTAAAAGGTAAAGTTAAGTGGTTCAACGGAAAAAAAGGCTACGGATTCATAGAGCGTGAGGATGGTGAGAAGGATTGCTTCGTTCATGCGAGTCAAGTTCGTGAAGCTGGTCTAAAATTTTTGAATGAAGGCGATGCATTAGAATTCGAAATAGAATCTGGTGAGAAGGGCCCGTCGGCGATAAACCTAAAAAAGGTTTCTTAATAAAATTTTTCGAAAATTGTATAGGGGTAATATAGTTTTATTACTATATTTATTCCTATACATGAACTATTGCATTTATTAAAAAAAATGCTAATTAATTGTCCATGATTAAAAAAATTAAAAATTCTTATTCAATTTACAGACATTTCCACCATGGCTGCATAGCCATTATTTAATCATTTTAAAATTTAAATTTAAGAACAATTAGTATAAAACAAAGAAAGGCACGGGTAGCTCAATTTGGTTAGAGCAGTGGCTTGTGGAGCCAAAGGTTGAGAGTTCAAGTCTCTCCCCGTGTACGCCCAAAATGAAAGAAAAAAAAAAATTAATAGCAAGTTTACCTAATGGTTTCCAAGATAGCTGGGAAAGTTCTCTTTTTTTAAAAAAAAAATTAATTAAAATAATTGAACAAAACTTTATTAAATTCGGTTTTAGTCCTCTTGAAACAAGTCCAATGGAATTTAGTTCTATGATAGGAAATTCATTAGCTGAGGATGAGCAGAATTTAATGTCAGATATTTATACATTTAGTGAAGATGGTGCTGATATTTCTCTTATTTATGATCTTTCTATGCCACTCGCCCGATTTTATAGTCAAAATTACTTGAATTTACCAAATCCGTATAAAAGATTCCAGATTGGAAGAGTATTTAGACGCGAGAAGCCCGGAAATGGTAGGTATAAATCTTTTGAGCAATGTGATTGTGATATAATCGGAAAATTTGATGTTAAACAAGCAAACGCTGAATTAATAAATATTGTCGCGAGTACTTTGATAGATTGTGGATTAGATTCATCTGACTTTGTAATAGGCGTAAGTAATCGAAAGATAATGCAGGGATTATTGAGTCAGCTCAACATAGTTGATGAAATACAAAAAAAGAGAGTTTTAAGGGCAATAGATAAATTAGATAAACCTGGTTTTGGTCTTCAGGGGGTTGAGGAATTGTTAAAGAAAGAAAGAAAAGATGAAAGTGGCGCAATAACTAAAGGAGCTAATTTAAATGATTTCCAAGCAAATGAGATTATAGAATTCCTTCAAATTAAAGATTTTAATGAAATTTCAAAAAAAATTAATAATCCATTAACTAAAGAAGGAATTATTGAGATGGAGGACTTATTTAATATTTTAAGTTATGGAAATTATAAAAGCCTGGTAAAATTTGATCCTTCAAAAATTCGTGGACTCGATATCTATACAGGATTCACTTTAGAAACTAACTTAAACTTTAAAGTTAAGAATGCTAAAGGCAAGGTTGTTGAGCCAGGATCAATTTGTAGTGGAGGTGAATACTTAGTGACAAAATTTAAAGGTGATCCATTCTTAGGTTCTGGAATTTCAATTGGAATTACACGTTTAGTTTGGTGTTTGTCTCAAAAAATAAAAAATGAAATAGATGAAAATAAACCCGTTCTTGTTTGCGTAATGGATGAAAAATTTTTAGATAAATATTATGCATTATTGAATAAATTGAGAAATAATGGGATTAATTCTGAAATATTTTTAGAAAGTAACAAAAAGCTATCAAAACAATTAGAATATGCAAATCGCAAAGATTTAAAATTAGCGATCATTTGTGGAGAGAATGAGTTCAAAGACAATACTATTACTATTAAAAATCTTAAAGGCCTGAAGGGCAGCAATCAATCTACAGTTTTAAAAGATGATTTAATTGATGAAATCAAAAAACTTATATAATCAGATAACAAACTTTATCAAATCAAAAAATTATAAAGAACTATCATTAAATCCTGTGATAGATTTAAAATATATACGTAACGAAAAACTAAAAAAATATCTTTTTACATTTAAGGATAATAAAACTAATAAAACTTTCGCATTAAGACCAGATTTAAGTTTAATGAGCCTAATAGAGTTTTCAAAATCTAAAATTTCAAAAAAAACAAAAATTTATTATTCCGGGGATTCCTTTAGAAAAAATCAAAAAATGAATACCCAAATAGGTTTTGAAATTTATAATTACAATAAACAAAAAGATGAAAAAGAAATTATTTTAAATTCTGCAAAAATTTATCAAAAAGTTATAGGGGTAAATGGAAATTTAAAAATTGGAAATGCTCAATTATTTCAAGCTGTTTTGAAACAACTTAAGTTAGCTAAAAGGTGGCAAGATAGATTAATCTCATTGAGACAGAACAAAAAATATTTTAATGAAATATTAAAAAGGCTTGAAACTAATAAAGATATAGATGAAAACGAATTTCAATTAGACAAAAAAATGTACATCAATCTTAAAAAAATTAATCAAAATGAAATTATTGCAAATAGAACTGTAAGAGACATATTAAAACGCTTTGAACAAAAAATATATATTCAGCCAAGACCAGAAAACGGAAAAAAATGTGTAAAAGTTATCAGAGAATTTTTGAAAATTAAATGTCCTATAAAAAAAGCTCCTGTTGTATTATCGAAATTTTTTACAAAGAATAATTTAAATATAAAAATTTCACAGGATTATTTTCCAATTAAAATTAACAAAATAGGGAAATTAAAAATTTATTTTAATAGTTCTGAGATGCCTGAAGTTGATATTTATAGTGGATTTGTTTTCTCAATCAGACCTAGATCAAAAAAAATAAAAAGATCTATCGTAGGAGGTTCTTACAATTCTTTGAGTAGTTCTTTGGGTTTAAGAAAAATAAATGCATGTGGTGCAGCAATTAATTTATGAAAAAACAGATAGTAATTAGTTTAGTTAGCAAAGGCAGGCTCAGATCTGATACCCTGAAATTATTTAAAAAGAAAAAATTAAATATTAAGTCAAAAGGGGAAAGAGATCTTATAGGATATATAAAGTATAAAAATACTCTAATTAAGTGTTTATTTCTTCACGCTCGAGAGTGCATAGACTCCTTAGCAAATGGAACTGCTGATATAGCTATATCTGGAAAAGATTTATTATTCAATTCAGAGCGAGAGATTCAAAAAAAAATTAAAGTTTATAAAGATTTAAATTTTGGACATGCTTCATTATCAATTTTTTGCATGAATACATGGATTGACTGTCAAACTATGCTAGATGTTTCAGAGATAGCCTCAGACATGTTAAAAAAAAATAGACAACCAATGAAATGCTCTACTAAATACAGAAAGCTGGTAGAGAATTTTTTAGAGGAAAAAAATGTCAAAAATGTAGAGGTGATAGACTCGAAGGGCGCAACCGAAGTAATGGCAAGAATTAATCAATGCAGTCTTGTAGCCGACATATCTAGCACTGGTAAAACAGCTAAAGATAATGGATTAAAAAAAATTAAGGATGGTCTCATACTGAACTCAACTGCAGCTTTACTTGTGTCGAAAAAATCAGCAAAAAACAGTTATGTCTCGAGTTTTTTACGTTTACTTTCTAAGTAAATCTTTCCAATATTTTAGTATGATTTTAATCACATCGATATTTTTGAATATTACGTAAGCCAGTATGACAATACTTATAAATGATATGAATTTTAAAAATAAAAATATATCCATAACGATTATTTTATTTAGTATATATATAATTTAAAAATGAAGTGGAACACAAAATTTAATTATCCAAAATCTTCAAGGTCAAATGAAGATGGAATGAGAAAGTATTTATCAGGTGATGAGAAGTACCCAAGTGTCACAAGTATATTAAGTTTAACAAAATCAGAAGAAGACAAAGCATCTTTGGAGTTATGGAAACAAAGAGTAGGGTATAAAGAGGCAAATAGGATTAAAAATGATGCATCTAGAAGAGGAACATCTCTTCATTCTTATATTGAGGATTATTTGAGAGGTAGGGTAAATGAAAGTTTTTTCGAAAGTAATGAGCAGCACAAAAATATGGCTAAGGTCATCATTGAAAACGGCATCAAAGGTAAGCTAGAAGAAATTTATGGGATGGAGGCAACTCTCATTAATACAAGGGATAAATATGCTGGTACCGCAGACTTAATAGGAATTTATAGAGGAAATTTGACCATTCTTGACTTTAAACAAGCGAATAGACCAAAGAAAGCTGATTATATCCAAGATTATTTTTTACAACTTGGAGCTTATACATTAGCCCATAATATTGTTTACAAAACAAATATTTCATCAGGAGTTATTCTGTTATGCACAGTCGATAACTTATTTCAGGATTTCATAATTGAAGGTTCTGAATTACTAATGTATCAAAATTTATTTCTAGGCAGATTAAAAATATTTAATGACCTTAAAAATTCAGCTTGACATTAAAATTTAGTTAATTAAAAGAGTTATATTAACTTAATGCTAATTGTTTATATGCGAATAGTTAAGTTCCTTAAAAACTTCAAATATTCACCAAAACAATGCTAAAAAAAGGTAAACATGAATCTAGGTATATGGGATGTGGAAAGCTCCTCGGCCTCTACAGACTTCGGAAGTATAATTGAGATAGGAGGAATATTAGTTGATGAAAACTTCAAAGAGAAAGATAGATTCAATCTAAGATGCAGATTACCTGAGGGCGAAATACCTCAAGCAATGGCATTAATAGTCAATAAAACAAGTATTAAGCAGCTTACACAAGGAAATTTAAGTCACTATCAAATGTTGGGAGAAATAGAAAAAATTTTTAAACGATGGACTCCTTGCTGCTTTATTGGCTGGAGCAATATAGGATTCGACGACGAAATGTTAAGAAAAGAATTTTTTAAGGGAATTCGATATCCATATATTACCAATGCCTCACCTAATAAGCGTCACGATGGTATTAACATTGCGAGAGCAGCCTATGCTGTAGATCAAAATGTACTTGAGACAGAAATAAATGAAAAAAATAACCCAGTGTTTAAGTTAGCATCTTTAAGTAAAATGAACGGGTTCGACTCAACAGGAGCTCACTCAGCATTATTTGATGCAAGCTTAACTGTAAAAGTTCTTGGTTTGATAAAAAGAAAACAACCCGATACATGGAATGAGTTTTTGAGAACTTCTAATAAAATAGAGACTGAAACAATTATAAAAAAAGAGAATATCATTACCCTTAATGAATATTTTTATGGTCGATCCAGATTATTTCTTGTGAGTCCACTTCATCCAAAATACTGCACACATCCAATTTATCAATGGGGCCAGGCGGTTGACTTAAAAGTTGATATAGAGCCTTTGTTAAAAATGTCAGTAAGCGAACTAAAAGCAGAAATGAAGAAAACTCCTAAATTCTTAAGAACTATAAGATCAAATAAAGCTCCAATAATTCTTGATAAAAAATATGGCATGCAAGCAGAACCTTATAATGCAATGGATTTAGAACTAATTAACAAAAGATCTAAAATGGTTAAGGAAAATGAAGCTTTTTCTCAAAAAATATTAACAGCTTTAAGAGAAATTGCAGAAGATAAAGAACAATCAAAAAATCAAGAGGATATATATGCTGAGGAAAGTATTTATACAAAATTCACATCAAATAAAGATACAGCCTTATTTCCTGCCTGGCATTCAGCAGATTGGAAGGATAAACTTAGCCTACTGTCAAAATTTGAGGATGAAAGGTTGCATGGTTTTGGTAAGAAAATTATTTTTCAAGAAGCTCCAGAAGTCTTACCTCAAGACATAAGAAAAAAAATAGAGCAAGGTATTGCAAAGAGAATATTAAGCACTGGTAAAGAAAAATGGTGGACAGTCTCTGCTTGTTTTACTGAAATTGATACTTTGAGAGATAAATATTCAGATCAAAATGATGTGGAAAAACTAAAATTTTTAGATGAATTAAATGATCATGTTATGTCAATACAAAAAAAATACGAAAATGTTTAATGTGGATAATATTAAAATATTAAAATTATATATTGATTATAAATTAAATTTTTATATATAAGAATTATGCCTACAGTAAAATCTACAGATGAAACTTTTGAAAAAATGATCAAGGACAATAAAGTTGTTGTTACCGATTTTTGGGCATCTTGGTGCAATCCATGTTTAATGATTGCTCCACATCTTGAGGCAATTTCTGATGAAATGAAAGAAGTTGTTGTAGCCAAACATAACATTGACGAAGAACCAAATACTCCAACTAAGTTTGGAGTTAGAGGCATTCCCACAATGCTCCTTTTTAAAGATGGAGAATTAGCAAGTACAAAAGTTGGAGCTACTACAAAATCTAATATTCAAGATTGGATTAAAGAAAATCTTTAATTTAAACTCAATACTTCACCAGCTAAATATAAAGATCCTGTTATTAATAAAACATCCCCCTCTTTTAATTTTATGGATTTAATTGCCTCTAATATATTAGGTTGATATTTTACGTTTGGTAAATCCTTAAATTTTTTCATTAAATCTTTTCCACTTATCGAATTCGGTTGATTTGGAATATCTACAGTTGTTAAAGATGAAATATTTTTAAAATAACTGATATATTTTTCATGATGTTTGTTTGCCATCATTCCAACAACTATATGCTTGTTACAATTTAAGCTTTGAAGATAATCATTTAAAGACCTACTGCCATTTTCGTTATGGCTACCATCGATAATTAACCTGTTGTTTTTAACTAATTCTTTTAACTTACCTGATTTTATCTCTTGAAGTCTAGCTAAGGACGTTAGGTTTGTTATTCCACTTCTAATATCTGCTTCTGTAATATCAAACTTTAGATTTCTCAGAGTAGATATTGCAGTTGATATATTTTCTAACTGAAATTGGCCAAGTAGATTTGGCATTGGTAATTTTAATTTACCAAATTTATCCCTATAATGAAAATAGTCATTCTCATTAATTAAAAAGCTATAATCATCATTAAAATAAATTTTATTAGAATTATTTTTTGAAATTACCTGTTTTATACACTCCATAATTTCATCCGTGCTTTGTTTTGCAACAATAATATTTGATTTTAATAATGAAGAAGTTTTTTCAAATATGATTTTTTCAATAGTTCTCTCATTCTCAGGTAGCCAGTCCAAGTGATCTAAGCTAATTGAGGTTATGATACTAGCAATATTCTTTTCTAATACGTTAGTAGCATCAAACCTGTGGAATAACCCAGATTCTATAAGATTAATATTATCAGGAAATTTAGAAGCTCTGTAAAAATAACAGGCAGTTAGTATTTCAAAATATGTTATTTGTTTATTATCATTTATACTTTCAACTTCTTCAAATAAATCTGCCAATTCTTCATCATTAATTTCTTTATTATCAAAAATAAACCTCTCATTTATTTTTAAAATATGAGGGCTTGTATAAACATTACATTTTATGTTTGCTGATTTTAAAATTGAGAAAATTGCATTTATTGTGCTGTTCTTTCCATTAGTACCTACTACAGTAATAGCTTTAATTTTATTTTGTGGATTTCCAAGTTTGTGTAGGAGATTTTTAATACGAACTAGACTAAGATCAATTTCTTTAGGATGCAGCTTTTGTAATCTGCTCAATATTTTCTGAAGTTTCATTATTTGCTGTTAAATTTACCTCAGTATTTTTGTTAAGCAATATAGATAATATATTACCAATCTCTGATGCTAAATCTCTTCTATGTATTACTTTATCAATAAACCCATGTTTTTCTAAAAATTCGACAGTTTGAAAGTCACTAGGTAATTCTTGTTTCACAGTTGCTTGTACAACTCTACGACCAGCAAAAGCACAAAGTGCACCTGACTCTCCAAATATAACATCGGCTGTCATTCCATAACTTGCTGAAATTCCTCCAGCACAAGGATCTACAATACAAACTATGTAAGGCAATTTAGATTTTTTAAGTTCATTAATTGCAATTGTTGTTTTGCCCATCCCTGCTGTGAGACTAACTGCAGAAGTCATCATCCTCATTCCTCCACCACTACAAAAATTTACAAAAGGAATTTTATTATCTATTGCATTTTGGACGGCATAAACTATTGCCTCCGATTCCGCTATAGATACAGAGCCTCCTAAAAATTCAAAATTTGATGCAGCAGCTATTACCTCAATGTTGTTTATTTTTCCTTTAGCCACAATTATTGCGCAGTCCTGTCCAGTTTTTTTCTTTGCATCTGCTAGCCTATTTTTATACGGTTTTACATCCTCCCATTTTAAAGGGTTTTCATCTCCAGGTATTGGAGTTTTTATAATTTCGTAATTATCTTTACCAAAAAAAATATTAAACCTTTGCAAACAGTTTATTCTGTGATGCTTTCCACAAGCATTACAAACCCAAAAATTATCTTCCAAATCTTTTTTTAATATCGGGCCAGTACAACAGCTAGTCCAATCTGAGTTCTCAACTTCTTCTTTAGTTGGGAATTTTTTTTTAAAATTTATTTTAATTCTTTGACCTAAATATTTAATTTTTTTTATCCAATTCATGTTGTTTTTTTCTTTAAATTTTTTACTAATCTACTTACATTTGTGACAGGATTTTGTCTATTGTTTAAACTTCTAGTAATTTCTTTACAAATTGCACTACCTACAACCAATCCATCTGCCGATTTAAGTTTTCCAATTGTTTTTTCGGTGATTCCAAATCCAATCACAGTCTGTTTTTTTGGATCTATTTTTTTGATTTTATTATAATTTTTAAGTATTTCTTTGGGTGTCACTTTTAATTTACCTCCTGTAGTACTCAACATTGAGATAAAATAATTCATTTGATGAGAGTCTTTAATTATTTTCTTAAGCCTTGTATCGGTGGTTGTTGGTGATAATAGCTGAATAAAATAAATTGATTTACTTTTGCATTTTTTAGCAAAATTTTTATTTTCTGGCCAAGGCAAATCTACGACTATCAATCCATTAACGCCAGAGGCTTTACACTTGTTTATATAATTGTTCTCACCATACTGAAAAATCATATTGTAATAACCCATTAATATTACGGGTTTATTTTTGCGTGATTTTTTAAATTTTTTAATAATATTAAAAATATCATTAATTTTAATTCCATTTTTTATAGCTCTATATGCGCTGGTTTGAATTTGGCTACCATCTGCAACTGGAGTATTATGCGGAACCCCAACTTCTAGAATATCAACATTTTCAGATATTGATTTTAGAATGTTTAAGGATTGTTTTTTTGATCCATCACCTGCAACAGTGTATGTTAACAAAGCTGGCCTTTTTTCTTTTTTAGCTATTTTAAATGCAGCACTAATTGGATTTAACATATTTTATTCCTAACCTTTGCTCTAAAATTTTCTTATCTTTGTAAGCATCCCCACAGCTATTAACGACTACTATCGTATCCTTGCTAAATTTTTTTGATTCAACTATTGCAACAAAGAATGCATGGCTCGGTTCTAAAGAGGGCCTTAATTTTTCAAATTTTGTTACTAACTTGTATGCTTTTAGTGCATCCTCATCGCTTGCTGATGTGTATCTAGCCCTCTTTGTGTCTTTTAAAAAACAATGCAGCGGAGAAATTCCAGGGTAATCCAAACCAGCTGAGATAGATTCTGTTTCTTCTATTTGTCCATCTGAGTTTTGATTAACGTATTGAGCTGCACCATGAAGAATTCCAATTTTAGAACCATAAGTTAAAGGCGCTGCATGTTTTTTACTTTTTGCAGGTCCTCCAGCTTCTACGCCAATAAATTCACACTGTTTTTTATCATAATCCATAAACTCATTCCAAAACCCAAAACTTGAACTTCCACCTCCTACACAATTGTAAAGTTTAAGTTTTTTTGGAATTGATCCAAACTCTTCAATTAATTGAACTTTAAGTTCTCTCGAAATTTGACTAGTGCTCCAACCGCAAATTCTAACAAAAACTGCTGGTCCTACCGTACTACCCACACACATGGCAGTTGTATCACAGTTAGCAACCCAGAACCTCATACACTCTGAAACAGCATCCACAAGCGTTTGGCTTCCTGAATAAACTGGAACTACCTCGGCACCATTTTTTTTCATCGCTTTTACATTTGGTTGTTGTCTTGCAATATCTTTTGCACCCATAAAGATTTTACATTTAAGACCAAACTTTTTTGCGGCCATACTTAACATTTTACCCGCATACCCTGCGCCAGTGTCTCCACAAATAACTTTTTTACCAGAGCGTTTTGCAAGTAAACAATGGACCGTTGCGTTGTAAATCTTGTGTGCCCCACCGTTTGCGTCCGAGACAACTTTAGAATAAATTTGAGCTCCACCTACATGCTTTGTTAAATTTTCTAATTTTATGAATCTGGTAGGAGTACCTATCCAATTTTTGAAATATTTATCCCTTTCAGCAATGAATTTTTTGTCTTCTTTGAGATTATTAAAGAGAATTTCTAAATCTTCGATTGGTTTTTTTAACGTTTCGGGAACAAAATTTCCACCAAACTTACCTCCCCAAAAACCTAGTTTATTTCCTTGATCAATTACTGGAATTCTCTTTTTAAGTTTCATATTTTTTTAAATAAATTTAACAATTTATTAATTTTATTTATATCTTTTTTTCCATTTTTATCTTCAATTGCTCCACTAAGGTCAATTATGAAGTCTTTATCTCTAAATTTTGGAATATCATCTATTTGTATATTTCCTGCAATCATTTTATTTAATTTATGAGGCACTTCATCTAGTAGGCTATGATCAAAACTTTCAGATTTATGGTAACCCTTTGAGTCAAATAGAATTATATCTGAGATATTTAGGTAGTCTTTATATTTAATCACATCATTTTTACCTGAAACAGTAATTGCGCTAATTATTTTGATTTTATATTTTAATTTAATTTCTTTAGTTCTTTCAGAACTAACGTCGTATAATTGGTAATAATCAAAATTTAAATTTTTAATTTTCTCTAAGATTTTATCATCTGGATTTACAAGAACAGATACAAAGCTTACATTTTTTTTATCTATGTTAATTAAATTTTTTAGTTTTTCATATTCAATAAATCTTTTACTTTTTTCGTAATTAGTTATGAAACCAATCATAGTAGGTCTTTGATTGTGATTTAAGATATAACTTAAAGTTTCAGGATCTGAGACACCACAAATCTTTAATCCTTTAATCATCGATTTAAGTGATCAATTAATTTTTTAATATTTTTTTTGATATTACCTTCGGTTATGTCTCTACCTATCACAAGCCAATTAGCACCATTTGCAATGGCTTGTTTCGGGGTCAAAATTCTCTTTTGATCATTTTTTTTTGAGTTAAATCTTATGCCAGGTGTTATTATTTCTTTTTTAAATACTTTTTTTACCAATTTTACCTCTTGTGCACTACAAACAATTGCATCAAGTTTTGCTTTGCTTGCCAATCTTGCCTGATGAAGAACTAATTTTTTAACATCTTTGTCAAATCCAATCTCCTTTAAAGCCTTATTGTTCAAAGAGGTTAATATCGTTACACCTATCAATTTAATTTTACCTGAAGCTTTTTTTGCAGCTTTAAGAGCTTCTAAACCTGAGCTTATATGTATTGTTAAATAATTAACTTTTAAATCTTTAATTGCATTAATCGCTGATGTGCAAGTATTAGGTATGTCATGAAGTTTTAGGTCAGCAAAAATTGTCTTATTTCTGATTTTTGATAGATAAGCTCTGCCATTTTTAGAATTTAAAAATTCTAGACCAAATTTATAGCCAATTTTTATTCTGGAATTCTTAGTTTTACTAATAATTTCCTTAATTTTTTTTGTGCTCGTGGTATCGCAAGCTATAAAAATTTTACTTTTCATTAATTTCTTTTTGCCATTTCTTTGAAATTTTAAATTTAATTAATTTTCTATCAGGAACAAATACTTTCTGATTATTTCTTGGGTCTCTAGCATACCTTGCTTTAAAAGATTTTGCCTCAAAAATCATGGTATCTCTTAACTCAACTCTTTCATTATTTTTTAAAGAGTTTTTTATATTTTCTAAAATAATTTCAATTACCTTTGAGAGATCTTTTTTTAAAAAATTTGGAAAGTTTATGGATAATTGTTTTAAAATGTCTGACTTATTCTTTGACAATATTTTTATTTTTTGTTCTTATCTTTTTTACTCAACTTATCTGATAAACTTGCAAATGGTAAAGATTTACCCGATGATAAATCGCCGTAATTCTTTATTGCAATCTCATTATTTATTTCTTCTACTCTTTTAATACTTAATGAAACTTTCCTTTTCTCTAATGAGATTTCAGTTATTGCGCAATCGATAACATCAGATACCGTAAAACGCTCTGCTCTCGCATCTGCATTTTCTATGGCTATTTGGTTTTTTTTAATAAAAATTTCCAATTCTGACCCTTCAGGTTTAACTATTAACCCTTTTTTGTCTACAGAAATTACTCTCGTTGTAACAATATCGTCAATCTTTTTTCCATCCCAAAAGCTCATTGGATCTTGTTCTAAAGCTTTTTTGCTAACCAATATTTTGCTGTTTTCAACAGATATATCTACAATCTTAACTTTAAGTTTATCTCCTTTTTTATAATTTTGTAACTGCTCCTTAAAATTTCCAGTCCAACTTAATTGATTTTGGTGTAAAAATGCATCTAAATTTACCTCTGGAAGTTTGACTAACAATCCACTCTCATTTTTATCAACTACTGTAACTTCTATTGAAGTATCAGATCCGAATTTATTTTTAACTAATTCATACGGATTTGCTTGAGTAAGTTTATGAGATATAGAAATTCTTTGGTTATCCTTATCAATTGAAATTATTTGTGCTTTAATTTTTTGACCAACTTTAAAATAATTTTTTGGAAATGGATTTTTCTCAGTCCATGATATTTGAGATTGATGTAACAAAGCTACTAATGAGTCCTCAAGTTCACAAAATAACCCGTAAGCAAGTACTTTCTTTACTACAACTTCATAGTTTTCCCCCACTTTATAGTTATTTATATTGTCGAAAGGATTTTTTAAAAGTGCTTTAATACTTACACCAATTTGAAGTTTCTTTTCATCTTTACTAATTACTTCAACAGGTATTTTTTGTCCGACCTCAAACATATCATTTAAATTCTCAATTCTTTGATAACTACAGCAAGATGAGTGACACAACGCATCTATTTCACCATTTATTTCAAAAAACAAACCCCAATCTGTTATACTTTTCACTACAGCATCATCTACACGATCTCCTAGGTTATATTTATCAAATTTTTGTTTCTGATCTCCTTTTTTATTTTCACTTATTAGTTCTCTCCTTGAACAGCATAAATTTGCTCTTTTTCTATCAGCTTGAATAATTTTGACTTCCATTTCAGAATTTATAACATTAGCACTTTCTTTACTTGGTCTTGATGAAAGTTGAGATGCTGGCATAAATAATAAATGTTTTGTCTCAATTTCCTCACATACAAAGCCACCTTTTATTTTATTTTTAATTTTAATTTTGATTACTTCATTATTTTCGTACTTCTTAAGAAGAGTTTCCCATCCCTCAATTTTTTTTGCTTTAGAAGCGGAAACAACAATTTCACCAGTTCTTGATTCTAGATTTTCGACTACAATTTTTAACTTTGATCCCTCTTTTAATTTATCTAAGAGATTAATTTCTTTTATCTCATTTATATCAATCGCTGGTTCAGATTTTAATTGATCTAAATGTACCCAGCAATATTTCTGAGAAATTTTTGTAACTGTAGCTTCGTAAATTTTACCTTCTTCTATTTTCGTTTTGGATTGATTACTTAATAAGTTTGCAAACTCTTTATCTTTAGCTGATGTAATTTCTTTATATATTTCCATTCTTTTATTAATAAATAATTTTTAAAAAATTCTTTTATTTAAAATTTAGTTATTAATCAAGATATGAATCTTGTAATTTCATATTATTTTTATAATATTTTCTCAGTTTGTGTGTGTATTATCAATTTTTGCCCCTAATTTTTTTAATAAATTTAGAAAATTAGGAAATGAAGAGTCGACCGAATTTTTATCATATATTTTAAAATTTCCTCCTAAAGTGAGAGCGGCCACACATGACATCATAAATACTCTGTGGTCCTTTAAAAAATTTTTAATTATAACTTTCTTTTTTATTTTAAGATTTGGATTTCCATAAATTTTTAGACTATCAAATTTTTCGTCTATCTTTATTCCAATAGATTTTAAAAATTTTGCAGCCATCTTTAATCTATCACTTTCCTTTTGCCTAAGTTCACTAATGCCATTAAATTTCGAAATACCTTTGGCTTTTGCACATACTAAAAAAATTATTAAAAATTCATCTATGGATTTAGTATTTAATGATTTGGGACAATTTATACCAATTAAATTCTTACTACTTGTAACAGAAATATCAGCTACTTTTTCTCCCTTATAATTTTTAATATTAGAAATTTTTATTTTAGCTCTCATTTTTTTCAATATTTCAATTATACCAATTCTTGATTTGTTGTAGTTTATATTTTTCATCTTAAGTCTCGATTTATTTGCTAAAATGGTCAAAGCTATAAAAAATGCAGCTGAACTGATATCTCCAGGAATATTATAATTAAAACCTCTGTAATTTGTTTTACCATTTACTTTAATAATCTCATAACCATTAGATCTTTTAATCTTCAGGGGTATTTTTAAACAATTTTTAAACATTAGTTCTGTATGGTTTCTCGATATTTTTGATTTAACAATAGTTTGTCCTGGAGTATTTAGTGATGCTAATAATATAGAACTTTTAACTTGCGCACTTCCTTTATCTTCTTTATAAAAAATTGGTCTTAAGTACTTTGAACCTTTAATAGTTATTGGCAGTTTATTTTTATTAGTTTTAATATTAATACCAAATAGTTCTAACGGTTTTACCACTCTAGAAAAATCTCTTTTTGACAGACTTGAGTCTCCAGTTACTTTAACATTAGTAATGTTTCCAGCTAAAGCACCACACAAAAGACGTGCAAATGTGCCTGAATTACCTGCATCTAAATTTACATTATTATTATGTCTAAAACCACTTAATCCAACACCGTTTATTTCGTAACAACTCTTCCTTTTTAAGATTTCAACACCAAGTTTTCTCATTGAAACTATTGCGCTAATAACGTCGTCTGACTCTAACAAATTGTATGCTTTGGATTTTCCTATAGCTTGTGAGGCCAACAAAACCCACCTGATAGATAAAGATTTGTCGCCTGGAACATTTAAGATTTTATTAAAGCTCGGAATCAGAGAGTTTATTGACAAATAATTTTTCATCAAAATTAATTAATATTAAAAGTTTCTCCAAAGTAAAAACTTTTAGCTTGTTCATTATTAATTAAATCTTTTGGGGTTCCCTGGGCAATTATTTTTTTATTTGCCAAAACCACAGCACGGTCTGATATTTTTAATAAATCTCTAGCTGCGTGATCAGATATTACGCAACACCTATTTATATCTTCAGTTTGCAGATTTACTATAGTTTCCTGAAGATAATTTGTTGACATTAAATCTAGTCCCTGGAATGGCTCGTCCATTAAAACTATTTTTGGATTTGATAACAAAGCCATAGCGATGGAAACCCGCTTCTTTTGCCCGCCAGAAAGGTGTTTGGCCTTAATATTTTTTACTGCATCAAGTTCAAACTTAGCAATCATTTTTTCCACTTTAAAATTTCTATCTTTTTTTTCTTTAATTACCAAGTCCGCTATTGCATTAAGGTTCTGATAACAAGTTAGGTCAGAAAAAATCCCCCCCGACTGCGGAACAATACTAACGCCAAAATCTAAAGCTCTTTTATAAATTGGCAAATTAGTTACTTTTTTTTTATTTATAAAAACCTCACCATAATCAGGATTTAATAGTCCAATTATTATGTTGAATATTGTGGATTTACCCACACCATTTGGTCCAAGTAATCCACAAATTTCTCCCTCTCTTATAGTAAGGGAAATATTATCTAGAATTTGTCTTTTATTAAAAGATAAAGAGATATTTTTAAGCTCAATTTTAGGTCTTTCCTCCTTAAATTTAGTTATATAAAATTTTTTAACTAAGCCCATTTTATTTATATATAATTTTTACTTTTTCTGTATTTTCATACATATTTATACTTACGTTTTTAGTCAATATATCAAAATCAATTTTATCAGCTTTTAGTTGAATATCATTGTCGTATATTTCTTTTATATTATAAAGACTTACAAAATTATTGTTATACATCATGTCAAGATTTTCTGATAAAATTTTTATGTCCTCATGTGTAATAATAACATTACCGTAAAACTTTGTATCAAACTTATTTTTATTGTGCATTGCATAATCAGATTTTATCAAAATCGGAGATTTTTTTTTTAAAATAATTTTTGCTGAAACGTCTATAAGTTTAATTAATTCATCGTTTTTTGAGGATAGTTCTGCTGATTTAGAATTAATTAAATATTCATTACCCATTGAGTCAAATGATTTATATTTTAAATTGCTTATCAAATTTTTTTCTTTTTCATCAGAATTACTTTTTTCTTCAGATTGACTAATTGATATATTTTCACTTTTAATGTTAATTTCGCTTTCGTCTTGAACAAAAGTCTTATTTTTGAAAAAACGCTCATAAACTAAATAAGTAGAAAATATACAAACAATCACAAGTAATATTTGTAAATAAGATTTTCTCATTTATTGAATATTTGCATTTAGGATATGATGAATGTGCAGAATACCTATTGTTTTTTTTTTATTTTTATTTTTGTGAACACATAAGCTAGTTATTTTATTTTCAGACATTATTGAGAGACTTTTTGCAGCAAGCGTATCCTTATTGACACTAAGAGGATTCTTTGTCATAACGTCTTTCACTTTTAAATTCAAAATATTCTTGTTATATTGATTAGCTCTTCTTAATTGCCCATCCGTTATAATTCCTGTTGTTAATTTATTTTTATTAATTGCAATTAATACACCTAGTTTTTTTTTTGTAATTAAATCAATAGCTGCTTTCATATTTTTAGTTTCATCAATAAAAGGAACACCATTTTTTGATATCATTAGATCTTCTGCTGTTTTAAGCTGATTTCCAATACTTCCATGAGGATGTAGCAACTTGTAGTGTTTCTTACTAAACTTTTTTTTATTTAAAGCTGCAATAGCAAGACAATCTCCTATAGCAATTTGCTCTGTAGTGCTACTAGTTGGCACAATGCTTAAACCCGCTTCTTTAACTTCCGGTATTAATAATTTAATGTCAGATGCTTTATATAAAAGAGAATTTTTTTTTGAGGTTATGCCTATCAAGTTAATTTTATTTCTATTTGCATATTGAATAACTGGTTTTAATTCTTCTGTTTTTCCAGAATTACTGATTATTATTAAGACGTCTTTTCTAGTGATGCTTCCTAAATCTCCGTGAGAACACTCATTAGCATTTATAGAAAATGCTGCACAACCAACTGAAGACATAGTGCTACTTACCTTTGATGCTATTAAATAGCTTTTACCAACACCACAAACTATAACTTTGGATTTGCAATTTACTATTGCGTTAACTGCATCTTCAAAAGTTTTATTTATTGACTTCTTTAATTTCTTTAATGCTAAAATTTCTAATTCTAAAACACCTTTAGCTATATTTCTTAAATTACTACTTTTCATTTAATGTTCAAATATTGAAATTTTAAATCCTTTTATCTCCATGTCTACTAAAGTTGGAATCATTTTTACACATTTATTATAAAGAGTTAATCTATTTTCTCGCTCTAACATTTTTATTAATCTATCTTTTATTTGAAATAAATATTGAGTATCTTGGGCAGCATAATTAATTTGTTTTTCAGAAAGATCTGGATTTCCCCAATCACTTTGTTGTTCCTTTTTAGAAATATCTTTTCCACATATCTCTTTTACTAGCTCTTTATATCCATGATATTGACTTGCTGTTCTTGCTATCTTAGAGGCAAGCTTAGTACAAAATATTTTTTTAGGTTCAGCATTCAAATGATATTTTAACCATAAAAGATCTTGCCTCGCATAGTGCATAATAAATTCCGTATCGGAACCTGATAAAAATCTTGTTAGATTGGGAGCTTCGTAAGTTTCTCTATTTAATTTTACTAAATAAAAATTATTATTTTTTAGACCTATTTGTACAAGAGTTAAAGGATCTCTTCCTAAAACAAGACCTAAGGCCTCATTATCTAATGCAACTACTTTTTCTCCTGACAAATCTAAATCTGATGGCAGGTCATTATTATATATTTTGATATTCATTTTTTAGTTATATATATAAATACAAAACAATATTGTCTAATAAATGCTTAAAAAAAAAATATTAATATTTGGATCAACTGGGCAAATTGGAAGGCACCTGATAAGAAAACTAACAAAAAACAATTATAAAGTAATTTGTCAGACTAGAAACCTGCATAAAGCTATTTTTTTAAAAACTAGTGGATCAATAGGATATATTGATATCAAAGAGACTAAAATATTTGATTATGAAAAAGTTAGCGAGCTAGTCGATAATACAGATATAGTTATTAATTTAATTGGAATATTATTTGAAAGCGGAAAAATAAATACATTTGAAAAAATACACACTTTATTCCCAAAATTTTTGTCTGAGATATGCAAGAAGAAAAATAAACATTTGATACATATTTCATCTCTTGGGGTAGAAAATGCTAGCGATTCAAAATACGCTGCTTCTAAAGCCAAGGGAGAAAACAAAATTTTTGAAAATTTGCCCTCTGCAACTATACTAAAACCATCTATAGTTTATTCAGTGAACGACTCCTTTACCACAAGATTTATGAGTTTATTAAATTTCTTTCCAATATTTCCATTATACTATGGAGGTAAAACCAAATTTGCGCCTATTCATGCCTCAGATTTAACAGACATAATTTTTCACGTAATTGAAAATAATATAAAAGGAAAAAAAATCGAAACTGTAGGCCCAAAAAATTTAACATTTTTAGAGATTTTAAATACTTTGTGTAAATGCATAAATAAAAAAAGAGTGTTCTTGCCTTTGCCTCTTTTTCTCGCTAAATTTTCAGCAAAAATTTTGGAAAAAATGCCAAATCCTCTTTTAACAGTTGATCAATTAAATTTACTAAAATATGATAATATTAGCTCCAAAAATAATTTGAATAATTTTGATTTAGGATATCCTAGCAAAATAAATTTTGAAGAGGGCGTTATGAAGTATGCTTATAACTGGAGAGAAGGTGGCCAATTTTCAGTCAAGGATTTTAAAAAAAGTTAGGTATTTATGTTAGCAAATATTATTTATGTAGTCGTAGCATTTATTTTAATTTTTGTTTTATATTTAGCAGTCAAAGCTATAACTAGAGGTGTAGAAGCTAAAAGTGAATTGTCTAAAGAGAAAGAGGAAAGCGATACTCGTGAGATAAAACAAGATCTTTCAATTGAAATTTCTAAATTAAAAAAAATGCTCGATGATGGAGTGATTACTCAGGAGGAATTTAAAAAGGCAAAAGACAAAATTTTAAAATAGTTTTATCAAGCCGACTTAATTTTCTTTTCAATAAACTTTGGAACCTCGTCTTTTTCAAGGACATCCTCTTTTTTTCCTTTAGGTTGGAAAATAATCATAAGGTGAAGAGGGCAATAGGAAAATTTCTCTACATTTTTCCTGCCACAAAAAGAAGAGCCCTCCTCATCAGGATGACCTTCCATGTATTTGCATGTGTTTTCATTTAGTTCTTCTAATTGTAAGTTTTTAGCAGGTTCAAAATTTTTATCCAATAGAAGAGATTGAAATTTAAATTTTCTGCCTCGTTTTATTTTATGTGAGTTATTTAGATTTGAATTATTTTTTAAATTGTTTGAGGTAATTGCTGTTCTTGTTTTAATTTTAGCACTTAAATTTAAACGGTGTGCTTTACCAATCACTGCATTTCTACTTACGCCGCCAATTATTTCAGCAATTTGACTTGCAGTTTTACCCTTACCCCATAAATCTTTTAATATATTAACTTTTTCTTCAGTCCAGCTCATAAGTCTATATAAGGTATATTAGTTATTAATATAAACAATATATAGTTATTATTAATTAGCAATAATAACAAGCAAATTTTTTAATTTATTAACACTTTTTATCATTTATAGAAAAGTATGAGTGAAATTAATAATAAATACAAAATAGGAGTGAGAAGGTTTAACATTAATTGGATAGGAATTAAGTCATTAGTTTTAAAAGAAAATTTAAGATTTTTATCCGTAGCTGGCCAAACCATTGTCGGACCAATAATAACAGCAATTTTATTTTTGACAGTTATAAATTTAGCAATTGGTGACAGTAGATCAGATGTATTAGGAGTTGTATTTATTAATTTTTTAGCTCCGGGTTTGATTGCAATGCAATTTATATCTCAATCATTTGCTCACTCTTCATCATCAATTCTAATGGGTAAAGTAATGGGCAATATTGTAGATTTAATAGGTGCGCCTTTGTCTTCAGCAGAAGTAACTTTGTCAATTATTTCTGCATCAATAACAAGGGCAATAATAATAACTTTCCTATCAATTATTATTTTTACAATATTTATTGATATAAAAATTGAATACCCATTTCTCCTTATCATATATGTTATTTTGTGTTCATTTATTTTAGGTGCAGCAGGTATTTGTGCTGGACTTTGGGCTGATAAATTTGACAATATGGCTACTATTACTAATTTTGTAATCGTTCCTTTGTCTTTTTTATCTGGTACTTTTTATTCAGTTAGTGAATTACCAAGTATTCTTAAGACATTAAGTTATTATAATCCATTTTTTTATATGATAGATGGTTTCCGTTTTGCTTTTATTGGACAATCTGATGGTTCAATTAAGATTGGTTTATGTTATTTGACAATTTTAGCCTTAATGGTTTGGCTGATATCCTACTTGCTTTATAAAAAAGGCTATAAAATAAAATCTTAATCATGAGTTATTTAGCCAAAACATACAATAGAAAAAATATTGCTTTTAAATATGGAAAAGGAAGCTATCTCTATGCAACAAATGGAAAAAAATATCTCGATTTTGTGAGCGGTATAGCTGTAAATTCTTTAGGCCATTCTCACCCAAAATTAGTAGATGCTCTTAAAAAACAATCAAAAAAACTTTGGCATGTTTCTAATGCATTTCAAATTCCAGAGGGAGAGAAGTTAGCCAAAAAACTTTGTAAAAAAACATTTGCTCATTCTGTAATATTTCAGAATAGTGGAGCTGAGGCTACTGAGGCTGCCATCAAAGTTGCTAGAAGATATTTTTACTCTATTGGTAAACCAAAAAAAAATCAAATTTTATGTGTAAAAAATTCTTTTCATGGCAGAACAATTGCTGCAATTTTTGCAAGTGGATCAAAAAAAATGACAGAAGGATTTGGTCCAAAACTACCTGGTTTTAATACATTTATATTTGGAAATCATGAGGCTTTAAAAAAAAAAATTAATAAAAATACAGCCGCAATTATGGTTGAGCCAATTATGGGGGAAGGTGGTATTAAAGAAATTCCTGACTGGTGTCTCAAGGAATTAAGAAAGTTATGTGATAAGAAAAAAATATTATTAATTCTTGATGAAGTACAGTGTGGAATTTCTCGATCTGGTGATTTTTTTGCTTTTGAAAAATCTAAAATAAAACCTGATATTGTTCCAATTGCAAAGGGAATTGGAGGCGGATTTCCAATTGGTGCAGTTTTAATGAATAAAAAAGTTGCTTCAGGCATGACACCAGGTACTCATGGATCTACTTTTGGAGGAAATCCTTTGGCTATGGTTGTTGGAAATGCTGTAATGGACATAGTGTCTAACAGAAAGTTTTTAAACAATGTGAAAAATTTATCAAAATATTTTTTATCAAAACTAAATAAATTAAAAGATAGATACCCAAATATTATAAGAGAAATCAGAGGCAGAGGTTTATTGATTGGTTTACAACTTCAAAAAGATCAGTCAAAGTTTATAGAGAAATTAATGGATAATGGATTGTTAACTATTAGAGCGTCAGAAAATGTAATTCGAATTTTACCTCCTTTAAATGTTAAAAAAACAGAATTAAATCGAGCATTAAAAATTATAAACAATGTATGTAAAAATTTTAGCTAAATGAAACATTTTATAAATTTACAAGATATTCCAGCAAAAGATCTGAGAAAAATTTTAATTGATGCAAAAAAAAGAAAGACTCTTAGAAAAAGATTAAACAATCTAGACGTGGACCCAGGATCGCCATTAAAAGGAAATTTATTAATTCAAATGTTTGAAAAGTCTAGTCTACGAACAAGATTAAGTTTTTATCTAGCAATTAAGCAATTAGGCGGTAGTACTTTAACTTTAAGACCAGATGAATTACACTTAGCAAAAGGAGGAGAAAGTATAGCCGATACCGCAAAAATTTTGTCAAATTTTGGAAATGCTTTTATGCTTAGAACAGATAATGAAACAAAATTAAATGAATTCAAAAAATATTTGTCAATTCCTATTATAAATGGGTTAAGTCCGTCGTCCCATCCAACTCAAATTTTATCTGATATTTTTACTGTTGAAGAAATAAAAAAAAGAAAAATATCGAAATTAAATATATCTTGGATCGGAGACTCCAATAATGTATTAAATTCTTTGATTGCGGCGTCAATAAAATTTTCATTTAAGCTAAAAATTGGTTGTCCAAAAAATTACCAACCGAACAAAAATATTATGAAATACATAAAAAGAAATATGAGTAAAGTTCATATTTATAATGATCCAAAAAAAGCAGCTAAAGATGCTGACGTAATTTTTTCAGATAAAGTAATATCAATGAATGATAAGGTTAATAAAAAAAAAAAGTTAAAACATTTTAAAAAATTTAAAATTGATAAAAAACTCTTAAGTTTTGCTAAAAAAGATTGCGTTTTTTTGCACTGCTTGCCAAGGGGAAAAGAGGTAGATGAGGAGATATTCTCTAGTCGTAAGTCAAAAGTTTGGCAACAAGCACAAAATAGAATACATGTTCAAAAGTCTATATTGCTATATTGTCTTAATAAATTAAGGTAGCGGTAATGGTTGATCTGAACTTTCGTTCATATACAAAATAACGCTTGATCTATCTTTTTCATCTTTTAATCCTGCAAAACCCATTTTATTTCCTTTTATCCATGTTGCGGGTTTAAGAAGGAATCCATTTAGCTCTGCAAATGACCATGTCTTTCCATGATTTATCAAAGCTTTAGAATAATTATAATCAGATAACTCTCCTGATTTTCTCTGCATTACTGACCAAAGTGCTGGACCTATTTTGTTTTTTCCACCTTGCTTAATACTATGACAGGCTGCACATTTTTTAAAAACTTTTTTTCCATGTTCTACATCACCAAGTGAAACAAAAGATGCTAAATCAAACACTTTTTCTGATGTAGCTGCCTTTTCTTTTTCGATTACTTCAACTTTATATGCAACGACATTTTCATCTGTTTTGAATATAAAATTACTCAATTTAGCAATCCCAAATACGACCAAAACTACCAAAAATATTGAAGTGATTATTTTTTGAAATTCATACATATTAATATAATAATTCGTATAACATTAATTTTGTCAAAAAAACAAAATTTTTAATATTTTTTTTTGCGTCTGAAAGACGCATAATTATAAAACAATATGCCAAAAGTAGTTATTTTAATACCTTCAAGATACTCAGCAAGTAGATTGCCTGGAAAACCTCTCTTAAAGGTAAAAGGTATTCCATTGATAGCTCACGTTTACAAAAAAGCTAAAGAAACTAAAATAAGACAAGTTTATGTGGTCACAGGTGACATAAAAATATTAAAAGCCTTAAAAAAATTTAAAAATAATTGCATTATAACAAAAAATAAGCATAGAACAGGCACTGATAGAATTTATGAAGGGGCAAAGAGGTTAAAGTTAAATAATGATGACTATGTGGTAAATCTTCAAGGTGATGAGCCTTTAATTTCAGTTAAAGATATAAATAGACTTATTAAAGTAACAACTAGGAAAAAATTAAAAATTGGAACTTTAGCATGTCAAATTAATGATAATAAAACAAGAAAAAAATTTAATGACAAAAATATAGTAAAAGTTAAAACCTACAAAAAAATAAATAATAAAACATTCTCAGAGGCAAAGAATTTTTTTAGAATTTCAAAAAAAGATAACAATAAATATTGTTACCAACACATAGGAATTTATATATATAAATTTGAGATACTTAAGTTATTTGTCTCACTAAAACAAACTTTACGAGAAAAAAAATTAAAACTTGAACAATTAAGGGCTTTAGATAATCAAATTCCAATACATGTTGTCTTAGCCGAGACAAAACCAATGGGCATAGATACAAAGGCTGATTTTGTAAAATTTAAAAAAATATTGGAAAGAAATAATTTTTAGAATATAAGATGCTATGAAATTTGCTTACCAAGGAATTCCGGGATCATACAGTGAAAGTTGTATAAAAGAAAATTATCCAGATTGTGAAAAAACTATATCTTGCAGAACCTTTCAGGATGCCTTTGAACTAGCAAAAAATAATAATAATGTAAAAGCTTTGGTTCCAGAGCAAAATCAATTGATTGGCTCAATAAATATTGAAACACTTATATTAAAATACAGACTTAATATTGTTGCAGAACATTTTTTTAAAATTAATCACAGTCTTCTAGGTATCCCTGGCACACAATTAAAAGATATTAAAAACGTTTATTCGCATACAGCAGCACTAAGCCAAACTAATTCATTTATAAGAGAAAATAATTTTACTGAAAATGTTATGGCAGATACCGCTGGAAGTGCAGCTTATGTTGCTAAACAAAATGATAAGTCTAAAGCTGCTATAGCATCCTTGCACAGTGCAGAAATATATGGATTAGAGGTTATAAGCTCAAAAATTCAAGATGAGGATGAAAATTATACAAGATTTTTAGTTTTTCAAAAAGATGTTACTCAACCAAATTTTAGTGAAAAAGAAAAATATATTACTTCATTTTTGTTCAAATTAAAAAATAAGCCATCTGCACTCTTTCAATCTTTAACTGGAATGAGTTTAAGGCAAGTTGATATGACTAAATTACAATCTTTCCCAGAAAAAGGAACTTTTTCATCATATTTCTTTTTTTGTGAGGTTCAGGGTCATATTGTTGAAGAAAAAATTTCAGGTGCTTTGAGTGACTTAGAATTGCATTGTTCCGAGTTTCAATTGTTAGGTGTGTTTAAACAATCATCTTTTAGAAATAGGTGAAATATTATAAATTATTTTTTATTAAAATAATTACTGATATAATATTTATGGGTCAATCAGGTGGATATACGGTCAATCCTGCCAGGTTCGAAAGAAAGCAACAGTAACCAGTATTTTTCAGGTTGATTGGCCCTGATAATTTATGAATGAATCAAAAGTTTTAGCTTTGAAATACCGACCTAAAAAATTAAATGATTTGATAGGTCAAGACATTGTAGCAAAAACCATATTTAACTCTATTAAAAATCAAAAAATCCCAAATGCTTATTTGTTTCACGGAATACGAGGAACAGGTAAAACATCAATTGCTCGTATTATTGCAAAAAGTCTTAATTGCGAAAATGGAATAGAAAAATTATGTGAGAAAAATTTTTGTAGCAATTGTGAAGCTATT
The DNA here is from genome assembly GCA_902560075.1 of uncultured Pelagibacteraceae bacterium. Taxonomy (GTDB): domain Bacteria; phylum Pseudomonadota; class Alphaproteobacteria; order Pelagibacterales; family Pelagibacteraceae; genus Pelagibacter. Next base: position 86,280 of record CACEKE010000004.1, read on the forward strand.
TCAAATTCAAATCATTTAGATGTTATAGAGCAAGATTGTGCAACAGCAACCGGAATAGATTCTGTCAGAGATTTAATTGAATTTTGCCGATATCCACCAACACAAGGCAAATTTAAGGTATTAATACTAGATGAGATACAGGCAATGTCTAAGGCAGGTGCACAGTCCTTATTAAAAATATTGGAGGAACCACCTAAATATGTTCGATTTATATTTTGTACAACCGAAATTAAAAAAATTTTAGTAACTTTACTATCTAGATGTTCTAGGTTTGATTTAAAAAGAGTTAGATCAAATATTATGTTCGATCATATCAAAAAAATAACTATGATTGAAAAAGGAAAGATATCGGATGAAGCTTTACAATTAATATGTAAGTGTTCCGAGGGTAGTGTTAGAGATGCGTTGTCATTACTCGACAGAGCTCTAATGAACTCAAGTGAAGAAGTTATGAATTTAAATTCGGCTCAAAAAATTTTTGGTCATTTTGATAAAACTCTTATAATAGAATTATTAGAAAATATATTAAATGGTGATGAAAAAAAAGCATTAGAATTATATAAATTAATTTATGACGTTGGAATTGAACCGAATATATTTCTCAATGATTTCTTAGAAATAATTTACTATTTAAAAAATATAGATTTTATAAATTTGGAAGGTAATAGCTTTGATTTGAACGACAAAGAATATAAAAAATTAAAAGATCTAAGTTCTAAAATTGATAATAAAACAGCTCTTTTATTTTGGCAATTTACAGTAAAAACTTTAGAAGAAATAAATCTTGTATCTAGCCAACATATTGCAATTGAGATGTTTATAATCAGATTGTTATATTTAAAAGAAATTAGGAATACTAACAATAAGGATAGTCTTAAGAGTGATAAATTTGAGAAGGAACAAAGTTTTAACTTAAAAAAACCTATTGAAAATAAAAATAATAATGAACTAATTAATCAATTAAAAAACATCTCTCAAAGTGAAGAACCTCAAGTCAATATAGATAATAAAAAAATTGAAGATATAAATTCGTTTAATGATTTAATTAAGGTCTGTGCTAAAAAAAAGGAGATGAGTTTAAAATTTGAATTAGAAACAAACGTAAATTTAGTAAGTTTTGAAAAAAATAGAATTGAAATATCCTTCAACGAAAATCTAAAAAAAGATTTTGTAAAACTTCTCTCTGCAAAATTGTATGAATGGACTAATAGTAGATGGATTATTATGTTTTCTAAAAATATAGGTGAAAAATCTATTAAAGAAAATAAAGAAACTGCTAAAAAAAATGAAATAGATGATTTTAAAAAAACAAAAGAATATGAAAAAATTCAAAGTGTATTTAAAGACTCAAAACTAACAAATGTAGAAAAAGATAATAATGAATGATTTCAGTAAAATTTTAAATAAAGCAAAAGAATTAGAAACTAATATGAAAGAGAGCAGAGAGAAAATTAAGAAAATTACTGCCGAAGGAGTTTCTGGAGGTGGAAATGTTAAAATTACACTTAATGGTGATAATGAAATCGTTGAAATCAAAATTTCAAAAGAAATTTATAATGAAAATTTAAATATTCTTGAGGATCTTATAAAAGCAGCACATAATAATGCTAAAGCTTCTTTAAAAAGTAAAACAGAGGAAGAAATATCTAAATTAACAGGTGGCCTTGGAATACCTGGTTTTAAATGGCCAATTTAAGATGGAGAATATTCCTGAAATTGAAGAGCTGATTAAACTAATTTCTAAATTACCAGGATTAGGACCTAAATCTGCCAGAAGAATAATTCTTAAACTTATTAATAATAAGGAGGATTTACATAAACCAATGGTAAATTCTATGGCAAATGTGTTTAAAAATATTATCAGATGCAATAAATGTGGAAGCATAAAGTCAATAAATGCAGCCTGTCAGAATTGTGAGAAAAAAAATAATAAATCAAACAAAATTTGTATTGTTGAAACAATTTCTGATCAATGGTCAATTGAAAATTCAAATGTATTTGATGGTTATTTTCATATTTTAGGTGGAAATATTTCTTCTACAAGTAATAACAAAAAAGAATTTATGATAGAAAGTTTGATTGAGAGAATTAAACTTCTTGATATTGAAGAAGTGATTATAGCTACAAGTGTGACTGTTGATGGTCAAACTACAGCGTACTACATACAGGATAGTTTAAAAAGTTCTAATGTTAAAATATCTAAACTTGCACAAGGAATACCTATCGGAGGAGAATTGGAAAATCTTGACGATGGTACGTTAGTTTCTGCTTTCAAAAACAGAAAAAATATAAATATTTAATTTTTTTTAATTAATCTATTTAAATGTAAAAGAGGTTCAGTGTAACCAGAGGGTTGAGCTTTGCCTTGAAATATTAATTCACAAGCAGTTTTAAAAGCTATAGATTTATCGTAATTTGGAAACATATTTTGATAATTCTTATCTTTAATATTTTGCTTATCGACAATTTTTGCCATCTTTTTCATGATTTCAAGTACCTGTTTTCTGCTACATATTCCATGATGCAACCAATTAGCAATAAGTTGCGAGGATATTCTCAGAGTAGCTCTATCCTCCATTAAAAAAACACCATTAATGTCAGGAACTTTTGAACAACCTATGCCTTGGTCGATCCATCTAACAACGTAACCTAGTATGCTCTGAGCACAATTAGCAATTTCGTTCCTAATTTCTTCTATTTTCCATCTTTTTTCGTTAGCGTAAGGAATTTTAAGTAGATCTTTTTGTCTAATTTTTTTTCTTTTTTTTAATTCAAGTTGCTTCTTAAAAATATCGATTTCGTGGTAGTGTAAAGCGTGCAGAGCTGCAGCCGTAGGCGATGGAACCCATGCACAATTGGCTCCAGCATTTAGATGATTAATTTTTTCGATCATCATTTTATTCATATTATCTGGTTCCGCAAACATACCCTTGCCTATTTGTGCAATACCCATAAATCCACATTTTAAACCTATATCAACATTATTGTTTTCGTAAGCTTTAATCCAATCTGCATTTTTCATATCTGCTTTTTTAATCATTGGTCCAAATTCCATTGAGGTATGTATCTCGTCACCAGTTCGATCTAAAAAACCTGTATTAATAAAAAAAACTCTATCTTTTAATTCTCTAATACATTCCTTTAGATTTAATGATGTTCGTCTTTCTTCATCCATAATCCCACATTTAATAGTATTTTTTTTCAATCTTAAAACCTTTTCAACTTTTTCAAAAATCAAGTTAGTAAAAGAGCATTCCTCAGGACCATGTTGTTTTGGTTTAACTATCATTATAGACCCCGTTCTCGAATTTTTTTTTAGTTTAAGGTCGTGCATGGAGCATAATGATGTTACAAATGCATCTAGTATGCCCTCTGGAATTTCAGATCCATCTTTAAGTAGAATACATGGATTAGTCATTAAATGACCAACGTTTCTATTCAGCAGAAGTGCCCTTCCGTGGAGTTTGGATAACGATCCATCTTTTTTTACAAATTTTCTATCTGGATTTAATTTTCTGATATAAGTTTTACCTTTTTTTTCAAATTTAGATTTTAAATCACCTTTCATTAGCCCTAACCAATTTTTATAACCATTAATTTTATCTTCAGCATCAACTCCAGCGACAGAATCTTCGTGGTCACAAATAGTCGTTATAGCAGCCTCAACTATTATGTCTGATATTCCAGCCGGATCACTTTTGGCACTAAATGCTGATGGATTAATGATTATTTCAACATGTAAATTATTATTTTTTAAAATTATAGCAGACGGTTTCTCCTTAGCACCTCTATAACCTATAAATTTATCGGGTTCCTTTAATTGATCTTTAAATTTGTAGGTATCTAAATATAAATCTTTGTTTATTATTTTGATTTCAGTTACATCTTTCCAGCTTTTTTTTGTCAAAGTAAAATATTTATCCAAAAACTTTTTTGAATATTTAATTACCTCTAATCCTCTTTCAGGATCGTATCTTTCACTAGCAGATTCTTCAGTCTGTATGACGTCAGTTCCATACAAACTATCATATAACGATTGATATCTAGCATTTACCGCATTTAAAGCGTATCTTGAGTTGCTGATAGGCACTACGAGTTGAGGCCCAGGTATATTTGAAATTTCCTCGTCTAAATTTTTTGTTTTAATTTTAAAATCGGGCCCTTCCTTTTTTAAATATCCAATCTTTTTTAAAAAAGTCTCATATCCGTCTAAATCAAAAGTATTTTTATTATTATTTAAATGCCATCTATCGATTTCCAATTGTAACTTTCTTCTATCATCTAATAATTTTTTGTTTATCGGAACTAAAATCTCTAAAGAGCTACTCAGACCTCTCCAAAATTGATTAGAAGATATTCCGCTATTAGGTAAAGCTTCATTATTTATGAAGTCATATAGATTTTTTGAAACTGATAGATTGCTTACTTTTAAATACTCCTCGGACAAATTTTATACCTTTCTTCTTGTTCTTACTCAAAATAAAGATTTTATTGACATTTTATTGCCTTTTTTGATTATAATAAACCATATTTTTATGAAAAATTATTTAAATTTTGAAACAGAAATCAAAGAAATAGAAAATGAACTTGATAAACTTAAAGATCCTTTTAATTCCGAGGGATTATCACAAGTTAATACAGATAAAATTTTAATACTTGAAAAAGACCTTGATAAAAAATTAAAAAAAATTTATTCAAACCTAAATCCATGGCAAACTACACTTGTTGCAAGACATGAAGATAGGCCTAAAGCCAAATTCTTTTTAGAAAATATATTTGAAGATTTTATACAATTATCTGGAGATAGATTTTACGGTGAGGATAAATCTTTAATTTCGGGTTTTGCAAGATTTGAGGGAAAATCAGTATTAATACTAGGTCAAGAGAAAGGAGAAGATCTTGATACAAGAATTGAAAGAAACTTTGGGATGATGAGACCTGAGGGATATCGAAAAAATATCAGATTGATGAAGCTAGCTGAAAAATTTAATATTCCAGTAATTTCTTTTATAGATACTCCAGGAGCATATCCAGGTGTTGGTGCAGAGGAGAGAGGACAAGCTGAGGCTATCGCTCGATCAATTGAGACTTGTATGGAGCTTACAGTTCCAAACATTTCAATTATCATAGGGGAGGGTGGTTCTGGAGGAGCCATTGCTTTGGCCTCATCAAATAAAGTTGTTATGTTAGAAAATGCCATTTACTCTGTTATATCCCCAGAGGGCTGTGCAACAATATTATGGCGCGACCCTTCTAAGACATTGGAAGCTTCTGAAGCAATGAAATTAACATCTTCAGATCTGTTAAAATTAAATATTATAGACGAAATAATAGCTGAACCAGTTGGAGGAGCTCATAGAAATAGGGAAGAGATACTGAGAAATGTAAAAGAATCAATTTCAAAGAACCTAAATTTATTTGCAAACATGAGTCCGGATGAGATCCTTAATCACAGAAAAAATAAATTTTTATCAATAGGAAGAAACGATGGTTTTAAAGAAACGAGTAACCCTGATAGTCTCATAAGTAAAAAATCAGCACCATTAAAATTAAAAGAAAGAATAATTAAAAATAAGAATATAATAATTGTTGTAGTTGTTTTATTACTTATTTTAACAGTATTTATATTATAAAGATCCACAACAATGTTTATATTTCTTGCCTGACCCACAAAAACACGGTTCATTTCTACCTATTTTTTTTCCTATAAATTTTGGATCAATTTTTTTTTCGTTGGATTTTTTTTGATTATTATTATCTTGTATTATGGATATATTGGCTATTATTGTTACAAAATCAGTTTTTAATTTTTCTAATAAGTTTTCAAACAAACTAAAAGCCTCTTTCTTATACTCAATTAAAGGATCTCTATTTCCATATGATCTTAGTCCTATAACATGCCTTAATTGTTCGAGATATTGAATATGCATTTTCCAATTTTGATCTATAACTTGTAAAAAGAATTTCTTTTCTACTTCTTCATAGTTTTTTTTTCCGATTAATTTTATTCTCTCATCTTTAATAGAAATATATTTATTTTTAATTTGTTCCAAAAATTCGCTATCAGATTTTTTTACTAATTCTGAAAATTCGTCTTCATTAAAAATTCTTCCGTAAATTTTTATAAACTTGTTCTTAAAAATATTATTTTTTGGATTTATCAAGTATTTTTGTTTTTCCTTTATTAAATCTTGATTTATTTCATCAATAAAATCATCAGTAAAATTAAAACCATCTTTATCCAAGATTATTTTTCTTCTCTGTTCAAATATAACTTGCCTTTGATCATTAAGAACATTATCAAATTTTAGTAATGTTTTTCTTATATCAAAGTTTCTAGACTCGACTTTTTGTTGAGCCCTTTCCAAAGCTTTATTTATCCATGGATGATCAATGCTTTCACCATCTTTTAAACCAAGCTTTTCAAGCATTTTATTCATTGAGTCTGATCCAAATATTCTCATTAAATCATCATCGAGACTGACATAAAATATTGAGCTGCCCTCATCACCTTGTCTACCAGATCTTCCTCTTGCTTGATTATCCACCCTTCTACTTTCCATTCTTTCTGTCCCGATAATATAGAGGCCCCCTAATTTCTTAATTTCGTTTTTTTGCTCACTTCTATCGTTTTTCCCTCCAAGTTTAATATCTACTCCCCTTCCTGATATACTCGTCGTAATAATTATTGATCCCATTCTTCCTGCATTTGCAATTATATCCGCCTCTCTCTCGTGATTCTTGGCATTCAAAACTAAATGTTCAATATTATTTTTTTTTAATAAATCAGAGTAATGTTCACTTTTATTAACACTCGAGGTAAAAACTAATATTGGTTGTCCTTTCTTATTAATTTCAATGATATGCTTAATTATTGAACTATCTTTTTCATTTTGAGATCTGAAGATTTGATCATTCATATCTTTTCTTATCATTTTCTTATTTGTAGGAATAGAAACTACACTTAAATTGTAAATTTCAAAAAACTCTTCTGACTCGGTTGCTGCAGTTCCCGTACAGCCACATAACTTTTTATATAACTTAAAATAATTCTGATAGGTAATAGAAGCCAAAGTTTGGTTTTCAGATTGGACATCTAAACCTTCTTTAGCCTCTAAACTTTGATGTAATCCATCTCCAAATCTTCTTCCAGGAAGTTGACGACCAGTTTGTTCATCTATGATTATAATTTGTTTATCTTTAATAATATAATCTTTTCCATTTACAAAAAGATGATTTGCTTTTAAAGCTTGGTTAACATAATGAACTAAACTAATATTTTCAGGATCATAAAAATTATTATTTTTTAAAACACCTGCATTTGAAAATATATTCTCAATTCTATCTACACCTTTATCAGTCAATAAAACATTTTTATCTTTTTCATCAATTTCAAAATCACCAATATTTAATTTTTTCACAAGTTTATTTACTGTAGTATACTGGCTAGCCTTATCTTCTGATTGTCCACTTATTATTAAAGGGGTTCTAGCTTCGTCAATTAGACATGAATCTATTTCATCTACAATCGCATAATAATGCCCTCTTTGAACCATTGTTTCAGAAGAAAATTTCATATTATCTCTTAGGTAGTCAAAACCGAGTTCACTATTTGTAGCATACGTAATGTCACAATTATAATTTTTACGTCTTTCTTCATCTGATTGTCCTGAGTTTATATAGCCACAAGTCATACCTAAATAATTAAAAATCTTACCCATATTTTCACAGTCTCTTTTAGCTAAATAATCATTAACCGTAACCACATGAACTCCCTTTTTATTTAATGCATTTAAATATGCTGCCAATGCTATTGTTAGGGTTTTTCCTTCACCGGTTTTCATTTCCGCTATTTTTGCGTCATTTAATACAACTCCCCCAACAATCTGAACATCAAAATGTCTTTCATTAAATATTCTTTTTGAGCTTTCTCTGACTAATGCATAAGCTACCGGGAGTATCTCATTAAGTGATTTACCATTACTTAGTTGTTTTATTAACTTTTCTGTTTTATCTTTAAACTGATTTTGACTTAGAACTGAAATTTCTTTTTCTAAGCTATTTACTTTAAGAACAATTTTATCAATTTTATCTAATTCCTTTTGATTATTAGACCTTATAAACTTAGATAAAAATTTTATTGGATTTATCATTATTTAATAATTTGATGTATAATTATTCCTCACTATTTAATATAGTAATTAACAGAAAAAATTAAATAGTATGGCAATAAAGATAAGTAATTTCTTTAATTATCAAAATAATAACTCTAAAATCGGAGATTTTCAGGATTTAGAGCATATAGATGGAGTCTCAATTTCAGCTACAAGTGCCAATCTATATAACATTAAGAGAGACGATGTGGTTATGTTCTATTTTAGAAAAGGCGCTTCATATGCATCTGTATACACCCAATCAAAAATTGTTTCAGAAAATATTAAATGGAATCAAAAAATTAAAACAAAAAAAATTAGAGGCATAATTATTAATGCTAGAAATGCAAATGCATTCACAGGAATTGAGGGTTTTAATAGCTTAAAAGTTATAGCTGAAAATTTAGCGGACGGACTTAGCATTAAACAAAAAAGTGATGAAGAGCAACCAGTAAGAATTAAACCAAATGAAATACTATTCGCTTGCACAGGGACTATTGGTGAGCCTTTTCCTCAAAAAAAAATCGTTGAGTGCATACCATCTCTTTTGAAAAATTTAAAATATACACAAAATAAATATCTTTGGATAAAAGCATCAATGGGTATTTTGACCACTGATACGAAACCAAAAATGGCTATGAATGAATGCAAAATTGGAAATACGAATGTAAAAATATACGGAATAGCGAAAGGCTCAGGTATGATCTATCCAAACATGGCCACAACTTTAGGATTCATTTTTACTGATGCAAAGCTATCATCATCAATATTAAAAAAAATATTGAAAAAGGGAATTACTAATTCATTTAATGCTATTTCCTGTGATGGAGACACAAGTACCAACGATATGGTTTCTATTTTTGCAACTGGCGAAGCAAAAAATTCAGAGATAAAAAATGTTAATGACCAGAAATTAAATGAATTTCAAAAAAAAGTTGATGATGTAATGCTAAATCTAGCAAAAAGTGTTGTTGCAGACGGTGAAGGAGCTTCAAAATTTATAACTATATCAGTTATGAATTGCAAGAATGACGAAGATGCAAAAAAAATTGCATTCTCAATTGCTAATTCGCCTTTAGTAAAAACAGCGATTAATGGTGAGGATCCAAATTGGGGAAGGATTATAATGGCAGTAGGCAAGACAAATGCAAAGTTAAATTTAAAAAAACTAAAATTAATGCTTGGTAATATTAAAATAATTGACAATGGTGAATTATATTCAAAATACAACGAAGTAGAAGCAGCAGAATATATGAAAAATGAAAAAATAGACATCTTTATTGATTTAAACATGGGAAATAAAAATTTTACTGGATATACAATGGATTTAAGTAAAGAATATATTAATATTAATTCTGATTATAGATCATAAATTATTGAAATTTCTAAATTAAATACTAAATAATAATTATGATAAAGTATAAATTACAATGTAAGAAATGTTCTAAAACTTTTGATAGTTGGTTTAGTTCATCTAAAGAATTTGAAAGGATTAAAAAGTTAAAATTACTAAATTGTAACTATTGTAAGTCAAAAAATATAGATAAAACTTTAATGGCACCCAATTTAAAATCAACAAACAGAAATGAATTAAGCATTAATGAAAATAATATTAAAGAATTGAAAAAGCAAATTCGAGTCTATCAAAATTTTATAAAAAAAAATTTTAAGTTTGTAGGAGATAGCTTTGCTTATGAGGCAAGATCTATTCACTATTCTAACAAAAAAGGTGGAAAAGGAATCTTTGGTAGAGCAAAAATAGAAGATATTAGAGAATTAAAAGAGGAAGGAATTAATACGCAAGTTTTACCTTGGTTTGAAGATAAAGAGAATTAAGTCTTTATAAAATTAGAAATATAATTTACAGAGCTATCTTTGCTCAATTTCCAATTATTTAGGAATAGGTCCAGTTTAACACCATCTAATTTATTAAATCTCAAAGAGTTTTGTCTTGCTATCTTTTTTAATTTATCAGGTTTTACAAATTTTTCCCAATCATGGGTTCCTATTGGCAACCATTTCAAAATATATTCAGCACCTATTATTGCAAAAAGGTATGATTTTAATGTTTTGTTGATTGTTGCCACATACATTAAACCATTTTTTTTCAAAAATTTAGAAGTCTGATTTAAAAATAAATTTAGATCTTGTACATGTTCAACGATCTCCATATTTAATATAACATCAAATTTAATTTTTGATTTAAAATCTTCAGGGGTTGTACATAAATACTTAATTTTTAAATCACCTTTTTGTAAATGTTTCTTTGCAACTTCAATGTTATTTTTAGAGGCATCTATTCCTACTACTTTCGCACCGAGTCTTGATAGGGGTTCAGTTAATAGCCCTCCACCACAACCAACATCAAGTATGTTTAATCCCTTCAAAGGTTTAATTTTTTTATTAATTTTAAAATGAGAGATTGTATTTTCTATTATATATTTAACTCTGATTGGGTTAAATTTATGCAATGGCATAAATTTTCCATTTGGATCCCACCATTCTTCTGACATTCTGGAAAATTTATCAATTTCTTCTTTTATTACTGTTGAATTCCTCATTCTTGTTGACATAATAATCTAGATGTATTTTATGAGATTATTTAGAGTTAAATGTAAATTTTATCAATGAAAATCGTCGTTTTAAAATTTGGTGGTACATCAGTTGGCACAATAGATCGAATAAAAAAAGTTGCCAATATCATTGGTACATATAAAAAAAAAGGTTATCATGTAGTTGTAGTATCTTCTGCCATGAGTGGATATACGAATGATTTAATAAGAAAATCTGAAAAAGTAGCTGAAAATTTCAAAAAAACCGAGTACGATACTTTAGTGTCCGTCGGTGAGCAAATTTCATGCTCTTTAATAGCCGGTAGGCTAAATCATATTGGTCATTTTTCAAAATCTATGATGGGTTGGCAGATTCCCATTTATACAGATGATAATTACAGCAACGCAAAAATTAAAAGTGTAAACACTTCGAAAATAAAAAAATATTTAAAACAAGGTTGTATACCAATTATAGCAGGTTTTCAGGGTATAGACAAAAATGAGAGGATCACCACACTTGGCAGAGGTGGATCAGATTACTCAGCGATTGTTATAGCAAAATACCTAAAAGCCATCAAATGCATAATATATACAGACGTTATCGGAGTAATGACCACTGATCCTAAAGTTTATAAGAGAGCTAGAAAAATTAGAGTAATTTCATATGAAGAAATGCTTGAAATGTCATCATTAGGATCGAAAGTCATGCAATCTAATTCTGTTCAGGATGCAAGATTAAGTAGAATTGATGTAAACGTAAAATCATCTTTTGTTAAAAATGCTGGTACACTAATAACTAAGCGAAATAATATAATTAATCATAAAGTGATAACAGGAATTTCTGTAACAAAAAATGATGCTAAAATTACGCTTGTCGGGGTTGTTGATAGACCTGGAGTTGCTGCATCAATATTTAAACCATTATCTGATAATAATGTAAACGTTGACATGGTTGTTCAAAATATTTCTGCAGATGGTCATAAAACAGATATTACATTTACTATTAATTCAAAAGATTTAAATAAAACTCAAAAATTAATAAAAAATAATAAAAGAATAAAATTCAAAAAAACAATCTTTGACCAAAGTGTGTCCAAAGTTTCAATAATTGGTGTTGGTATGATTACAACTCCTGGAGTTACTTTTAGAATGTTCCAAGCTTTAAGTAGAAAAAATATTAATATTTTAGCAATTTCAACATCTGAAATTAAGATATCTGTACTAATAAATAGAAAAAATGTGATAAAAGCAGTTGCCACTCTCCATAAAGAATTTAAACTTGATTGATTAATGAATATTAGACCTTTCAGAGACATAAAAAGAAAAAAAACTAAAGAGATAAAAGTTGGTGATGTTTATATTGGTAATAATAATCCTATAAGCGTTCAATCTATGACCAATACTTTAACAACTGATATTAAATCAACCTTGAAACAGATTGATTTAATTGCAAATGAAGGAGGAGACTTAGTAAGAGTATCAGTGCCTGATGAGAATAGTTCTCTAGCATTAAAAGATATATGCAAACATTCTCAAGTCCCTATAATAGCCGATATTCATTATCACTATAGAAGAGCTTTAGAGGCCGCAGATAATGGAGCAAAATGTTTAAGAATTAACCCTGGTAATATTGGTGATCAAAAAAAAATTAAAGAAGTTATATCTGCAGCAAAAAATAATGATTGTGCAATACGAGTTGGAGTTAATGCGGGTTCATTAGAGGAAGATTTGCTAAACAAGTACAAAGAACCATGTCCTGAAGCTTTAGTTGAAAGTGCAATGAGAAATATAAGTTTTTTAGAAGATGAGGATTTTTTTAATTTTAAAATTAGCGTTAAATCATCGGATGTTTTTTTAGCTATCGCTGCTTATAAACAATTATCAGATAAGGTAGACTATCCTTTGCATTTAGGAATCACGGAGTCAGGCAGTTATATACCAGGTAGCATTAAGTCTTCAATTGGAATAGGTTCGTTACTTTTAGATGGTATTGGTGATACAATTAGAGTCTCACTTTCTGATGATCCCGTTAAAGAGATAAAAATTGCAAATGAAATATTAAAATCACTAAATTTAAGAAATAAAGGCGTAAAAATCATTTCCTGCCCATCATGTGCTAGACAAGGGTTTGACGTAATTGAAACGGTAAAAATTTTGGAAGAAAAACTCTCACATATTAAAAAGCCAATTACATTATCTATTATTGGATGTGTAGTAAATGGACCTGGTGAGGCATCCCAGACCGACATTGGTGTAACAGGGGGTGGTAAAGATAGTAATATGCTATACATACATGGGGTACAAAATAGAAAAATTTCTAACAAAAATATAATTTCTGAAATAGTAAATTTAGTTGAAAAAAAAGTCTTAGAATTAGAAAAATAATCCATGATACCTTTAAAAAAAATTAGAGAGATTATCTCTCAGCATAATGAAATAGAGCAAAGTTTGTCCTCTGGGACAATAAATAAAAAAGATTTTGCTAAGAAATCTAAAGAATATTCTGATCTAAATGAAATTATCAAAAGCGCGAAAGAATATGAAAATTTTGATGCAATTAAAAGCGATTTAGAAATAATAATAAATGATAATAAAAATGAGCCTGATATTAAAAATCTTGCAAAAAACGAATTATCAGATCTTATTGAAAAAAATATAGTTAACGAAAAAAAGCTAAAATTATTTCTTTTACCAAAAGATGAAGCAGACACAAAAAATGCAATCTTAGAAATAAGGGCTGGCACAGGAGGATTAGAGGCAAGTCTTTTCGCTGGAGATCTATTTAAAATGTACGAAAAAGTTTGCAATAAAAAAAAATGGAATTTAGAAATAATTAGTATCTCAAAAAGTGAAGCTGGGGGTTTAAAAGAGGTAATAGCTGTAATAAAAGGCAAAAATATTTATTCTTCATTGAAATATGAAAGTGGCGTTCATAGAGTTCAAAGAGTTCCAGATACCGAGACTCAAGGCAGAATACACACGTCTGCAGCAACTGTAGCTGTTTTGCCGGAGGCAGAGGATTTTGATGTTAAGTTAGAAGATAAAGATTTAAGAATCGATGTTTTTAGGAGCAGCGGCCCAGGTGGACAAAGCGTAAATACGACAGATAGTGCAGTAAGAATCACACACATTCCCTCAGGAATAGTTGTAAGTCAACAAGACGAGAAATCTCAAATTAGAAATAAAGAAAAAGGCCTTAAAATTCTTAGATCAAGAATATATGAATTTGAAAGACAAAAAAGGGAAAACGAAAGATCTAAAGATAGAAAAAATAAAATTGGTTCCGGAGATAGATCTGAAAGAATTAGAACCTATAATTTTCCACAAGGAAGAGTTACAGATCATAGAATAAATTTAACACTTCATAAATTAGAGGAATTTATGCAAGGTGAGATTTTTGAAGAAATGAATGAAACTTTGCTTTTACGTGCTCAAGAAAATGAATTAGAAGAGTTGAGCTGATGAATTCTATTGAATTAATTAGAATAGGAACAAAAATTTTACAGAAAAGTTCAAAAATTAGTGCTGGATTAGATAGTGAACTAATATTATCAAATATATTAAAAACAACACGTGAAAAATTGATTATTCATCCTAAAAAAAATATTAATAAAATCTTAGAAAATAAATTTAACTCCGACATAAAAGCAAGAAAGTTGAACAAACCAATAGCTTACATACTGGGATATAAAGAATTTTGGAAACAAAAGTTCGTTACTGACAATAATGTGCTTATTCCAAGACCAGATACTGAGCTAATTGTAGAAAATGTCATAAAAAATTTTAAAAAAAAAGAGAGTAAAAATGTTCTAGATATTGGTACTGGATCAGGATGTATAATATTAAGCATTCTATCAGAGAGAAAAAAATTTAAAGGTATCGGAATTGATACAAGCAAACACGCTATAAATGTTGCAAAAATCAATGCAAAAATGCAACAGTTTGGAAATAGAATAAGATTTATCAATACTGATATTGACAATTTTTTTTCATGCAAATATGATTTAATTGTTTCAAATCCTCCATATATTAAAAAAAGTAAGTTGAGCAGTTTGATAGAGGATATTAGAAATTTTGAGCCAAAGCTGGCACTTGATGGAGGTCCAGATGGTTTTTCAACGATTTTAAAAGTTATTGTAAAAAGTTCAAAACTGTTAAAAAAAAAAGGTATGTTATTTATAGAAATTGATAATACACAAGTAATAAAAACTAAAGAAATGCTTAAGAAATATAAATTCTTTACAAAAGATGTATGTAAAGATCTAAGCGGTAATAATAGATGTATAATTGCTATTAAACTTTAAAACATGAAAAATTTCAAAAATTTTAGAAGAAGCAAAAATAGAAATAATATTAGAAGCTTTAAAAGTAATACTGCAACTAAATTTAATGGAGATTTTAATGTGTCTGGGGAATTTAAAAGAAAAAAAATTTCAAAAAATATAAACCCCTCAAAACTAATTGAGAAATATACTGAACTTGCAAAAGAAGCTTTATCAAACGGAGATAAAATACTATCTGAAAATTATTATCAACACGCTGATCATTTTACAAGAATTTATGAAAAACAGAATCAAATAAATTCTGAAAAAAATATTGAAAACTACAAAGAAACAAGTCTTGCTGAAAAAAAATTAATTTAATTCTAAATTGATAAAATTTAATTTAACTTGTCCTATCAATAAGTTCTGACTTTAATACATTGGTTTTTATTTTAATGATTTCAAATTCTTTTCTTTGTTTCCCTTGTAAAGTCTTACCCGAAGGTAGTTTTAATTTTTGTGAGTTTACTTTTCGACCATTCTCTATCACTTCATAATGTAAATGTGGTCCAGTCGACATACCTGTCGAGCCAACATAGCCAATTGTTTGACCTTGTTTAACTCTAGTGCCTTTTTTTATACCTCTGCCAAATTTAGATAAATGCGCATACACAGTTGAGTAAACAGAATTATGTTTTATTTTAACACAGTTTCCCCCTCCACCACACCAAGATGCTTTAGTTACTACACCATCACCAGATGCCATAATTGGAGTACCCATCGGTGCTGCAAAATCAGTTCCAGTGTGCATTTTTGTAAAACCAAGAATTGGATGTTTTCTTTTACCAAAACTTGAGGATAGTCTGGCACCATTTATGGGAGTTTTCATTAAAGTTTTTTTTATACTTTGTCCTCTTTCGTCAAAGTGATCATTGATTTGGTCACTTTTAAAAAAATACAAAGGGTATTCTTTACCCTGTAATATTAAATTAGCGTATATTATATTCCCGGTTTCTATTACCTCATTGTCATCATTAAAAAAATTTTCGTAAATTATTTGAAACATATCATTTTTCCAAATATCCCTTTGAAAGTCTACTTGAAATCCATAAATTCTAGCAAATTCAACAACTAGTGACGGAGGTATTTTCTCTTTTATCGCACTTGAATAGAGACTGTTTTTAATTACAGACTCTTTATATTCAAAATCTTTTCTCAAATTTTTCTCAACTTTTGTTACAGCAAATTTATCTTTTAAATAATCCCTTTTAAAAATAATATTGGTTGTTTTGCTTATTGCGAAATCTATTTCAATTACTTTGATAGGTTCTTTTTTGTCAATTTGAAAACTAATTATTTCGTTTTCAAATATCTTGTTAATTTTTTTATTATTTACAATATTTTTTAGAACAATTTTTTTTTCTTTATTAGGTATTTCTAAATTATTTAAGATTTTTTCAAGACTATCTCCCTCATTAACTTTATAATTTATTATTTGATATCTTGGGGTGAGATTTTCAACAAAGGTTTCTAAGGTCTTGTTAAGGTATGTATTTTTTAATACTTTTTCAAAGTATAAAACCTCATTTTTCTTGTATGAATTATAGAAATTAAAAATTATCAATAAAAAAGCTAAAGATATAATTACTATAAACAAATGAGTATAAACTTTGAAAGTTTTGTTAATTAGTTGTAAATTCATATAAAAATGTTGATTTATATGGCTTTTTACCATATTTTTTTAAATCTAATAGCTTGATTTCCTAAAATTTTAGCATATAAGCGTCACACTCAGCCTATATTGAAGCTGTTATTATTAGGTTTTTAACCTAATTAGCTATTTTTTTTGTTTAAATTTGAGAAGAGAAGTGTGGACGGTTAAGGTTACCAAAATTTGTCGTACATACTTCTAAACACATAAGTATTATTCTTAGTACTTATGATGAAGCTAGTGTGCGCCGTTTTTAAACTTGAGAGTTTGATCATGGCTCAGAACGTACGCTGGCGGCACGCCTAATACATGCAAGTCGAACGAAGTAGCAATACTTAGTGGCAGACGGGTGAGTAACATGTGGGTATCTTCCCTTTGGTGAGGAATAACACGAGGAAACTTGTGCTAATACCTCATAAGTCTTTACGGAGAAAGCTTTATGCGCCAATGGATGAGCCCGCACTTGATTAGTTTGTTGGTGAGGTAATGGCTCACCAAGACTTTGATCAATAGCTGATTTGAGAGGATGATCAGCCACATTGGGACTGAGACACGGCCCAAACTCCTACGGGAGGCAGCAGTAGGGAATCTTGCACAATGGGGGAAACCCTGATGCAGCGATGCCGCGTGAGTGAAGAAGGCCTTTGGGTTGTAAAGCTCTTTCGTCGGGGAAGAAAATGACTGTACCCGAATAAGAAGGTCCGGCTAACTTCGTGCCAGCAGCCGCGGTAATACGAAGGGACCTAGCGTAGTTCGGAATTACTGGGCTTAAAGAGTTCGTAGGTTGTTAAAAAAGTTGGTGGTGAAATCCCAGAGCTTAACTCTGGAACTGCCATCAAAACTTTTTAGCTAGAGTTTGATAGAGGAAAGCAGAATTTCTAGTGTAGAGGTGAAATTCGTAGATATTAGAAAGAATACCAATTGCGAAGGCAGCTTTCTGGATCATTACTGACACTGAGGAACGAAAGCATGGGTAGCGAAGAGGATTAGATACCCTCGTAGTCCATGCCGTAAACGATGTGTGTTAGACGTTGGAAATTTATTTTCAGTGTCGCAGCGAAAGCAATAAACACACCGCCTGGGGAGTACGACCGCAAGGTTAAAACTCAAATGAATTGACGGGGACCCGCACAAGTAGTGGAGCATGTGGTTTAATTCGAAGATACGCGCAGAACCTTACCAACACTTGACATGTTCGTCGCGACTTTAAGAGATTAAAGTTTTCGGTTCGGCCGGACGAAACACAGGTGCTGCATGGCTGTCGTCAGCTCGTGTCGTGAGATGTTGGGTTAAGTCCCGCAACGAGCGCAACCCTCACTTTTAGTTGCCATCATTTAGTTGGGCACTCTGAAAGAACTGCCAGTGATAAGCTGGAGGAAGGTGGGGATGACGTCAAGTCCTCATGGCCCTTACGTGTTGGGCTACACACGTGCTACAATGGCATTTACAACAGGACGCAAAACGGCGACGTTAAGCAAATCCTAAAAAAATGCCTCAGTTCGGATTGTACTCTGCAACTCGAGTACATGAAGCTGGAATTACTAGTAATCGCGGATCAGCGCGCCGCGGTGAATACGTTCCCGGGTCTTGTACACACCGCCCGTCACACCATGGGAGTTGGTTCTACCTTAAGGCAAAGGTTAAAAACTTTGACCACGGTATAGTCAGCGACTGGGGTGAAGTCGTAACAAGGTAGCCGTAGGGGAACCTGCGGCTGGATTACCTCCTTTCTAAGGATGATTAAAAAAATTTTTTTTAATCTAAATAATAAACAGGATAATGTTGACCGTCCTCATTTCTCTTTTCAATAATGTTACTCTTGGTCTCTAAATACGGGCCGGTAGCTCAGTTGGTTAGAGCACACCCTTGATAAGGGTGGGGTCGAAAGTTCGAGTCTTTCTCGGCCCACCATATTAATTTTCTTGGGGGGATTAGCTCAGCTGGGAGAGCGCCTGATTTGCATTCAGGAGGTCAGCGGTTCGATCCCGCTATCCTCCACCATAAGTAACTTAGTTATTAAATTTGTAAATATATTTAAATTAT
>CACEKE010000004.1:110000-132904 GCA_902560075.1 uncultured Pelagibacteraceae bacterium
ACAAAAAAAAAGCACTATTATTATCAAGAAAAAGTAAATTAAAGTTTGATAAAAATGGATTAGATAGTTTTAAAAGTTTTTTAGCTAAACTTATTTAATTTAAAAAGTTTTTTTGCATTTTTAAAGTCACTAAAATTATCAATATCTACACTTTCTAATGCATTCAATTCAATTAAAACTGTATTTGAATTAAAAGAATTTTCATTATTAAGAAAATTTTTAATTTTAAATACATAAATTTGCCCCGCATCAAAGAATGTATCTTTAAAATCTTGAGTTCTTTTTTTAAAATTTGTTTTACTTATTGGTCGGATTTTTTTGTTTTTTAAGACAAAAGCTCGTTGAATAGGATGAGGAAATTTCTTTACGGTAGATACAAAGTTTACATTTTTTGAAATTTTACTGATAGATTTACTTATTAATTTTTTATTTACAAATATAGCAGTAGGATAAATGACAGTAATTAATTTAATATTCTTGTTAATATTTACTTTTTTTAAAAAATCTCTTATGACATCATTAACTACTGCTTTATCATTTGATAGTTTTTTTGATCTAATATATGGAACTACAGCACCAAATTTTTCAGAAATTTTTTTAATTTTAATAGAGTCAGTTGATACGTATATTTTTTGAAAACAATTACTTTTTATAGCATTTTGGATTACATGACCAATTAATGGTTTACCAAAAAAATTTATTATATTTTTTCTAGGGACTCTTTTACTTCCATATCTCGCAGGAATGATGCATATTGATTTATATTTCATATTTTTTAATAAAAATATCTTTCATTTTTAAGGAGTTTATTTTTTTTAATTTTTATTTTAACTTTTCTAAAAAGGTTTATTAATTTATTGTTTCCTGAAGAAAGATAAAAAAAACGTTTATTTTTAACATATTTTGAAATTACTAAGACTTTTTTTTTATTACCCTTAAAATAGTGATTAATTTCTTTTTTTTTAAATCTTTGTCCTTGACTAATCTTAAGAATTGCTTGACTTAATTTAAAACCTCTAATTATTCCACTGCCAGTGCTGTCATACCCTCCTGATAATCTAGGTGTTATCTCGAGTATAATTGGCCCATTTATTGAAAAAAAGATATCTGCTTTTAGTACATGACATTTTTTCATTTTTTTATAACCGAGTAATTTTCCTAATTTCATCATTAACTTTTTAATTTTAAGAATTTCTTTTTTAGATTTTAATGATGGATTTATATGACCAATTTCATAACCAGCTTTAATATTTGCATAAAGTGATTTAGGAAGATTACGAGAAACTATTATATCTCTTGGAAAAATTCTATCTACACAATTAAAATAGATTATATTTCCGTCTTGCCAAATTGTTTCTACTGACATTTCAGACAAGGTGTTTTTTTTGGATGAAAGCTTTTCCTCCATGATAATTTTTTTATTTTTAGGGTTATAATTTATCAATTTTGAAAATTGTTTTTTTGTGAGTCTTTGATTTGACTCAAATTCATGAAATCCTTTACTACCAGAAAGATTTAGCTGTTTTAAAGCATACCCATTTTTAAAATATTTTATTTTACTAATATAATCATTATAATTTAAAATAAGAAAATTTTTTGGTTGTGGAAATTTTCCTTTTAAGAATTTTCTTGTTAAATTTTTATCTTTACATATTTTAGATATATTCAAATTAGTGTGATGTAATTTATTCCTTTTAGCAAAAAAATTTGATGTGTAATGAGCATCTGATCCGATTGTAAAAATACCAGATAGTATATTTTTATTAAACTTTTCTACTAATTTATTTTTTTTAAGATCGACAGTATCAACACAAAAAAATTTGTCTGCGTATTTTTTACAAGGTGCATTTAAATTCATATCGGAAATTATAAGATTATAACCTTCTTTCTTTGCGTAATATGCAGTGGGTATTTGCATTTCACCGCCTGCAAGCATCCATAGAGTTTTTTTATTATGATTAATCATTCTAGTAATTTTCATATACTTTATTAAAATTAAAAATATATATATATATAAATATTATTTTATAAATATGATAAATTTATATAGTTTATTTCATCTTAACTCTTCTTTTTCATCTATTGAAACAAATGATTTACCAAAAATTGTAGATAAATGTTATTGGCCTCTTTTGAATTTAATTGATAGAGAGAATTTATGTTTAAACATTGAAGGCACGGGATCAACTTTAAAAGATATTTATAAAATAGATAAATTATGGATATCTAAATTAAAAGAGCTTTTAAAGAATAAAAAATGTGAATTTATTGGAAGTGGTCATAGACAAATTATTTCTCCATTAATCCCGTATGATATGAATTTATTTAATATAAGAAAAGGAGATTTGATTTATAAAGATTTAATTAACGTAAAGCCTAAAATTGCGTATGTAAACGAGCAAACTTACTCAAAATCATTAATTAATATTTATAAGAAAAATTTGTATAAGGCTCTAATAATTGATTGGAATAATTCTTATTCTGCTAACCCAAATTGGAAAAATCATATGCAATATTACCCACAAATAGCCATTGATGATTATAATAATTCAATAGATATTATATGGAATAATTCTATAAATTTTCAAAAATTTCAAAGATTTATTTATGGAGAAATTAATAAAAAAGAATTTTTAAAGGAATTAAAAAGGATCAAAAATAAGAATTATTCCTTTTCTCTATATGGAAGTGATGCAGAAATATTTGATTACAGACCAAAAAGATTTTTTTATGAACAAAAAGATAGTTTGCAAGAATGGAAAAAAATAGGAAATATTTTTAATGAATTAGAAAATAATAATTTTTTATAAATTAATCAAAATTTCTGAAATTTTAAAATCAGTAAAAAAAAATCATTTTAAAAAAAAAGAAAAAATCACGAATTCAAAAAATCCAATAATAGTAAAAAAGCAAAGCAAATACAATCCAACCAGATGGGCCTTAACTGGTAAAGATGATCTTAAAATAAATACATTTTGTTGGAATTTATACGAAAAAATTAAGAATAAAAAAAAAAGTAAAAAATGGGAAACTTTATGTAGATTGTGGAGTAGTGATTTAAGAACTCACGTAACTGAAACAAAATGGAAAAAATTAAGTAAAGAGTTAAACAAGATTAAATTTAAAAAAAAAATAACAAATTATAGTTATGACAAATGCAAATCTAGATATTTGCTTAATGAAAATAGCAATGATCTAATTATTAATAGTAAAAATTTATTTTTAGTTCTAAATAAAAAGAAAGGTTTAACAATTAAAGAATTTATTGACAAAAAAATTAATGATAAGAATATTTTTGGAACAATTCCTCAAGGATTTTATAATCATATAGATTATGATGTGGATTTTTTTTCGGGTCATTTTACTCACGAATACGAAAATAAAAAAGATACTGATATTAATTACAATTTTACAAAATACCTAATAAAGGAAACAAATAAGTCAATCATAATATCCTCTAAAAAAAAAGATAAGAGAGTAAATTTTAAAAAAAGTATTGAGATTGACTTTTTAAAAAACCAACTTAATTTTTTGATAGATTTCAAAAAAATTAGACCAAGTGTGTTAAGAATATTCCATATAACAATTAATCCCAAAATATTTCTTAGAAAAAATTTATTTTACGCAACTAAAAATGGAGGAAAAAAATTAGAGTATTTTAGTCTTAATAATAACGGTGATTTTAATCATGGAGATAGGGTTAATAATATCGTGTCTTCAAAAAACTGTTTAGGTGCTACAGATGGCAAGATAATAATTGGTGATAAGATTAAATATTTAGAAATTAATTTAGATAGATCATTTTCAGCAATAATGCCAATGATACAATATAAAAAAATTAAAAATAATTATTTACTTAGAATTTTTTTTTCAGCAAGTGAAACTGATGATACTTACAAATCATCTTTAAAGAGCATAAAAGCAAAAATTTCGCTAAAACTTAAAAAATTTTAATTTTTCAATTAATTACTATTCTATATGAGATATATTGATCGCATCATCACCAGATGAGACAAAATTTTTTATAGTTTTGTTTATTTTCAGCTCTTTTTCATCTGATATATTATTTAGCCAATAATTATAAAATTTATATGAATTCATGTACGACCAACCACCGACGTATTCAATAAATTTGACCAAGTCTTTAATCAACCATGTTCTGGAGTGATATATATTTCGCATAAAATAATACTCGTAAATTTCATTTTTATTAATACTTATTTTTATGTCTTTAATACTTAAAATTAATTTTTCATATTCTTCAATTGATTGTGGATTTAAATTAAAATTATAATTCCCATGTGGATTATTTATCGATGCATTTATTACTGGAATATTAAAATATGCGTACTCTAATCCCACTGAACCATAAACAGTTAGCACACAATTTATACCCTCTTCAACAATTTGGTTGTGCGGATAGGTATTAGGCAGTTTTTTTATTTTTGGATATTTTTTTACAAAATCATTTATTAAGTTTTCAGTCATCGGCTGATAAATCTTAAACTTTCCTGGATGATTTGGCCTATTTTTGATATACCACTCATAGTCAGTCTTTTTTGAAATTTTTCCTAAAAACTCAAGCCATTCATAAAAGTCTTCAAATAAAATATCTCCATAAGCATGAACTGCATCAAAGAAATCGTGGGGAAATATTATAACTTTAATATTTTTATTTTTGAGGATTTCACTTTTAAAATAATTTTTACTAAAAGATCCGATTTCGCTTGATATAAGATCCACACTAACCCCAGTTGATTTTGCATTTATCCTATCTTGTAATTTTTGTTTTGCAATTTCAATTCCCTCCTCAACTTTATTTTTTTCGATATTAGAAATTTTTTTTTTAAAGCCCAAAAATTCTCCAGATGCAAATTGCATATTTTTATTTAATCGATTTATTTTTCTAAATGAAACACAGTAAGTCGGTATTTTCTTATAAATGGCAACCCTGAGCGGTAATCCATAGGAGTATGCAGTATGAACGCCAATTAAACTTTTAACTTTATTTCTTTTAAAATATTCTTCCCAAAAAATG
The DNA here is from genome assembly GCA_902560075.1 of uncultured Pelagibacteraceae bacterium. Classification (GTDB taxonomy): domain Bacteria; phylum Pseudomonadota; class Alphaproteobacteria; order Pelagibacterales; family Pelagibacteraceae; genus Pelagibacter. The sequence goes on from CACEKE010000004.1 coordinate 115,039, forward strand.
AACAACTTACAAAAATCTAAGACCATTTTATAAAAATCTTCATCTAAATATACTGTTGGTTTACGTTTTGACTTAATATAAGTGTCATAGATTAAATCACCTATTTTAATTTCACTAATCTTGATATTAATAACATCTTTTTTATTCTTAATATTTTTAATTATTTCCTTATAAGTTTCTAAAGCTTTTGAATTTTGAGTTTTATCAAGCTTTGGTCTAATAATTTCATTTACACCAAAGGATCGAAATAAAGAAAAAGTTTTGAGATTAAAATTATTTCCTATTATCCATTTTATTTTAGTTAAAAGTGTTTCCTCAAAAGGGGATGATAAAATCTTATAATTAAAAAAACCTACTATTTTAGACTCATAAATTTCACTCAAATAGTTTGCAAAATATGATGCTGGTACATGATAAGATTGAAAAGCATTAAATTCTATTAGGATTTTTCTATCAGAACTTGAATACTTATTTTTTTTAAATCTTTTTTTAAAAAAAGACTTAATTCTTAAAATAGCAATGAAGCCTAAGAAAATATTGTAGATTTTATTATTTTGCATTTATAAATTTTTATATATTTATATATTTAAAGCAAAAAAATGACAAAAAAAGTAATTATATTTGGTGCTGGATACCATGGTAGGAATGCACTTAGATCATGTAAGAAAAAAAATATGAGAGTTTTATTTTTTGTCGACAACGCAAAAAAACTGATAAGTAAAAAAATTTTGGGTAAAAAAGTTTATAATCCTAAAATCCTTAAAACTTCTAATTTTGATAGTATTATTGTCTCTGGTAGATATATTAATCAAATTTTTAAACAGTTAAAAGAATTTAACATTAGTAAAAAAAAGATTTTATTTTGGGGAAAAAAAGAACTTAAACTTCCAAAAAATCTTTTAGAGAAAAGAGCAAAAGAAGTATATTTTGGCCTTAAAATAATATCTGATTATTTGAAAAATCATAAAATTAAATTTTGGCTGGACTTGGGTTCTCTTTTATTTATTTCTAGAAACCAAAGTCTAGCACTTACTTCAGATATTGATTTATTGGTTGAATTTAAAGATTACAAAAGATTACAAAAAATATGTCAAAAAATTTGTTTTGAAAATAGATATTTCAAAATATCAAAAAAAAAAGTTTATAAATCTAAAATTTTAAAAAAAGAAAAGATAACTCAACTAACTATTATTAGATCAAAAAAAAATAATTTTGATTATGAGCCAGCAATTTTTGAATTCAATCTACTCGTTTCGAAAAAAAATAAATTTGAAAATTTAGCAAAGAGAAGGATATATAAAACAAATTACTGGCAATCACAAGAATTTATAGATCATAAAAAATTTATTTATCCAGTGCCAATTAAAAGGAATGAGTATTTAAAAACTTTATATGGATCAAATTGGCGTGCAGAAAAAAATTTTTTTTTAAATTAGATTCTCAGTCAATTTATCTTGTTGACAAATTCAATGTATTAATGGACAAGAGTCAAATGAAAAAGAAGAAACTTTTAATATCAATTTTTTTTATATTAATCATATCTATTTCATTTATAACTTATTCTATTTATGATGATAAAAGAAATAATATACCAGACTCCGTAGAAAAAATAATTCCTAAACCAATAAAAAATTTTCTTATAAATAATATATTCTATAAAAAAAAGTTTGAAACCAGAATTAAAAGATTAGAACAAAGAATTATCAACAAAGATAAAGAGTTAAAATCAGAAAACAAAGTTGTAGATAAATTATTAAACGATTTATATCTTATGGGATTAGATAGTTTAAAATTTGAAAAAGTGAGAAATAAAGAAAAATTAACTTCAAAAAATGGAAAAAATTTCGTAATTACAACTTTTCAAACAGATTATCTGTCTAGCAATACTTGGCCACATACTAGGGCAACAGCTTATATTGAAAAATTTGATAATAATATCATTTTAGTTTCTAAGGATGGAGTAATTTCATATTTCGATATTAAAAATTTAGATAAAGACAATTTTGAGACAAAGATAATTAAAAGTAATATTAGAGAAATAATTAGTTACGATGAGTGGTGGTCAAAGCCTGGAGGAAAAGGATTAAAAGATGTTTTGGTTGATGAAGATAAAATTTATATAAGTTTTATGAACTTGGTTGATAAAGATTGTTATAATACATCAATACTTGTTGCTGAAATTGACTTTAGACAACTGGAATTTCAAAAATTTTTTGAACCCCCTAATTGTTTAAAAGTAAGGAAAGGTCACAATAGATGGAGTGATAACTCAGGTGGAGGAAGAATATTTAAGTATGATGACCAAAATTTTCTGTTCTCTCATGGAGGATTTAAGACCCGAGTAAAATCACAAGACGATAAAACTGTATTTGGTAAAATTATACTTGTAAATAAAAATTCAAAAGATTGGTCAATTATTAGTAAGGGGCACAGAAATGTCCAAGGTCTTTTTTACAATAAAGAAAAAAGATTTGTTATTAGCACAGAACATGGACCTAGGGGTGGTGATGAAATTAACATTAATGATTTAAAGGATGAAAGAATAAAAAATTTTGGTTGGCCAATATCATCATATGGTGAGCATTATGGGCCAAAAGAAAAAAACCTTGCAAATTATGAGGAGGCTCCTCTTTACAAAAGTCACAAAGATCATGGTTTTGACGAGCCTTTAAAATTCTTTGTACCCTCCATTGGAATTTCTGAAATTAAAATTGTGCCAAATAAATTTGATAATACATATTTAAATGATTACTTTATTGGTTCTATGGGCAATAATATAAAAGAGGGAGATTTATCAATTCATCACATCAAACTAAACAATACAAATAATAAAATTATTTATCATGATATAATTGCAATAGATGAAAGAGTAAGAGATTTAATGTATTTGGAAGAATTGAATAAATTTCTATTATTTATAGAAAATAGTGCTTCTTTAGCAATATTAGAGAATACAATTAATTAATAAAATTGTAAATTAATTTAAAAATAAAGTTTTTTATGAAAGTCAAAATTAATAAAAAATTAGAAATTAGTAATAAGAGCAGACCACTTATTATAGCTGAAATATCAGCAAATCATTGTGGGAATAAAAAAAAATTTTTAAATTTGATAAAATTAGCTCATAAAAATGGTGCAGATTTAATTAAAATACAAACTTACCAACCAGAGGACATTGTTGTTAATTCAAAAAAAAAAATTTATAGAATTAAAAGCGGATTGTGGAAAAATAAATATATGTGGGATTTATACGTAAAAGCACAAACACCTTATAAGTGGCATAGTGATGCCTTTAAGTTAGCACAAAAAATTGGTGCAACATTATTTAGCACTCCCTTTAGTGTAAGAGGTCTTAAACTTTTAAAAAAACATAAAGTTCAATTGTATAAGATTGCATCACTTGAAAACACAGACTTTAATTTGATAAACGAAATAGCAAAAACTAAAAAACCAATTATTATATCAACTGGTGCATCGTCATTTAGGGAAATTAAAGATGCATTAAAATTAATAAATAAATATCATAATAAAGTAATAATTTTACATTGTGTGTCTGAGTATCCAACACCATTGAATGATGTAAACTTATCTAGAATTACTAAGCTTAAAAAAATGTTTAAAAAAAATTTAGTTGGATTATCAGATCATACAAATTCTATTGATAGTTCTCTAGCATCTATTCCGCTTGGCGCAGCAGTAATTGAAAAACACTTTAAGGATGATAAAAAAAATAAATCTTTAGACTCTGCTTTTTCTATAGTTCCTGAAGAACTTAAACAACTTAAATATAAATCAATATTATATTTTAATGCTACTAAAATTAATAATAATGACATTAACAAAGCAGATTTAAAAGCATTTAAATCTAAAAGATCAATTTTTGCCAAAAAAAATATTAATTATAATGATAAACTCAGTGATAAGAATATAATCTCACTAAGACCAAAAATTGGAGTTGGATCTCAAAATTATTTTAAAATAATTGGAAAAAGAGTGAAAAGAAATATAAGTAAAGATGATCCAATTTTTTTTAAAGATCTTAAGTAAATTGCAAAAAGTGACAAGGACTAAGTCTTTTTAAATATAAAATGAAAAAAAAAAAACATAAAAATAAAGGAATATTATTTTGGATTACAGGCCTATCAGGTACTGGTAAATCTACTATAGGAAATCTTATTTATCCAAAAATTAAAAAAATTTATGGACCTACAATTATTATACATGGAGATGATTTTAGAAATATCTGGAACCTAAATAGTTACGATTATAAAAGTAGGTATAAAAATTGTGAAAAATATATTAAGTTTTGTAAGTATATAACAGATCAAAATATTAATGTCATATTTACCGTGATTGGGATGTTTGAAAAAATAAGAAAGTGGAATAGGAAAAATATTAGAAATTATGTCGAAATATATATTGATAAGGAAAATTACAAAAACTTAAAAATTAAAAAAAAATTAAAAAAAAAAATTGTGGGTATTGACATAAAAGCTGAACTTCCTAAAAGACCTGATATAAAGATAGTTAATAATTTTAATCAAAATAAAATGCATATTGCAAATAATTTGATAAAAGAGATAAATTTAAATTTTAGATATAAATGATTGATATTGATGTATTAAAAATTAATCACTGGTTAAACGCAAGAAAAATAACTTTATTACAGGTTAAAAATAAAAATAAAAAATTATACAACAAGATCAAAAAGAGAAAAAATTTTTCTATTTCCACAAAAGAGCTAAGTTTTCTTAAAAAATATTTAAATATTCAGCAAAATGATATTTTGTTAAAAAAAAAATTGCCAGATTTTATATATTTTTCAAAAAAAAAAATTTTATCAACTAAAAGACCAATAAAAAGAGACAGTATACATTTTTATAATTATTATACCTTGCCATCACCACAAGGTTTTAAATCTCCAGTTATATTAGATATATTATGTCCTCATTATAAAGTTCCAAAATTAAATAATGGTCATTTAGAACAGGCGATTACAGTAAATTTAGGACCTGGTGATATTTATGGGAGATGGGGAGAAAATATAAAAAAAAAAGAGAATTTTTCTATAATCAAATCCAATAAATCAAAAAATAATTGGATTGTTGGTGATACTTATTTAGAACCGACTTATTTATCACATTCTTATTCACTTGTAGACAAAACTCCTAGTCAAATTTTATCTTATACAGCTAAATCTCAACTTCAGAAGTTTTCTGAAAACTCAAATATCTGGCCTAATCAGTCATATAAAAATATGATTAAAGCCATAACTAAAAATGGCCAGAAAATAACTTTCATAAAATCTTTTTTAGATTCAAGAGGATTAGATATAAATTATATTGCAAAAAAATTACGTATTTCAAAAAAGCAAATAGAAAATTTTTTAAAATCCAAAAAAATATCTATAAAAAATAAAAAAATTTTGGAAAAAATTTGTAAAATAATGAATGTAGAACCATCAATCTTTAATGAGAGTAAATTTAATGAGGATAGAGTCGGCAAAACTTACAAATCATATAAAGACTGTTTTAAATCAATAAGAAAATTTAAATCATATTTAGTTTCTTCTATGTCAGCTTCTGAAAAGTATCCTGATTTATTTGGGATATTTATGAAGGTATCTAAAAAAAAAATGGTCAAAGATTTAGAATTTTATGCAAGTACGCATTACTTAGCAACTTCAGGTAAAATGTTTTTCTACATTAAAAATAAAAAAATTAGATTTGAAAATGGAGACAGTATATGGATTGCACCTTTTTTAAAACATGGATTCTCTGGAGATGGGTCTATAATTAAAATTAGCAATGGAGAGTGCATAGATTATCAAGATATTAATGAAATAAATAACCTTTTCGATTATAAAAAAACATTAAAAAGAATTTATAAGGATAATATAAATTGGGGTTATGATACCTAAATTGATCTTGTGAAAAGTATGTCCTCCTCATCCATTTCAGGCTCTTTATAATTTTTAAAACCCCTCTGATTTAACCATTTTTTAATATCAAGCCACATATCTCCGTTACTATAAAATTGTTTTGTGCTAACTTCAATTAAGAGAGATTTACAATTTTTCAGAGATTTTTCACTTCCTTTTAAAACTAATAGCTCTGCTCCTTGCAAGTCCAAAACCCAATGATTGTAATCTTTTGTTAAAATATTTTCATTTTTTAGCAGTGTGTCTAACGTGATGGATTTAAGATTTATCGATTTTATCATTTTATGATCTCTATTTTTCCATTGTTCACTGTTTCTTATTTCATCAGTAAAATTAAATATTGACGAGCAAGCTCCATCATAGTTTGAAATGTTAAAATTTATTAACTCACCATCTTTATCATTGAGTAAAGCTTGTATTGGTTTTTGATTTTTGTAAAAGAAAAGATTTTCTTTTAAGCTCTCAAATATTTCAGGAGAAGCTTCTATCCAAATTACATTTTTTCCAAACCAATTATAAATTTCTGCCTCGGTCCCTCTATGGGCCCCAAGATGAATAATTCCAGTTGACTCGTTAATCGTTTTTAATAAGTTTATGTCAATTTTTCCAAAAGGGTTAGGTTCAGGAATTCTCCTTATTTTTATCAGTTTCCATCCAAATTTTGATAAAAATGATTTTATTGTTTTTTTTAAATATTTTTTCAAAATATGCCTAAGATTTTAATGCATAAATAGCGTTTAATTGAAAAATTGCTTTATTAAACAAATTACCATGATCATCTAAAGAAATAAGTTTATATCCATTATTTATTAAGTTTTTTTCTAATTCAAAAAAACTCACATTACTTTTGTAAATATCTGAAATGATAATTTCTGCTAATATAGTTTGAATTTTTTTTGATTTTAGGGCGTTCAATGCACCTTCTAATACTTTGGGTTCGTAGCCTTGAGTGTCAATTTTAACAATATCAATAAATTCTATATTTTTGGATATAAGGTAATTATCAATTGTATTGATACTTACTTTTTGTTTTTTTAATGTAAAATTTTCATTAAATACTTTTTTATTATTTTGTTGTCTTCTAAACCAGTTTGTATTTTGATTAACGTCATAAAAAGAATTTAGACCACCTTTATAATTTATATTAAAGTATTGCTCATCCTCCATTTCTCCTAAAGCAAAATTATTCAACACTATATTTCTTTCCTCTGAATATTTTTCTTTTAAAATTTGAAATTCTTTTTCAGAGGGTTCGAATGCATGAATATTTGGTTTTTTAAAAAATTCATTTACACTATCTATCCATCTTCCTTCATTAGCCCCAACATCAAAAATGTTAATGTTTTCAGTTTTATTTATTAATTTTGCTAAAACTTCAAAATTATTTGAAAAACCTTTTTTTTGTATTTCGTACCCTAAGGAGCCTAAAATTTTTTGGACACTTTTTTTTATAATATTCATTATTTTACTTTATGAATTATAACAAAATTAGACAAACATGTCTTTATCTCTCTGATTTTAAAAATTTCTTTATTCTTATTTATCCAATAATCCACAGCCTTTTTTACCCCTGTTGAAAAAAAATCATAATCGTCAACAATAATTATTCCATTATTAACTATAATTTTTTCTAACATATTTAAAGCATCAAAAGTTGGTTGATAAAAATCAAAATCTAGATACGCAAATGATACTTTTGATGGAATTGTGAAATTAGGAATGTTCTTATCATTAAAAAAACCTTTATTAAGTATTAATTTTTCACTTTTGAAATTAATAATTTTGAGTTCTCTAAGAACTTTATTTTCTTCGTGAGACATTTTTCCCTCATAATTTTCAATATTTTTTAGGTTAAAGATATCATCTTTCAATTCATCTTCTTTAGAAGGTTTGGGAAGTCCTCTAAAGGAGTCAAATAAAAAAAACTTTTTTTCTGTGTTCTTTATTAAATAAGCAATTAATTTCGAAGTTTTTCCTTGTGCAACTCCAAATTCACATACATCACCATCTAGATTTAAAACTTCAACTAAAGAATTAACAATATTTATTCCTTCAACTAAACTTGTACCTTTAAGATCTATAAGTAAATCAAACAGTTTTTCATTATCTATATCTGAATCATGTTTAATAGAATTATTATTTAGATTATTTAATACAATTTCCTTTAACAAACTTGTCTGTCTATTATTAATAGATGCAGCATAGTTGATTATTTTTTTAATAAACTCTCTCATTTTTGAAAACAACTTATAATTAAAATTGTCATATTTAATATATACTGATATTACATGATATTTATAATCATAAATTATAGCAATGAAATACTATTATCTGATCCAAAAAATACTAACTAAAAATGAAATATTTAAAATGTATTTCGTATTTTTTTTAATGATTGTAAATAGTATTTTGGAAGTTATATCAATCGGGGCTTTATTGCCATTGCTATCTATTATGATGGATAATCAATTAAATATCTCATTTATGAGTAAATTTTTTAGTGTATTTGAAAATTTTGATATAAAAATTGATATATATTTAATTGTCATTTTTCTTTTATCTACTTACATTATAAAATATTTATTCACTCTTTATTTTATCAAAGAGCAAGCTAAATTTATCCTAAGATTAAAAAGTCATTTATCAACAAGGGTTTTTGGGCATGTTTTGAAAAAAAAATATAAATTTTTTATGGACAATACATCAGCAAATTTAGTTAGAAATGTAAAACAAGAGGTAGAGATGTATGTGAATGGATTTGTTTCTCCAATACTAAGTTTGATTTTAGCTTTTTTTATGAGTTCTTTTTTAATAATTTTTTTATTAACTATTAATTTTAAAGCCACAACTATAATCTTGGTCATATTTTCTTTTTGCTATTTTTTTATAAGCAAATTTTTCTCAAATATTTTAAAAAAATTAGGTCAATTTAGACAACACCACGAAAAATTTATTTTTAAATACCTTTTAGAACCCTTGAAAAGTATAACAGAAGTAAAGATCTTTAAATTAGAGAATTATTACCAAGAAAAGTTTTTTTATCATAATAATTTGTTAGCTAATAAACTTGTTTCAAAGTCATTATATGGCGCTATGCCAAAAATATTATTTGAAGCAATAATTTTATTAATTACACTATCATTGATTACATACTTTAGTATTAATGATTTACCGCTCAAAGATTTATTTGCTCAACTTTTGATATATTCGGTAGTAGTTTATAGACTTCTTCCATCAATTACTGGTATTGCTAGGCATGAGCAAAAAATTAAATACGCTCTACCTGCAGCAAACATCATAAAAAATTTTTTAGAAGATAGAGAATATTCTTTAATGCAGGTGAAAGAAAATGATAAATTTAGCTTTCAAAATATACTCAAGTTACAAAATATAAAATTTTCTTATAATAAAAAAATTATTTTTGAAAACTTGAATGTTAAGATAAATAAAAAAGAAAAGATTTGTATTGTTGGAAAAAATGGTTCAGGAAAAAGTACTTTAATAAAAATTATTGCTGGCCTGATAGAACCTGATGAGGGTTCAATTTTAATTGATAACATTGAATTAAAAAAAAATTTGGGTAATTGGATGAAAATAGTTGGCTATGTTCCCCAAGAAATCGGACTTATAGAAGGTACACTGAAGGAAAATATATGTCTTGGGGTAGAGAAAGAAAAAATTAACAAACTTAAGCTCGATGAGGCAATTGTAAAATCACAATTGAATGAATTTATAAAAAAATATGGCTTAAATAATAATCTTGGTGAATATGGACAAAAAATTTCTGGAGGTGAAAAACAAAAAATAGCGCTTGCTAGAACTTTATATAGATCTCCAGAAGTATTACTTTTTGATGAGGTAACAAGTGCTTTTGATTATAAAAGCGAGGAACAATTTATTCATAATGTTAAAAAAATATTTGAAAATCAAACAGTTATTTTAATTACTCATAACAAAGAGCATACAAAACTTTTCGATAAAGTTCTGGATCTTGATAACTTAGATTAATTAAATTGTCTAAGCAACATATGAAAAAAATATTAATTTTTTACAATTTTAAAGGCTCAGCAGAACTTGAATGGTTGATGCCTATTTTATTTAATCTGAAAAAAAAATACAAAATTTTTACAATTTTTAGAAATAAAAATGCCTATGAATATTTAAAAAAAAACGAGAGAGTTTTCTATGAGTGGAGAAAAATTTCTAGTGGTTTATATATCGAAAAGAATGCTGATAACTTTATTTTTAAGTGCTTATTTTTTGTATTTAAAAATTTTTTAAAAAGTAAATATTTTTTTAATTTAATGGGAGAAAAAATATATAACACGAAAACATTATCAAAAATTATTAAAAAAAAGACCAACCTAAAAAATTTTGAGATTTGTCTTTTTTTTTCTGAATTTGGTCATTCGTCTGGATGGGTAGATTTTCTTAAAAAAGAGGGATTGGTAAAAACAGTTCATTATCCAAGTAATGCTCAAATTTATCTTGGAAAAAAAAAATTTAAACATTCATTGCGTGGTGATATTATTTTTTTGAATTCTTATCTTGATAAAAAAACTTTTTCATTAATCACTAATAAAAAAAATATAATTATTTCTGGAAATCCTAAATATGACCCTACTTGGATAAAAAAATTTTACAAAAAAGAAAATACAAGAAACAAGATTGTAATTGCATATATTTCACGATTTGATGCAGTAGATACCCCTTATAAAAAAAAATTAGAAAATCAATTAATTGATTTAATAAAAATTCTTAATAAATTAAAAAAAGAGATTATATTTAAAATTCATCCTACTAAAAATTCAATTCATTACAGAGCATTATTAAAAAAATATGCAAAATTTAAATGGAAAGAATCTAAAAAAAATTTGATAGAACTTTCTCAAAATTGTTTGTGCTGCGTTACACACCCGTATTCATCTGCAGGTTTTGATGCTATTATGAGTTCTAGACCAGTTTTACAATTATGGCCCATAAATATTGATAGTGAAGCAGAGAAACGTAAATTGATTAATCAAAATCTTTTTATTAAAGAAGTACCAAGTTATGAAAAATTGAATTTAATTACAACGACTAAATCTCCAAACGATTTTAACAAAAAGATTAAATTAATCGTGGATAAAAAAAATGATTTTATTAATACAAAAATAAAAAGATATTATCCCCCTAAAAATAAAACTATACAAAGAATATTAGATCAACTAGAAATTTTACAAAAACATTAGAAAAAAATTATTAATTTTTAATTAAATAATATTTTTGACATCAACAATTCCTAAAACTTTTTGTTGATCTAATACAACAAATTGGCCTAGGTTATATTTTTTTACTAATTTTGTTATATCCTCAACTTTGTCAGTAATGTCGACCGATATTGGTTTTTTAGTTGCAAAGTTTATTATTTTATTATTGTAATTAAATTTCTTTCTCCCTTTGATGAGACGGTTTAAGTCACCAACTGTGAAAATTCCAGCCAACTTGTTATTTTTGCTTATTGCAACAGCTGATGCTGTTTGCTTTTGAAGTATTACCAAAGTATCAAATAATGTTGTGTTTGCATCAACAACTAACTTTTTATCAAAATTTAATGATGATATTTGTTTCATTTGATTCAAATCTTTTTTAAATAAAAGATATCCAGCATCTGTAAGTGGATGGTTAAACATTTCTTTTACAACTTTCATTGGTATTGTAATAGCATCAACACCAATTTTATAACAATCAATTACATGATTTAAATTTCTTACGCTTGAGCCCATTACCAATGTTTTGGAACTATGTACTCTGTATGATGCAATAATTTTACTTAAATTATCAATAGCATTATGACCTATATCATCCAATCTACCTATTAAAGGACAAATATAATTTGAATTTATAGTGGATGATACAATTGCTTGTCCTACAGAAAAAATTAAATGTAAATTAGTTGAGTATTTGTTTTTTTTTAAATATTTTGCTGCTTTTACCCCTTCTTCAGAAAAGGGTATCTTAAAAACTAAATTATAACCAGAACAGTTTTTTTTAATTCTTTCTGAATTCTTAATTATTTCTTTGAAATTATCACCAAAAGCTTCAACGTGGATTTCTTTTTTCTTTCCAATTACTTTTCCAATTTCTCTAACCATTTCAATATCATCAGACATACCAAATCGTCTAGCTAGATTCGGATTAGTTGTAACACCTGCAATATCAAAAATTTCATTATATTTTTTTATTTCATTAAGATCTATTGTATCTAAAAAAATTTTCATATTTTTGTTTTATGGTTTATCAGAATTAACAAAATCCCACAAAGGTTTTACACTATTCATTAAATTTTCAAACTCTTTAAAAGAAAATTGTGTTGCTGCATCACACTTAGCATTTTTTGGATCTGGATGAACTTCAATAAATAATCCATCAACAAAATTTGAGATTGCAGACCTTGCGTACGTTTCGCCAAATTCTTTTTGTCCACCCTCTTTCACATTAGATGATGGAAAACCATTTTTTCTTACTGAATGACCCACATCAAAAAAAACAGGATGATTTAATTTTTTTAAAATTAAAAAAGATCTTGGGTCAACCATAAGATCTCTATATCCAAAACAGGTGCCTCTTTCCGTAATCGTAATGCTATCATTTCCAGTACTTTTTATTTTTAATACAATTTTTTCAACATCATTTGGTGATAAAAATTGACCTTTTTTTAAATTTATAGTTTTACCTTTTTCCGCAGCTTTAGTTGTCAGTTCTGTTTGCATACATAAATAGGCAGGGATTTGAATCACATCAATAAAATCAAACAACTTTAATTCTAATTCATAAATATTATGAACATCAGTAATAATCCTAAAATCTTTATCTTTTAACTCTGAAAATATTTCTGCAGACTTTTCTTCTCCTAATGTACAAAAATAATCAGTTGAAGACCTGTTATCCTTTTTATAGGAACTCTTGTAAACTAAATCAAAGTTGTATTTTTGTGACATTTCTCTCAGAAAACTAGAGGTTTCTAAACTTGTTTTTAAACTTTCAAGAACACAATTACCAGCAATGACTTGTAATTTTTTCATATAGATATTGACCGTACATTACATATATTCTTATTTTTATCAACATTGATTAATATGAACAATAATTATTTATAAAGTCTATGAGAAATTAATAAGTAAATTGTTTTATTTAAAAAATTTTCTAACGTAAGAAAGATCCTTAGCAGTATCAACACCCTTAGTTAAATGATTAGCTCTAAATGCAACTATTTTATACCCATTCTCTATTATCCTTAAATGTTCTAGTCTTTGATCTTTTTCTAAAAATCTTAGTTTTAATTTAGAAAATTTCTCTAAAAAATTTTTACGGTATAAATATATTCCAATATGTTTTAAGTAAGTTTTGTTATTTGAAAAATTAGTTATTTTTTTTCTGGTTGATATTATTATCTCGTCATTTTTATTAATCAAAAGTCTAGCTTCATTTGGATCAAATTTATTTGTCTCTTTCTTTTTATAATATAATGTTGAAGCAGAAAATTTTTTTTTTTTATATAACAATAAAGTTTTTAAAATTAATTTTTTAATATCACCAATATTTATAAGTGGTTCATCACCTTGAATGTTTAAAATCCAATCATAATTATATTTTTTAGAAACTTCAGAAACTCTATCTGTGCCTGTTGAATGATTTTTTCTAGTCATTACACATTTAATTTTATTTATCTTACAATGTTTAAAAATTCTTTTATCATCTGTGGCTACAATTATTTTAGTACAATTTACCTTTTGGGCTCTTTCATAAACTCTTTGAATTAGAGTTTTATCTCCAATTTTTTTTAACGGTTTGCCTGGTAATCTAGTTGAACCAAATCTTGCTGGAATAACTAACAAAATTTTGAACTTCATATTATTCAATAGTGTTTTAATTTTATTTTAAGAATTTATATTAATATTAATTAAAATTTCATTTTGCTGGTATGTAATCTGTACGAATATATTCTGAATTAAAGCCGAGAGGACCTTTTAATTTTGCTGTTTTATCATTGCTCCATACTAAAACTTCAGAATTTTGCCATAGGAAATCACAATCTTTACAGTAGTCAATTTTATCAAAGTCTTTTCTAACGTGAGCTTCTCTTAATTTTTCATATTTATCTCCAAACCAAACCTCTTCAAAAGATTGAGTGTCAAGATGTCCTAAAATACTTTTTTCTTCATTAGGAGGCCCAAGCGTTTGACAACATGGAACTACAGCCGCTGTTCTACCGGTAGAACCTCCAGCCCTAACCGTAATCTCTGGAGCAAAAGGCCTTCCACATGATTTTCTTTCTGTTAGATCTCTAGGATTTGGATTGTCATAATTTCCACTCCAGTTATGCATTTTCCAAATGTAAGCTGTATTATTACCAAGCTCATTAATAACATTTGATTGGTACAATTTTATTTCCTCATCTATATTTTCATTATCAGTTATCAAATGATAAGTGCTAATATTACAATTAGAGCCAACTTTCTTGATATACTTTTTTAACTCTCTTATATTTTGTTTAATTAAATCAAAATTATCAGAATTCATCCATTCTTTATATTTATCTTTATTATAACCAATTATACTAAATCTTATAAAATCTATACCTGCGTCAACCACTTTTTCCATAAATTTACCATTAAGTCTTGCTCCATTACAGTATATAAAACATTTTAAATTTTTTTCTTTAACCAGTTTAATATATTCAGGCAAGTCTTTAGCCATCGTTGGTTCTCCACTTCCCTCTAAGTGCACCACAGGATCATCCGCTAAATAGTTTGGAATTATTTGATCTAAGATTTTTTTAAAAGTCTCTAAAGGCATTTTTCGTGTAAAACTTTTTCCACGACCAGGATTAGATTGAGGACACATTTGACAAGTATAGTTACAACCTCCAAAAACCTCTAAAACAATTCTTTTTAATTTATTAGGTGCGTATGAAACCATTTTAAAATTTAATAAATATCTGACTAGCAAAGATAAGTCTACCAATATTATTTGCTTATTTTTTAATTAAAACAAATTATTTACTTAATACTTGAAGAAATGTGCTAAGTGCACATTATATTATAGAACTTATATTTCTTTATTTTGTAAGTCTTTTGAGATAAATAATCTCTAAAAACTACTTATAAATAAACTAAATTGCCTTTAAAATATCAAAATTTCTGTTTAAGTGTTGATTAATCTAAGAATATACCTATGAAAAAAATTTATTTTATTACTGGTGGAACAGGATCTTTTGCTAGAAAATTAATTAAATATTTAATAAAAAACAATCTGTCAAAAAAAATAATTATTTTCAGTAGAGATGAATATAAGCAGCTACAATTAAAAGAAGACAATTTAATAAACAAAAATTTAGAGAATATAAGATTTTTAATTGGCGATGTAAGAGATGAGAGTCGCTTAAATTTTGCAATTCAAGACAATATCGATGTTGTTATTCATGCAGCCGCAATGAAGCAAGTGCCAGCTACAGAATATAACCCTTTTGAGGCTATCAAAACAAATATTTTTGGTGCGAAGAATGTAATTGAAGCCTGTATTAAAAATAATATTAAGAAAATAATAGCTTTAAGTACAGATAAGGCAGCAGCTCCAATAAATCTTTATGGAGCAACTAAACTTACATCTGATAAATTATTCATTAATGCAAATTTTTTTAAGGGCAAAACAAGGTGTAAATTTTCAGTTGTTCGATATGGAAATGTGATGGGAAGTAGGGGCTCAGTAATTCCGTTATTTCTTAAACAAAAAAGAGATAAAAAAATTTTCACAATTACCGATAAACACATGACTAGATTTAATATCACTTTAAATGAGTCGGTTAAATTTGTTTTAAAATGTGAAAAAATAATGAAAGGAGGTGAAATATTTGTACCAAAGATTCCTTCTTATAGAATTTTAGACTTATTGAATGCAATTCAAAAAAACCCTAAATATAAAATGATAGGAATTAGACCAGGAGAAAAACTTCATGAGGAAATGATTACAGAAAGTGATTCGTTAAATACACAAGAATTTAAAGATTATTTTATTATTCATCCTTCATTCAGAAAATATAAATCAAACATAAAAAAGATTTTTTCCTATAATAGTTTAGATAATAAGAAATATTTGAAAACAAATGAATTAAGTAATTTAATTAACGAAAATATTAAAGATTTTACCAATGATTAATTATGGTAGACAGAGTATTAACCAAAAAGATATTGACGCTGTCGTAAAGGTTCTTAAAAGCAATTTTTTAACCCAGGGACCTTATGTTAAGATATTTGAAAAAAAATTGTCTAAATATTTTAATGCAAAATATAGTTTAGCTGTGTCTAGTGGGACCAGTGCTTTAAATTTAGCAGCAAAAATTTTAAAATGGGGTAAAGGAGATATTATTTTCTCGTCACCAATTACTTTTTTAGCATCCGCAAATTGTATTGAGAATGCGGGAGCCACTCCAAAGTTTATTGATATTAATTTAAACGATTATTCTATTGATTTGAATAAGCTAGAACAGCAATTAAAAAAATATAAAAAAAAAAGTAAAGCATTAATTATTACTGACTATGCAGGCCATCCATCCGATTGGTTAAAAATATCAAAGTTAAAAAAAAAATATAATATTCAAGTTATTAATGACAATTGTCATGCCATGGGGGCAAAAATAAATAGTGATAAAGGTTATGCTGTAAAATATGCGGATATTTCTATTCTTAGTTTTCATCCAGTCAAAGCTATTACTACAGGTGAGGGTGGGGCGTTATTAACAAATAATTTAAAGTATTTTAAATTAGCTGATCAATTAAGATCTCATGGAGTAGTAAGAGATCAAAAACAAATATTAAAAAAAGGAAATTGGTATTATGAAATGAGAAATTTAGGAGAAAATGCAAGAATGTCGGAAATTCAAGCCTCTCTTGGATGTTCTCAAATAACTAAATTGAATCATTTTGTAGCCAAAAGAAATAAAATAGCAAAATTTTATAATGAAATTTTCAAAAAACAATCTCTTTTTACTATACCAAAAATAAAAAGAAATTTTTATCACGCATTCCACTTGTATCCCCTTTTAGTAAACTTTAAAAAATTAGGTAAAACAAAAAAAAAAGTGTTTAATGAATTCAAAAAAAAAAAGATAAATTTACAAGTTCATTATATCCCAATAAATACCCAGCCATACTATAAAAAAAAATTTGGATTAAATAAAAAAAATTTTACTAATGCTCTTTATTTTTACGAAAGAGAAATATCTTTACCAATATATTTTGATTTAAGTAGTAATCAATTAAATTATATAAAAAAAGTCTGTAAAAAAATATTTCAAATTTAATGAATATAATTTTTGATTTTAAGATATTTCTTCAACAAAATTATGGAGGGCCCTCAAGGTATTTTTTTAATTTATTTGAATATATAAATAAAAGAAACAACAAATATAATGCATTTATAATAAGCCCAGTTTATTATAATGAATATTTAAATTCATCTATTTTTAAAGATAAAATTATTGGCACTAAATTTCCAAAAATAAAGTTTACTGGAGTGTTAAGTAATAAAATTAATAGATTATTATCAAATTTTTTTATAGAAAAGAAGCAGCCCAGCCTAATCCATACTACAGATTATCAAATATATTCAAAAAAAAAATATCCCTTAGTCGTTACAGTGCATGATCTTATTCACGAGATATATCATAAAGACTTTGGGAAAAAAAATGACTTTAGGCCTAAAGAAAAAATTTTAGATATTGCAGATCATATAATTTGTGTATCTCAAAATACGAAAAGAGATTTAATTAAATTTTATAAAGTCGATGAAAAAAAAATTTCAGTCGTTTATCATGGTAATACTTTTCAAGAATTTATACATAATAGAATTAACCCAATTTTTCAATTTAAATATTTTTTATATGTA
>CACEKE010000005.1 GCA_902560075.1 uncultured Pelagibacteraceae bacterium
TGAAAAAGATGTCAAAAGGAAATATGAAGGGAATGGCGGACAAGGGATTGCCACCAGAACTTTTTAATCAACTTAAATAAAAAGGAGAAAAATGTTAAAACTTAGATTATCAATGGGAGGTACAAAAAAACGTCCCGTATACAAAATAGTTGTTGCAGATAGTAGATTTTCTAGAGACGGAAGATTTATTGAGAAACTAGGATTCTTTAATCCTCTAATACCAAAGGATAAAAAGGAACGTGTTGGTCTAGAGGCAGAGAGAATCAAATACTGGCTAGGACAAGGTGCTCAACCAACAACAAGAGTAGCTAGGATCTTAGGTGAAAATCAAATAATGCCTATGCCGCAAAAAGGAAACAATCCTCAAAAAGCTGTACCAAAGAAAGATAGAAAAAAAGAAGATAAATCGGAGACATCAAAAGACGGGGGCAAAACATCAGAAGCTCCTAAGGAAGAGAAAAAGGAAGAAGCTCCTAAAGAAGAAAAGAAATCAGAAGCTCCTAAGGAAGAGAAAAAAGAAGAATCTCCTAAAGAAGAAAAGAAATCAGAAGCTCCTAAGGAAGAGAAAAAATAAAAATGTTTACTGCAAGAATATTTACTTTGTATCCAGACATGTTCCCGGGCCCCCTAAACGAAGGATTATTTCGTAAGGCCATGGAAAAGAATATTTGGAATTTAGAAAAAGTAGATATTAGAAAATATGCTACTGATAAACATACTACAGTCGATGATACCCCATACGGTGGAGGCTCTGGAATGCTAATGAAGCCAGATGTAGTAGCTAGTGCGATAGATAAAAATGTTAAAAAGGGTGAAAAGGTAATTTTTTTAACACCTAGGGGAAAAATTTTTAATCAAAATATTGCTAAAGAACTTTCGTCTGAGAAAACAATAAATATAATTTGTGGTCGCTTCGAAGGCATAGACCAAAGAGTTGTTGAAACTAGGAATATTCAAGAATATAGCTTAGGTGATTTCATTTTATCAGGTGGGGAGACAGCAGCATTTGTCTTTATAGACGCAATACTAAGATTGTTACCCGGAATTCTTGGTAATGAAAATTCAATAAAAGATGAAAGTTTTGAAAATGGTCTTTTAGAGTATCCTCAGTATACAAAACCTCAAATTTGGGAGGAAAAAGAAGTCCCAAATGTACTTTTATCGGGAGATCATGCTAAAATTAAACACTGGCGTTTGTCTCAATCTGAGGCTATAACTCGCGACCGAAGACCAGATTTATGGCAAAAATATAATAAAAAAAACTAATTTGAAAAACTTAATAATGAAATCAATTGATGAAATAAACAGAGCTAATGTTGCTAAAATATCTGCTGAAAAAAAATTGCCTAATTTTTTTCCAGGAGACATTATCAAAGTTGGTGTAAAAATAACAGAAGGTAAAAGAGATAGAATTCAGTACTTTGAAGGCGTTTGTATAGCGAAAAAAAATAGAGACATTAACTCATCATTTACAGTCAGAAAAATATCTTTTGGTGAAGGCGTTGAAAGAACATTTGCTCTTTATAGTCCAATTGTTGACTCTATTAAAGTCATTAGATCCGGACAGGTAAGAAGAGCCAAACTTTATTATTTAAGAGATAGAACTGGAAAGTCAGCTCGTATCGCTGAAAAGATAAGAAAAAATATTGGAATTGAAGTAGAAACAAAGTTAGAAAATAATCAAGAACCTATTCAAACTGAAAGCCAAGTCACAGAAGATAGTAAAGAAGATTTAACAAAAAAACCTGAAAAAAAAGAAGATCCAAAAAAAGAGGAAGTTGTTAAAACAGAAGAAGGATCTTCAGAAAAAAAATAATTTTTTCTAATGCCTCAAACTTTATACGATAAAATTTGGAATCAGCACTTAGTTCATCAACAAGATGATGGCACATCTCTGCTTTTTGTTGATAGACATTTAGTTCATGAGGTAACAAGTCCTCAAGCTTTTGAAGGCTTAAGAACATCAAATAGAAAAGTTAGACAACCGAGTTTAACTTTAGCAGTTGCTGATCACAATGTACCTACTACTGATAGATCAAAAGGAATTGAGGATGAGGATTCAAAAATTCAAGTCGAAACATTAGAAAAAAATTGTAAAGAATTTGGAATAAAGTTGTTTGGAATGAACGATAAAAGACAAGGGATTGTTCATATTATAGGTCCTGAACAAGGTTTTACTCAACCTGGAACCGTAATAGTTTGCGGCGATAGTCATACTGCTACACACGGTGCATTTGGAGCCTTAGCCTTTGGAATTGGAACTTCTGAGGTTGAGCATGTGTTAGCAACTCAAACTTTAGTTCAAAAAAAGTCAAAAAACTTAAGAATAAATGTAAATGGTAAGTTACCAATTGGGGTAACATCAAAAGATGTAATTTTGCAAATAATTGGAAAAATTGGAACCGCGGGCGGCACAGGTTATGTTATTGAATATGCTGGGGATTTAGTCTCCTCTTTGAGTATCGAGCAAAGAATGACAATTTGTAATATGACTATTGAAGGTGGGGCAAGAGCTGGATTAATTAAACCAGATGAAAAAACATTCAAATATTTAAAAGGTAGACCATTATCTCCTAAAAATGAAAACTGGGATAAAGCATTAGACCACTGGAGCAAACTTCACTCAGATAACGATGCTATTTTTGACAAAGAAGTGAACCTTGATGGAAAAGATATAAAACCAATGGTTACTTGGGGTACATCTCCTCAAGATGTGGTTCCAATAGATGGTAAAGTTCCAAACCCTGAAAATATATCCGACCCAGATAAGAAAAGTTCAATTGAGAGATCTTTAAAATATATGGGGTTAAAACCAGATATCAACGTTAAAGATATTAAAATAGATAAAGTATTTATAGGTAGTTGCACAAATGGACGTATTGAGGACTTAAGAGAGGCTGCAAAGATTTTAAAAGATAAAAAAATAGCAGGCCATGTAAATGCGATGGTGGTACCAGGCTCAGGGTTAGTAAAAGAACAAGCGGAACAAGAGGGATTAGATAAAATATTTATTAACTCAGGCTTTGAATGGAGAGAGCCCGGTTGTTCAATGTGTTTGGCAATGAATGCAGATAAATTAAAACCAGAGGAAAGATGTGCATCCACATCAAATAGAAATTTTGAGGGTCGTCAAGGTAGAGGTGGCAGAACTCATCTTGTAAGTCCCGCAATGGCAGCTGCAGCAGCTGTGTCCGGTAATTTGGACGATGTAAGAAAATATACAAATTAATGAAAAAATTTAAAAATCTAAAAAGCATTCCTGCTTATCTTCCAATAGTAAATATTGATACAGATATGATTATTCCAAAACAGTTTTTAAAAACTATAAAAAGAACTGGTTTAGGAAAAAGCTTATTTTTTGAAATGCGATACGACCATGACGGAAAAGAAATAAAAGACTTTATATTGAATAATGAACCTTACAATAATTCAAAAATTTTAATTGCAGGAAAAAATTTTGGTTGCGGGTCATCTAGGGAGCACGCCCCCTGGGCGCTGCTAGATTTTGGAATAACTTGTGTAATAAGTTCTAGTTATGCAGATATTTTTTATAATAATTGCTTTAAAAATGGAATATTGCCAATCACAATATCAGAAGAAAAAATTAAAGAATTGGCAGAATATTCTAATCGTAAAGAGGAAATTTCAATTGATTTAATTGAACAAAAAATAACGTTTGGAAATAACGAAATTAAATTTGAAATAGATGATTTTAAAAAAGAATGTCTTATAGAAGGCTATGACGATATTGCTTTATCTTTAAATCATAAATCTAAAATTGAGTCTTTCGAAAATAAGATTAAATCTGAGAGACCTTGGATTTTTAATGATTAAAGTAAAAAAAAGAAAAATCCTTTTATTACCAGGAGATGGTATCGGACCAGAGGTAATTGCAGAGGTTAGAAAAATAATAGAATGGCTAAATCACAATAGATCACTTGATTTTGAAATCGATGAAGATTTAGTTGGTGGAGCTGCTTATGATAAACATGGAACACCAATTACTGACGAAGTATTTTATAAAGCATTAGAAAGCCAAGCAGTAGTTTTAGGAGCAGTGGGTGGTCCTAAATGGGATAATTTAGAATTTTCAAAAAAACCAGAAAGAGCACTTTTAAAACTTCGAAAAGAATTAAAGTTATTTGCAAATTTAAGACCTGCGATATGCTTTGAGCAACTTGTTGATGCATCCAGTCTTAAGCCTGAAATAGTTTCCGGATTAGATATAATGATTGTTAGAGAATTAACAGGTGGGATTTATTTCGGTGAGCCTAGAGGTATCAAGCCAATTAATAATGGAGAAAGGAAAGGAATCAACACACACACCTATACATCAAAAGAAATAGAAAGGGTTGGTAGGATTGCTTTTGAATTAGCAAAGAAAAGAAATAATAAAGTTACCTCATGTGAAAAGTCTAATGTCATGGAAGCAGGACAACTCTGGAAAGAGGAAATACAAACATTACATGATAAAGATTTTAAAGATGTACAACTGGAACACATGCTTGCAGATAATTGTGCAATGCAGCTTTTAAGAAATCCTAAGCAATTTGATGTCATAGTTACTGATAATCTTTTTGGAGATATCCTTTCTGATGAAGCAGCTATGTTAACGGGTTCATTAGGATTGCTGCCTTCAGCATCACTAGGAGCAAAGGACAAGGACGGAAATATGAGATCAATGTATGAACCTGTCCATGGCTCAGCCCCTGATATCGCTGGCAAAGGTTTAGCTAATCCTATTGCAACAATTTTAAGTTTTGCAATGGCTTTGAAATACTCATTAAATTTAGATAAAGAGGCAAAAGAGCTAGAAAATGCGGTTCAAAAAGTCTTAAATGACGGACTAAGAACAAAAGACATTTTATCTAAGGGTAATAAGGAAGTTTCTACAAAAGTGATGGGTGATGCGATTATTGCATATTTGCAAAAGTAGTATTTTTAAATTATTTTAACATAATATATGACAACATATACAGCACCAGTAGATGACATGATGTTTCTCTATGAGAAACTGAGAAACAATAAATTCTATAACGAGCTAGATAAATATAAAGACGTGACTCCAGATCTTGTAAAAAATATTTTAGAGGAGGCTGCAAAAATAAATCAAAATCTCATTTTACCTTTAGCAAAGGCTGGTGATGAGCAACCAGCAGTTTTAGAAAATGGTGTGGTAAGAACACCACCAGGATATAAAGAGGCATATAAAAAATATATAGAAGATGGATGGACTTCATTATCCTGTGATCCTAAATATGGCGGCCAAGGAATGCCAAAAACTGTGAGCGCATTTTTTGACGAAATGCTTTCTTCGGCGTCATTATCATTTAAATTATATAGCGAGTTAAGTATTGGCGCATACAATTGTATAAATCATCATGCAACAGATGATGTTAAAAATAAGTTTTTACCAAAGATGGTTGAAGGCAAATGGAGTGGTACAATGTGTTTAACAGAGCCAGTTTGTGGTACAGATTTAGGTTTACTAAAGACAAAAGCTGTAGAACAAAGTGATGGAACTTATAAACTAACTGGCCAAAAAATTTTTATCACTTCTGGCGATCATGATTTAACAGAAAATATTATTCACCTAGTTATTGCTAGGTCATCCGATTCACCGTCAGGAACAAGAGGTATAAGCCTTTTTCTGGTACCTAAATTTGTAGTCAACGAGGATGGATCCTTAGGTCCAAGAAATGGAATTAGTACAGGATCTATAGAAAGTAAAATGGGTATAAAAGGGTCAGCTACATGTGTATTAAATTTTGATGAGGCTACAGGTTATATGATAGGTCCAAAAAATAAGGGATTAAATTCTATGTTTACAATGATGAACTTGGAGAGAATTGTTGTTGGAATTCAGGGACTTGGTATATCTGAAATCGCTTATCAAAACTCATTAATTTATTCTAAAGAAAGAAAACAAGGTAAAAGTAACAAAAATAATTCATCTAATGGTTCTGCAGATTTTATAATTGAGCATGCAGACATAAGGAGATCTCTTTTAAATATGAAGTCAATAATAGAGGGTGAGAGAGCATTATGTTTTTGGTTATCACAGCAAACAGAAGTTAGTTTGAACCATAATATCGAGGAAGTTAAGCAAGAGGCTGCAGATTACGTTTCTTTGATGACACCTGTCGTCAAAGCTTTGTTTACAGATATGGGGTCCGAAATTACAAGTGAGGCAATGCAAATATTTGGTGGATATGGTTATACTAAAGATCAAGGTATAGAACAATTATACAGAGACAATAGAATCACACCAATTTATGAGGGCACTAACTCTGTTCAAGCAATTGATTTGGTCTTTAGAAAATTAGTTAACAAAAATGGAGATATTATAGATAGATATATAAAAATGATTAAAAAAGACTTAGAAAATAATAACGAAAAGCTGTCACCATTTATTAAAGACTTAAATATATACTTAGATAAATTAATTTCATTTACCACATGGATAAAAGATAAAATTGAAAACTCTAAGGATGATGCGAATGCAGCATGTAATGACTATTTAAAAGTATTAGGTCTTATTGCGGTAGGTCACTCTTGGATTAAAGTCCTTGAGGTAAGTTTCAATGATTATGATAATAATAAAGAATTTTATGAGGATAAAATACAAACCGCTCGCTTTTTTTTTCAAAGGGTATTACCAAGAATTGACACACATTGCATATCTGCCATGAGTGGAAGCGGATATATAATGGATTTTAAATTCAACTAAAATGAGTAGTTTTGAAAAAAATTTGGACAAAAATCCTGCAAATTTTGTTCCATTGACACCTTTAACATTTCTAGAGAGAGCAAAAGACATTTATCCAAATTATGAGGCACTAGTTTACGAAGATAGAAAATACACTTGGCTTGATATTTACAAAAGATGTACTCAATTTGCGAGTGCTCTTGAAAAAATTGGAATTACTAAAGGAGATACGGTATCCGTCATGGCATGTAATACTCCAGAAATATTTGAAGCACATTATTCGGTTCCTATGACAGGCGCTGTTCTTAATACAATTAATATTAGATTAGATTCTAAAACAGTAAGTTATATTTTGGAACATAGTGATGCTAAGGTATTAATTGTAGATAGACAGTTTCATGAAGTTGTAAAAAAAGCTTTATCTAATATTAAAAAAGAGATCAAAATAATTGATATTTTTGACAAGCATGCTGATCAATCAAAGCTAGGTAAAATTGGAGATTTAGAATACGAGGAATTCCTAAAAACTGGTGACACAGACTATGTATGGAAGAGACCAGATAATGAATGGCAGGCAATTTCATTAAGTTACACTTCAGGCACAACGGGTAATCCAAAAGGTGTAGTTTATCATCATAGAGGTTCATATTTGATGGCAACAGGAAGTGCTGTAGCATGGAACATGCCAAATAGATTAGTATTTCTTTGTGTTGTCCCAATGTTTCATTGTAATGGGTGGTGTTACCCTTGGACTGTTCCAATGTTGAATGGAAAAACGATTTGTTTAAGAAATATAGATATAAAAAAAATTTTTGAATTAATTGAGACTTATAAAGTAACTCACTTTGGAGGGGCTCCAATCGTACTTAATATGATTACGGGTGCTTCTGAAAGTGACAGAAAAGAGTTAAAACATAAAGTATATGTTCTTACTGCAGGCGCTCCTCCACCAAGTATAATTTTTAAAAAAATGAAAAGTCTAGGTTTTGAAGTTATGCATGTATATGGCTTAACGGAAACATATGGTCATATTACCCAATGTGCATGGAATGATGATTGGAATTCATTAGATGAAGATAAAGTTAATGAGATTAAAGCTAGACAAGGTGTTAGATACCCTAATACCGAGGGGGTCTCGGTGATAGATCCAGAGTCAATGAAGCCAGTTCCAAGAGATGGAAAAACCATGGGTGAGATAATGATCAAAGGAAATGTAGTCATGAAAGGGTATTACAAGGACAAAGATGCAACTGATAAAGCTATGAAAGATGGATGGTTTCACTCAGGAGATTTGGCTGTAATGCATCCTGATGGCTATATAAAAATTCAAGACAGATCAAAAGATATTATTATATCTGGCGGTGAAAATATTTCTTCAATCGAAATAGAAAATACTTTAGCAAAACACCCTTCAGTATCAATTGCAGCTGTAGTCGCTAAACCTGATGAAAAATGGGGTGAAGTACCGTGTGCATTTATTGAGGCTGTAAAAGATAAATCTACCACAGAAAAAGAACTAATAGATTTCTGTAAGGAAACATTAGCTAACTTTAAAGTACCAAAAAAAATTGAATTTTGTGAATTACCAAAAACCTCAACAGGAAAAATCCAAAAGTTTGAATTAAGAAAAAAGGCTAAGGAGTTAAGCTGAATATAAACATCAATGATAAAGATGTTTTCATCTCAACGGGTGGCAGAGATATAGATCCTACCAAATCATCAATATTACTTATGCACGGCAGTGGACTTAGTCACATCGTTTGGTCTTTGCATGAGCAATTTTATATTACAAATGGATATAATGTTTTATCTGTAGATTTGCCAGGACATGGAAATTCAGACGGACCTGCCATTGAGTCGATCGAAAAAATATCAGACTGGGTAAGTGATTTGATAAAAAATTTAAAATTAAATAAAATTAACTTTGTAGGTCATTCCCAAGGTTGTCTTGTAGGAATTGATTTTGCGTCGCGTTATCCAGATTTAACAGAAAAGCTCATTTTAGTTGCTGGTTCATATAAATTACCAGTAAACCAAGATCTTTTAGACCTAGCTTACGCCGGAGATGAAAAAGCAATTTTATTAATGATGAAGTGGGGTTATGAGGGTTCAAAGGCGTTTATAGGAGGCAACCCTGTAAAAAAAATAATTAATTCCACTAGAGAAATTAGAGAAATTTTGTATGTGGACTTAAATGCTTGTAACAATTATAAAACCGGTAAAGAATCTTTAGAAAAAATTATTTGTCCTACATTATGTATTTTTGGAGACTTGGACAAAATGGTTCCTCTAAAAATTGGAAACAAAATGGCTGAGACAATAAAAAATTCTGAAGTAAAAATTATAAATAATTGTGGTCATATGATTATATTTGAAAAGGCTTTTGAAATGAGAAAATCTGTTTTGGAGTTTATAAATAAATGAAAAATTATTTTGTATCAAAATCAAGGAGATTAAGAGGAACACCTTATACCTCAAGAATTGAGAAACAAGGTGTTACTGCATACACAGTTTACAACCACATGCTTTTACCTACAAAATTTGAAGACTCTTTAGAGGATGCATATCATCATTTAAAAAATCATGTTCAGGTTTGGGACGTCTCAGTGCAGAGACAAACCGAAATTAATGGCAAAGATTCAGCTGAACTAGTTCAACTTATTACTTGTAGAGACCTTTCAAAAGCTAAAGTAGGAAGGTGTTATTATGCTCCTATAATTGACAATAATGCAAAATTAATAAGCGATCCAGTAATTCTTAAATTAGCAGAGGATAGATGGTGGATTTCTTTATCGGACTCTGATTTAGAATTGTTTGCAAAAGGTTTAGCAATAGGAAAAGGTTATGATGTTAACGTATTTGAGGCAAAGGTTGATATTTTTTCTGTTCAAGGACCAAAATCTTTTGACTTAATGAAAAAAGTATTAGGACCAAAGATTGGCGAATTAAAATTTTTTGGTTTTGATTACTTTGAATTTGGTGGTGCAAAACACTTAATTGCAAGATCTGGATGGTCTAAACAAGGTGGTTTTGAGGTATATATGGAACATGAAAAGGCAGGACTAGCATTATATGATAAATTATTTGAACAGGGAGACGAATTTAATTTAAAACCCGGTTGTCCAAATTTAATAGAGAGAATTGAAAGTTCTTTATTATCATATGGTAACGATATCGATATCGGTGATAATCCTTTAGAGTGTGGGTTTGATAAATATGTAAATCTAGATACCAATGTTGAGTTTTTAGGGAAAGAGGAATTAAAAAAAGTTAAGGCCGATGGAATTAAAAGAAAATTAATGGGAGTAAAAATTGATGCTGATCAAATCGCAGTTAATAGTTCGATAAACATGTATGATAAAACAAAAAATCTGATTGGTGAATTAAGATCTGGAACGTATAATCCATCTTTTAAGCAAGTTATCGGAATAGCAATGATTAATGAACCATATTTTAACGACTCTCAAGAAATTGTAATTAACATAAATGGAAAAGATTGCACGGGAAAACTCTGTGATTTACCTTTCATTTAGTATAAATTTTAAATCATCATGAATATAGCAATAGTTGGGGCAACTGGTAACGTTGGAAGAAAACTAATAGAGGTACTTGAAAAAAAAAATTTTTCTGTAACGGAGGCTTTCTTAGTAGCCTCATCAAAAAGCTCAGGAAAAAAAATAAATTTTTTAGGTAAAGAACATACAGTCGAAGATTTGGAAAAATTTGATTTTTCAAAAGTAAAGATAGCTTTTTTTGCAGCTGGAAGTGCTGTTGCAGAGAAATGGGCTCCAATAGCAGCAAATAAAACAATAGTGATAGATAACTCAAAATTCTTTAGAAAAGATTTAGATATTCCTTTAATTGTGCCAGAGGTTAATTCAAAAGAGTTATCAAAATTTAAAAATAAAAACATTATTGCTAACGCAAATTGCTCAGTTATACCTATTGTTGTAGCGCTAAAACCTTTACATGATTTGTACAATGTAAAAAGAATAGTTGCATCGACTTACCAATCTGTATCTGGAGCAGGAAAAGCTGGAATGGATGAGCTTTTATCTCAAACTAAAGAAATCTTAGAAAATAAAAATGTTCAATCAAAAAATTTCACAAAACAAATTGCATTCAATGCAATACCACACATCGATAGCTTTCTGGAAAATGGTAGCACTAAAGAGGAGCAAAAAAATCATGATGAGATAAAAAAAATTTTAGATAAAAAAATTAATGTCACCTCTACATGTGTAAGAATTCCTGTTTTAGTATCACATTCTATAAGCATAAATATAGAATTTCATAAAAAACCTAAAATTGAAGAGATTAAAAAAGTTTTATCATCATCACCAGGATGTATAGTCGTCGATGAGCATAAAGATGGGGGATATATGACTCCTGTTGAAGCTGAAAATAAATTTGAGACTTTTATATCTAGAATACGTCAGGACTCTTCTCAAGAGAACTCTATAAATATGTGGATAGTATCAGATAATTTATTAAAAGGTGCTGCCTTAAATGCTGTTGAAATAGCAGAAACTTTAATAGAAAATAATTTTTATGGAAAATAAAAATCCTCTATCTCCTCATATTCAAATTTATAGCTGGCATATCTCATCACTTGTTTCAATTGGACACAGAATTACTGGAGTAATTAATATTTTTATACTTACTTTAATTTTTCTTTGGCTTGGATCTTTATTATTAGGCGAGGAAAATTATGAAATAATTTTCAATTTCTTTAATTCATTTTTAGGTAAATTTTTTATTATCACAACAATCTGGTCTTTTACGTTTCACTCTCTTAGTGAGTTAAGGCATCTTTTTTGGGACATGGGTTATGGTTTTGATTTAAAAACGGCTAATTTAACAGGCTCTTTAGTTATAATTTTTTCGTTAATATTTACTGTATTATTTTACTTGATAGGAAGGATTGTAATTTAAATGGTTAGTTCAACAAAGAAATGGCTTTTTATTAAAGTTTCATCAGTAATTTTAATTCCATTAATGATTTGGTTTACCTTTATATTAGCAGGAATTTATGACAAGACATTTGCTGAAGTTGTTGAGTTTTTTACAAGTCAGCCAACTAAAATCCTAATATCACTACTATTTGTTGTCTCTTATTTCTTTTCAGCTCTAACTATAAGTGAAATTTTCGAGGATTATATGGGAAACCAAAAAATTAAAAATGTCGCAAACAAAATATTGTATTTATTTGCTATACTAATTCCTTTATTAACACTTATTATTATTTATAATTTAAATTTATGAGTTCATACAAAATTATTGATCATGAATATGATGTAGTAGTTCTTGGAGCAGGTGGCTCGGGCTTAAGAGCTGCTGTTGGACTAAGCGAAGCTGGATTAAAAACAGCATGTGTATCAAAAGTTTTTCCAACAAGAAGTCATACATCTGCCGCGCAAGGAGGCATATCTGCTGCATTAGGAAATATGGGTGAAGACGATTGGAGATGGCACATGTATGATACGGTTAAGGGAGCAGATTGGTTGGGAGATCAAGATTGCATAGAATATCTATGTAAAGAAGCCCCTAGAGCTGTTCTAGAGTTAGAGAAATATGGTGTTCCATTTAGCAGAACAGAGGATGGAAAAATTTATCAAAGGCCATTTGGTGGAATGACGAAAAATTATGGAAATGGAACTGTACAAAGAACTTGTGCGGCAGCCGACAGAACAGGACATGCAATTTTACACACACTTTATGGTCAGGCATTAAAACATAACACTGAATTTTTTATTGAATATTTTGCTCTTGATCTGTTAATGAAAAACGGGGAATGCAAAGGTTTAATAGCTTGGAATTTAAATGATGGAACAATACATAGGTTCAGGTCACACATAACAATTATAGCGACTGGCGGCTATGGAAAAGTTTATTATTCAGCAACATCTGCTCATACTTGCACAGGAGATGGAAACGCTATGGTTTTAAGAGCGGGCCTTCCATTACAAGATATGGAATTTGTTCAGTTTCATCCAACAGGTATATATGGACATGGTACGTTAATATCTGAAGGTGTAAGAGGTGAAGGAGGATATTTAGTAAATTCAAAGGGAGAAAGATTTATGGAGAGATATGCTCCAAAAGCCAAAGATTTAGCTTCGAGAGATGTTGTTAGCCGATCTATTGCAGTAGAAATTAATGAAGGTAGAGGTGTAGGAAAAGAAAAAGATCATGTTCATTTACACTTGGATCATTTAGATCAAAAAGTAATTGAAGAAAGATTGCCAGGTATCTCAGAATCATCCAGGCTGTTTGCAAATGTAGATGTAACAAAGGAACCAATTCCAGTAGTTCCAACCGTTCATTACAATATGGGAGGAATTCCTACCAATTATAAAGCTGAAGTTTTAACACTTAATGGTTCAGAAAAAACTGTGCCAGGTCTGATGGCAATAGGAGAAGCAGCATGTGTATCAGTTCACGGAGCAAATAGACTAGGATCGAACTCATTGATTGATCTTGTAGTTTTTGGAAGGGCCGCAGCAAAAAGGGCAGCTGAGCTTGTTAAACCAGGGTTACCTCACGAAGAAATTCCTCAAACAGAAACCGATAAATGTTTAGAAAGATTTGATAAACTTAGAAACTCCAGTGGTTCAAATACTACAGCAGAATTGAGATTGTCTATGCAAAAAACTATGCAATCAAAATGTGCGGTATTTAGAACAGAAAAAACACTTAAGGAAGGCATTAATGAAATTAGAAAACCTTATGAAGGAATGGACGATTTATCTGTTAAAGATAAATCATTAATATTCAATACAGATTTAGTTGAGACTTTAGAGTTTGACAACTTGATAAGACAAGCAATTACAACAATGGACTCCGCATATCATAGGAAAGAGAGCAGAGGTGCACATGCTAGAGAAGATTATCCTAAAAGAGATGATAGTAAATATATGCAGCATACATTATCTTGGTGTAATGGAACTAAAACTAAAATAGATTATAGACCAGTTCATAGGTCAACTTTAACAAACGACGTCCAGTATTTTCCACCTCAAGAAAGAGTATATTAATGGTCCAAATAAGTTTGCCTCAAAATTCTAAGATACAAAAAGGCAAATATTATAAGGATAAAACAGGCTCAAAAAATTTACGTAAAGTTAATATTTATAGATGGGATCCATCGACAGGAGAAAATCCTAGAATAGATACCTATGAAGTGGATATGGATAATTGTCCCTCGAAAGTATTAGATCTACTAAATAAAATTAAGAACGAAATAGATCCTTCTATAGCTTACAGGAGATCGTGTGCTCATGGCGTGTGTGGGTCTTGTGCAATGAACATGGATGGAAAAAATGGCTTAGCATGCACCAAGCCACATGCTGAAATAAAAGGAGATATAAATATT
The DNA here is from genome assembly GCA_902560075.1 of uncultured Pelagibacteraceae bacterium. Classification (GTDB taxonomy): domain Bacteria; phylum Pseudomonadota; class Alphaproteobacteria; order Pelagibacterales; family Pelagibacteraceae; genus Pelagibacter. Next base: position 14,085 of record CACEKE010000005.1, read on the forward strand.
TATCCTTTACCACATCTTAAAGTTTTAAAAGATCTAATTGGGGATTTAAGCACTTTATACAAGCAATATGAATCTGTTGAACCTTGGTTAAAAAATACAAGTAATAAATCCGATAAAGAAAATATTCAATCTAAAGAGGATAGAGCGAAACTGGATGGATTATACGAATGTATTATGTGTGCGTGTTGTTCTACCTCCTGTCCAAGCTACTGGTGGAATGGTGATAAATATTTAGGACCTGCAGTATTGCTGCAAGCTTATAGATGGATAATAGATTCAAGGGATGAGGATAGAAAAGAGAGATTAAAAAAAGTAGCAGATGAACTTAAGCTTTATAGATGTCACACCATAATGAATTGTACAAATGCTTGTCCAAAAGGATTAAATCCAGCAAAAGCTATAGCATCTATAAAAAAAATGCTTGCAACAAGCTAATTACTTAATTAAATAATTTCCTCATGAGCTTAATACAGCACTTTGTAAATGGCAAATCATACAAGGGTAATTCAAACAGAAAAGGAAAAGTTTTTAATCCAGCTACTGGTGAGCAAGAATCTGAAGTTATATTAGGTTCAAAAGAAGATCTTAATAATACTGTTAATATAGCAAGAAAAGCTTTCGAAAGTTGGTCAGCGAAACCACCCTTACAAAGAGCCAGGGTAATGTTCAAATTTAAAGAATTAATTGAAAGAAATTCTGAAGAGATTGCAAAATTAATTGTCTCTGAACATGGTAAAGTTTATGAAGATGCCAAGGGATCACTAACTAGAGGTCTCGAAGTTGTCGAATTTGCTTGTGGAATACCTCAAATGTTAAAAGGTGAATTTACAGAAAATGTTGGGTCTGAAGTTGACAGTTGGTCTATAAGACAGCCATTAGGTGTTTGTGCAGGAATAACTCCATTTAATTTTCCTGCTATGGTTCCTATGTGGATGTTTCCTATGGCAATTGCTTGTGGAAATTCATTTATACTTAAACCTTCTGAAAAGGATCCATCATGTTCATTTAAGTTAGCTGAATTATTATCAGAAGCAGGATTACCTGATGGGGTGCTTAATGTTATAAATGGAGATAAAGAGGTCGTTGATGCGATTTTAGAAAATAAAGATATTCAAGCTGTTAGCTTTGTTGGCTCAACACCAATAGCTAAATATATTTACGAAAATGCAGCTCGTAATGAAAAAAGAGTACAAGCATTGGGAGGAGCTAAAAATCACTGTGTAGTAATGCCAGATTGTGACTTAGATCAAGCTGTTAATGGTCTAATGGGAGCAGCTTACGGATCTGCAGGAGAAAGATGTATGGCACAGTCTGTTGCAGTAGCTGTTGGAGATATTGGCGATAGATTAGTGGATAAACTTTCAAAAAAAGTTGAAGTTTTAAAAGTTGGGCCTGGTATGGATAAAAATTCAGAAATGGGACCTCTGATTACAAAAGAACATTTAGAAAAAGTAAGAGGTTATGTTGATATAGGAGTTAAAGAGGGAGCAAAACTTGTAGTGGATGGAAGAAATTTAAAACTTCAAGGTTATGAAAATGGTTTTTTTATAGGTGGCTGCCTATTTGATAATGTAAAAAAAGACATGAGAATTTATAAAGAAGAAATTTTTGGACCTGTGCTATCAGTTGTAAGGGCTAAAGATTTTGAAGAGGCCTCAAAACTAGTAAATGACCACGAATATGGAAATGGTGTGAGTATTTTTACAAGAGATGGAGATGCTGCTAGGACTTTTTCAAGCAAAATAAAAGTTGGGATGGTAGGTATTAATATTCCAATACCTGTGCCTATGGCATTTCATAGCTTTGGTGGATGGAAAAGGTCATTGTTTGGTGATCAGCATATGCACGGACCTGAGGGTGTTAGATTTTATACTAAACTTAAAACTATAACTTCTAGGTGGCCTTCTGGAATAAGATCAAATCCTGAATTTGTAATGCCAACAATGAAATAAGCTATGGGAAAAAAAATTTCATTAATTGGGGCAGGCCAAATAGGAGGAACGCTTGCTCATTTAATTGGGTTAAAAGAAATTGTATCAGAAGTAGTTCTGTTTGATGTTGCATCAGGAGTAGCTAAAGGCAAAGCCTTAGATATTGCTCAATCTTCTGCAGTGGATGGTTTCAATGTAAAACTTTATGGAACAGATAGTTATCAAGATATTAAGGATTCAGATGTAATTATTATTACTGCTGGAGTTCCAAGAAAACCTGGCATGAGTAGGGATGATCTTTTAGGTATAAATTTAAAAATTATGAAACAAGTGTCTGATGGAATTAAATTAAACTGCCCAAATGCATTTGTAATTTGTATTACTAATCCTTTAGATGTTATGGTTATGGCTCTGCAAAAGTACTCTAAATTTCCTACAAATAAGGTTGTGGGTATGGCGGGTATACTTGACTCATCTAGGTACAAATTATTTCTATCTGAGGAATTTAATGTTCCAATTAAAAAAATTGATGCAATGGTAATGGGTGGACACGGTGATACTATGGTTCCATTACCGGGTTATACAAAAATTGATGGAAAAAAACTTTTAGATTTAATGTCAGAAGGTAAAATTACAAAAGAAAAAATAGAGAGTATAAATCAAAGAACTAGAGATGGGGGAGCTGAAATTGTCAAATATCTTGAAAAAGGTTCTGCATATTACGCTCCTGCTGCTTCAGGAGTTGAGATGGCTATAAGCTATCTAAATGACGAAAAAAAACTACTTCCATGTGCGGCTTATTTGAAAGGAGAATATGGCATAAAGGATATTTATGCTGGAGTTCCAGTTATCATTGGAAAAGATGGTGTTGAAAAAATTCAAGAAATTAAATTAGAGGACAATGAGATTAATGAATTTAAAAAATCTGTAGATTCAGTCCGGAGGCTGTGGGAAGCTGCAATAAAGATTGATCCTGATTTAGAAAAATAATGAATATTCATGAACATCAAGCAAAACAACTCTTAAAGGAATTTGGAGTTCCTGTTCCAAATGGTATCTATGGTTTTAGTGTTAGTGAGATAATTAAAAAATCAAAAACTCTTAATACAGAAAAATACGTTTTAAAAGCTCAAATACATGCAGGCGGCAGAGGTAAAGCCGGAGGGATCACAATTGCAAGCAACATAGATGAATTAGAACAAGCTGCGAATCAGCTTTTAGGTAAAACCTTGGTTACACATCAAACTGGACCTAAAGGAAAAAAAGTAGAGAGACTTTACGTTGAAGAGGCCTCCAATATAGCCAAAGAATTTTATTTGTCTTGTTTAGTTGATAGAAAAAGCTCTAAAATAGCTTTCATTTCTAGCATTCAAGGTGGAATGGATATTGAGGAAACTGCATTAAAAAATCCAGAAAAAATTATTACTACTAAAGTAGATTTTAAAGAGGATATATCAGAAACTGATTGCGAAAAAATTATTAAAGTTTTTAATCTTGAGTATGACGCTAAGGATCAAGGAATTGAATTAATAAAATCTCTTTATAAAATGTTTAGAGAAAAAGATGCTAGCTTAATCGAAATTAATCCTTTAATTTTAACGAAAGAAAATAATATAGTTTGTCTTGATGCTAAAGTTATCTTAGATGACAATGCAATTTTTAAACATCCTGAACATCTAGAGCTTAGAGATTTACAAGAAGAAGATCCAATAGAGATAGAGGCTAGTAAGCACGGATTATCTTACATAAAATTAGATGGAAATATCGGCTGTATGGTAAATGGTGCTGGTTTAGCAATGGCAACAATGGATATAATTAAATTGTTTGGAGAAACTCCAGCAAATTTTTTGGACGTAGGTGGTGGAGCCTCAAAAGAAAAAGTCTCCTCAGCGTTGAAAATTATTTTATCTGATAAAAATGTAAAAGGAATATTAATAAATATATTTGGTGGAATAATGAGATGCGATGTACTCGCTGCAGGGGTCGTCGATGCTGCCAAAGAAATGAAAATTCATGTTCCTTTGGTTGTTAGACTTGCTGGGACCAATGTAGAGGAAGGTAATAAAATTTTAAAAGAATCTAAACTTAAAATAATCCCAGCCTCTGATTTGTCAGATGCTGCTGAAAAAATTGTGAAAGAAATAAATTAATGTCCATTTTAGTTAATAAAAATACTAAACTTCTTTGCCAAGGTTTTACTGGTTCACATGGAACTTTCCACTCAGAACAGGCAATAAAATATGGAACAAATTTAGTAGGAGGCGTAACACCTAGAAAAGGTGGTCAAATTCATTTGGGTAAACCTGTTTTTAACACTGTGAAGGAGGCTGTTGAAGCAACAGGTGCCAATGCAACGATGATATATGTACCAGCAAAATTTGCATCTGAGGCAATTATCGAAGCTATCGAGGCATCTATTGATCTCGTTGTATGTATAACAGAAGGTATTCCAGTTTTAGATATGCTTAAAGTAAAAAAATATCTATCAAACTCAAATACGAAATTAATTGGTCCGAACTGTCCTGGTATAATAACTCCTGATGAGTGTAAAATAGGAATAATGCCGGGAAGTATACATAGGAAAGGTTCAGTTGGAATAGTTTCACGTTCAGGCACATTGACTTATGAGGCTGTAGATCAAACTTCAAAAATTGGCCTCGGACAATCAACTTGTGTCGGAATAGGTGGTGACCCAATAAATGGTACAAATTTTATAGACTGTTTAGATTTATTTTTAGAAGATGAAAATACCGAGTCCATTGTAATGATTGGAGAAATTGGAGGATCTGCAGAGGAAGAAGCAGCTGATTTTATAAAGAACCATAAGATAAAAAAACCGATGGTTGGTTTCATTGCTGGTTTGACAGCACCACCTGGTAGAAGAATGGGCCACGCTGGGGCTATTATTTCTGGAGGCAAAGGTGGCGCTGAAGAAAAAATTAAAACCATGGAAGAGGCAGGAATTTTAATGGCAAAATCACCTGCAGATATTGGCAAAACATTGCTTAACAAATTGTCACTTTAAAATTTCTTATCAGACATTATAATAATTTTTATTAATGAGTGCTGAAAAAAATTTAAATTTAAAAAAAACATCATTTTTATCTCAAAACAATAGTGCTTTCATTGAACATATGTACATAAAGTATGTGAACAATGATCCTTCTATACCAGAAAGTTGGAAAAAATATTTTCAAGAGTTAAATGAAGATGCATCAGCAATAATAAAAGATATAAATGGCCCGTCATGGTCAAAAAAAATAGATAATGGTAACAAAGATAATTCAAAATTAGAGGATATTGAAAAACAAAAAGTTGACTCAGTTAAAGCGATCGCTTTGATAAGAGCTTATAGGATTAGAGGCCACTTAATTGCAAATTTAGATCCATTGGGGATGATGAAAAGAGACTACTTACACGAATTGCATCCTGCAGATCATGGTTTTGAAAAAGAGGATTATAATAGAAAGATTTACTTAAGTTCATACCTGGATAAAGAATATGCATCAGTTAACGAAATTATGTTAAAGTTGAGAAAAGTTTATTGCTCAACGATTGGGGCTGAGTTCATGCATATATCAGACCCAAAAGAAAAAATTTGGTTTAGAGAAAGAATGGAGCGAAAAGAAAATCAAATTAATTTTACAAATAATGGAAAAAAAGCAATTTTAAATACAATTATAAAAGCCGAGGGTTTTGAGAAATTTTTAGCAAAAAAATTTATTGGTACTAAAAGATTTGGACTTGATGGAGGTGAATCTTTAGTACCTGCATTAGAACAAATTATAAAACGCGGAGGTCAATTAGGGGTTAAAGAAATAAAAATTGGTATGCCTCACAGAGGAAGATTAAATGTATTAGCAAATGTATTGCAAAAGTCTTACAAGAGGATCTTTAATGAGTTCGCAGGTGAACTAGACTCAAAAAGTGAAGATTCAGCAGGAGATGTAAAATATCATTTAGGTGCATCGTCAAATAGAGCATTTGATGGAAACTCAGTGCATGTTAGCCTAACAGATAATCCATCTCATCTTGAGGCAGTGAATCCAGTTGTTTTAGGCCAAGTAAGAGCAAAACAGTTTTTTCATGGTGATAAAGAGAGAAAACAAGTAATACCAATTTTAATACACGGAGATGCAGCATTTGCAGGCCAAGGTGTTGTTGCAGAGTGTTTTGCAATGTCAGGTCTTAAAGGACATAACACAGGCGGCACTATACATATAATCGTTAATAATCAAATCGGTTTTACTACAAGTCCTAGATTTGCAAGATCCAGTCCATATCCTTCAGATTTAGGAAAAGTTGTCGAGGCACCAATTCTACATTGCAATGGCGATGATCCAGAAGCAGTTGTGCATTGTGCAAAAATCGCAATTGAATTTAGGCAAAAATTTAATAAAGACGTAGTTATTGATATAATTTGCTATCGAAGATTTGGTCATAATGAAGGTGACGAGCCATCCTTCACTCAACCTTTGATGTATAAAAAAATTAAAGAACATCCGACAACTTTGAATATTTATGCAAATAAACTTATTGAAGAAAATTCGATTTCGAATGATGAATTTGAAAAAAATAAAACAGATTTCAATTTGCTACTGGACGATCAATTTAAATCAGCAAAAGATGATAAGCCAAAATTAGATTGGTTTGAGGGAACCTGGTCTAGATATAGGCCACAAAAAGGGAAAGATAAAAGAGGCAAGACAGGTGTTGACGAAAATACATTGATATCAATTTCAAATAAAATCAATAGTTTAGAAGATCAATTAAAAGTTCACAAAACTATAAAAAAAATATTTTCTAAAAGACACGAAAGTATATTAGCAAAAAAAAATATAGATTGGTCAACATCAGAGGCGCTTGCTTTTGGATCACTTTTAAATGAGGGATTTCCTGTAAGATTAGTTGGACAAGACTCTGGTAGAGGAACTTTTAGCCAGAGGCATTCGGTTTTAAGGAACCAAGAAGATAATTCAAGATATATACCCTTAAATAATATTTCGAAAAATCAAAAAAATTTTGAAATTGTCGACAGTTTTCTTTCTGAATTAGCAGTTTTAGGTTTTGAGTATGGTTATAGCTTGGTTGAACCTGAAACTTTAACTATTTGGGAAGCTCAGTTTGGTGACTTTGCAAACGGGGCTCAAGTAGTAATTGATCAATTTATTGCCTCAGGTGAAAGAAAATGGAATCGTGCATCAGGTTTAGTATTATTGCTTCCACATGGTTATGAAGGTCAAGGGCCGGAACATTCTTCAGCTAGATTAGAAAGATTTTTACAATTAAGTGGTCAAGAAAACCTACAAGTGGTGAACTGTACTACACCTGCGAACTATTTTCATGTGTTAAGAAGACAAATACACAGAGATTTTAGAAAACCATTAATTATCATGACACCGAAATCATTACTTAGGAATAAATTTTGTGTTTCCAAATTAGAGGATTTTGACAAATCAAACTCATTTCATAGAGTTTTAAGTGATCATTCATATTTAGATGATACGAATTTTATTAAGTTAAAGCCTAATGCCGATATAAAGAAGGTAATAATTTGCTCGGGCAAAGTTTACTTTGATTTAATCAAAGCTAGAGAAAATTTAAAAAGAGACGACGTAGTTTTTGTAAGGATAGAACAATTATATCCTTTCCCAGTAAAACCATTAGTTAAAGAAATTAAAAAATACTCCAAAAATGCTCATTTTTACTGGTGTCAAGAGGAACCAAAAAATATGGGAGCTTGGAACTCTGTTAGAGATTATATACAATGGACTTTGGATTATATTGGGGCTAATAATAATAAAATTTCTTATATTGGAAGGAATGCAGCTGCATCACCTGCAACTGGTTATGCTAAAAGACATTCAGCTCAACAGGAAGAAATAATTAATGAAGTATTTAAATAAATGAGTGAAAATATATTAGTACCAGTTCTAGGAGAAAGTGTAACAGAAGCAACAGTCGCAAGGTGGTTAAAAAAAGAAGGCGAGCATGTTGCAGTAGATGAACCTGTCGTAGAATTAGAAACTGACAAAGTAAATCTAGAAGTTCCATCTCCAGTAAGCGGTGTAATAGAAAAGATAAATTCGAAAGATGGTGAGAATGTTGAGGTTGGATCTGTATTAGGAACTGTATCAAACGAAACAAAAAAAAAAGAAAAAAACGAAAATGTAAGTGCAAAAATTCCCCCGATAACCGAAAAAATTATTAAAGAGGCGGAAACAGCTAAGTCAAAAGAACCTACTAAAGAAACTGAAAAAGAAGCTCAAAATGAAACTTCAATGTTTGAAAATGAATCTGAGGAAGAAGCACCTTTAATTTTAACTGATGAAGTTAAAAATGGGAAATCGACAATAATTAATAAACATTTATCACCAGCTGTTAGAAAAATTGTAAACGAACAAAATATTAAACTTGAGGGCATTAAAGGTTCTGGAAAGAATGGGACTATTTTAAAAGGTGATTTATTAAAACTTATGAGTAAAAAGCCTGAGCCTAATCAGAGAAAAGTTAAATATGGGCCTGAGGAAAGAATTAAAATGACACGACTAAGACAAACCATAGCGAAAAGATTAAAATCGGCTCAGGAAAATGCAGCAATGTTGACTACCTTCAACGAGGTAGATATGTCTGAAATTATTTCATTCAGAAAAAATAACCAGGATGAATTTCAAAAAAAATTTGGAGTTAAATTAGGATTTATGTCTTTTTTTGTAAAAGCATCTGTAAAAAGTTTAAAATCTTATCCAGCCATAAATGCAGAAATAGAAAATGATGATATAATTTACAAAAATTATTTTAATATTAGTTTTGCTGTTGGAACAGACAAAGGTTTGGTTGTTCCAGTTCTTAAAAATGCAGATGAGATGTCTTTTTCTGATATTGAGTCAGAGATAAAAAATCTATCCGAAAAGGCAAATAATGGAAATCTTTCAATTGAAGATCTTCAGGGTGGAACTTTTACTATAAGTAACGGAGGTGTGTATGGTTCTATGCTATCAACACCAATACTAAATCCACCTCAGTCAGGAGTATTAGGAATGCATAATATTGTAGAAAGACCAGTAGTAGTAAACAATGAAATAAAGATAAGACCAATAATGTATCTTGCATTGTCTTACGATCACAGAATAATTGATGGAAAAGAAGCAGTTTCATTTTTAAAAGAGATAAAACAATATTTAGAGGATCCTGAAAAGTTATTTTTAGAAAATTAAATGTCTGAAAAATTTGATGTTGTCGTTATTGGTGGTGGTCCAGCAGGATATGTCTGTGCTATAAGATCTTCTCAACTTGGCTTAAAAACTGCTTGTATTGAATCAAGAGGTTCATTAGGTGGTACATGCCTAAATATTGGATGCATACCATCTAAAAGTTTATTAAATTTATCTGAAGCATTTCATGAAGCCCAAAGTTTCTCCAAAATTGGTATTGAAACAGGAGATATTAAATTGAATTTAGGTAAAATGATGCAAAATAAAGACAAAGCAGTAACAATTCTAACCAAAGGCGTAGAGTTTTTATTTAAAAAAAATAAAGTTACTTATCTTAAAGGCAAAGGAAGTCTTTTGGATAAAAATAAAATATTAGTAGAAGACAAAAATAATAAACAGACAATTGAAAGTAAGAATATTGTCTTAAGCACCGGATCTGAAGCAGCTTCACTACCTGGGTTGAGTTTTGATGAGGAAAAAATTTTGTCATCTACAGGTGCTTTGAATATGAGCAAAGTCCCACAAAAAATGTTTATAATTGGTGGTGGTTATATTGGGCTAGAAATGGGATCTGTCTGGTCCAGATTGGGTTCAGAAGTTCATGTAATTGAAACTCTTGACCATATTACTCCAGGATTAGATAAAGAAATATCAAGTGAATTTTTAAAAATTTTAAAGAAACAAGGTTTAAAATTTCATTTAAGTACAAAAGTCGAAAAAGTTTACAAAACAGAAAAAGGAATAAATATAGAGGTAATAGATGTAAATCAAAAAAAAGTATTGCACGAGTGTGATGTAGTGCTAGTTTCAGTTGGTAGAAAACCTTACACCAAAAATTTAAATTTAGAAAAAATTGGTATTAATACAGATAGTAAAGGAAGAATAAAAGTAAACATAAATTTTCAAACAAATGTAAATAACATTTATGCTATCGGAGACGTAATTGAGGGACCGATGTTAGCACATAAAGCTGAAGAAGAAGGTATAGCAGTAGCAGAAATAATATCTGGCCAAGCAGGGCACGTGAATTACGATTTAATACCAGGGGTTATCTACACTACGCCGGAGGTGGCTTATGTGGGAAAGTCTGAGGAGGAACTAAAAAAAATAAATCAAGGATATAAAGTTGGTAAATTTCCATTTATGGCTAATTCAAGAGCAAAAGCGATTAATAAACCAGAAGGTTTTGTAAAAATATTAGCAGATAATAAGACAGACAAGGTTTTAGGTGTTCACATTATAGGACCTCATGCAGGTGAAATGATTGCTGAGATGTCGGTTGCAATGGAATTTGGCGCAAGTTCAGAAGATATTGCAAGAACTTGTCACGCACACCCAACCTTTTCAGAAGCAATAAAGGAAGCAGCTTTATCAGTAGATAAAAGACAAATACATTCGTAATATACAAATTAAATAATTATGAAGTATCCTGTGCTTTTACCAAACATATTCGATCATCCATTTACGTATGAAAGTGATATAAAACTTAACATCGGCCAGTATGTTGAGGTTCCTTTTGGTAAAAATAATTTAAATGGTGTTGTTTGGGATAAATTTGAAGAAAAAAACAACAAAGAATTTAAAATTAAAAAAATTATAAAAAAACTTGATATTCCGAAATTAAGTTTAAATACAATAAATTTTTTTAATTGGTTTTCAGAATATAATCTTATTCCTAAAGGTATGTCGCTTAAACTACATCTTTTAAGCAAAAAGGCTGTTGAAAATAATTTAAAGTTTGATTACGAAAAGTATAATTTTAAAACTAAGATTCACGATATTGAATTATCCGATGAACAGAAAAAAGCTTTAATTAATATAGATAAAATAAAAGATAAATTTAGAGTTCATGTTTTACAAGGCACAACAGGATCTGGTAAAACATACGTATATTTTCAATCAATTAAAAATAAAATTAGAGAAGGCTATCAATGTTTAATATTATTGCCCGAAATAGGATTAACATTTGATTTCGAAAAAAAATTTGAAAATTTTTTCGGTTTCCAACCTGCAATTTGGAACTCTCAAATTACAAAAAAAAATAAGAAAATTATATGGAATGGACTAGCCTTAGGAAAAATTAAGGTAGTAATAGGTGCAAGGTCCTCTTTATTTTTACCATTTAAAAATTTAGGAGAAATAATTGTAGATGAGGAACACGATCAGTCATACAAACAAGACGAAGGCGTAACTTATAATGCCAGAGATATGGCTGTAGCCCGTGCACAATTTGAAAATATTCCCATAAATCTTGTAAGCGCAGTTCCTTCAATTGAAACATATGAAAATATTCAAAAAAAAAAATATTCTTTTTCAAGATTAATAAATAGATACAAAAACTATAATTTACCTAAATACGAGATAATTAATTTAAATCAAAATAGGTTAGAAAGTAAATCTTGGATAAGTCCGCTTACAAAAAATAAAGTACAAGATCATCTACTTAATGGTGATCAGGTCCTTTTTTTCTTAAATAGAAGAGGCTATTCTCCTTATGTAATTTGTAAAAATTGTCATAAGGTTTTCTCATGTCCCAATTGTTCCATAAATTTAGTTTATCATTTAAATACAAATAAACTTATATGCCACTATTGTGGTTATAAAACTGAATTACAGAGAAAATGTAGTAAGAATGTTAACTGTGATGTTATTTTTAGCGGCCCTGGTGTAGAAAGAATAAGTGAAGAGGTAAAAAAAAAATTTCCTAAATTTAATTCGGTAATATTTTCAAGTGATACGATGAGTAAAAAATCTTCTAAAGAAACTCTAAAGAAGATAATAAATAATGATATAAATATACTTGTTGGAACTCAATTAATTTCTAAAGGTTTTCATTTTCCAAATTTGAACTGTATTATAGTTTTAGATATTGATTTATCATCCATGGGGCATGATTTAAGGTCATCCGAAAAAAATTTACAATTGTATCATCAATTATCTGGAAGAGCTGGAAGAGCTGGAAAACCTGCAACAGTATACTTTCAAACATATGATCTCAACTCAAAAACAATAAATCAGATTGTTAATCAGGATCCATTCAATTTTTTAGAAAATGAACTTGAAATAAGAAAAAAATATAATTTGCCTCCATATGAAAGGTTTATTGCAATTATATTAACTGCTTCAAATGAAAAAAAGTTATTTGACTTTTCAAATGAACTTAAAAATTATCTTTCTAAAAAAATAATTGGCAAAATACTTGGTCCTGTCCAAGCTCCCATTTACAAAATTAAAAAAAAATACAGAAATAGGCTTCTAATTAGAGCAAGCAAATCTATGACAATTCAAAATAATTTGTCGAAAGCATTAAAAAATTTCAAAATTCAACCCGAAATAAAACTGACGGTTGATGTTGATCCTATTAGCTTCAATTAATTAATAAAATATACATGTTTTGGTAAATCTGTCGCTTGAAGGGAAATACTAGTTATGCTAATTAATTGCCAATTTTAGAGTAAATAAGGAACATTAATTGACTTCAAATAATCTTACACTTACTGCAAATAATAGCTATTCTCAGGCATTATACGAATTAGCCGAGGAGTCTAAAGATTTGTCAAAAGTTGAGGATGAAGTTAACTCAATATTAAAACTAATTGGTGAAAACGCAGATTTTAGAAATTTAATAAAAGATCCAACAATAAAAAAGGATGAATTGATGCAAGTAGTAATCGCTTTCTCAAAAAAATTTAACCTCAGTGATATATTCAATAAATTTTTATGCTTTTTAGTAAATAAAGCTAGACTATTTTATTTGGAGAAGATTTTAAAAGATTTTTTAATTATAAGCTCAAATAAAAAAGGTGAAATAATTGCAAAACTTAAAGCTGCGAAACAACTAAATGATGAAGAAATAAATAATATAAAAAAAGATTTAACAGAAAACTTTGGAACAAACCTAAAATTAAATTTTGAACATGACCCTAGTTTGATAGGGGGTTTGATAATACAGATTGGAAGTGTGATGATTGACACTTCAATTAAAAGTAAATTACAACAATTAGAAACAAAAATGATAGAGGCATAAATGGAAATAAATCCTTCAGAAGTAACAAAGATTTTAAAAGAGCAAATAAAAAAATTCGGTGACAAAGCAGAAGTTTCTGAGGTTGGTCAAGTTTTGTCAGTAGGAGATGGTATTGCAAGAATTTATGGCTTAGACAATGTTCAGGCTGGAGAGATGGTAGAATTTTCTGATGGCTCTAAAGGTATGGCTCTTAATTTAGAGAGTGACAATGTCGGAGTAGTAATTTTTGGTGATGATAGGGCCATCAAAGAAGGTGATACTGTAAAAAGAACTGGTGCTATTGTTGACGTGCCAGTTGGTAAAGAATTATTAGGAAGAGTAGTTGATGCGTTAGGGAATCCTATTGATGGCAAAGGATCATTAGATAAATCATTAAAAAGAAATAGAGTTGAGGTCAAAGCTCCTGGTATTATTCCAAGAAAATCTGTGAGCGAACCAATGCAAACAGGATTAAAAGCTATTGATAGCTTAATACCTGTGGGAAGAGGTCAAAGAGAACTTATTATTGGTGACAGACAAACGGGAAAAACCGCGGTTGCAATCGATACCATTATAAATCAAAAGAAAATTAACGAGTCAGACGATGAAAGTAAGAAACTTTATTGTATATATGTTGCAGTAGGTCAAAAGAGATCAACTGTTGCCCAGATTGTAAAAACCTTAGAAGATGCTGGAGCTATGGAATATACAACTATTGTATCTGCCACAGCATCAGACTCCGCGCCACTACAATTTTTGGCTCCATATACTGGATGCACAATGGGCGAATACTTTAGAGACAATGGGATGCATGCTTTAATAATTTATGACGACTTGTCGAAGCAAGCAGTTGCATATAGACAGATGTCATTATTGCTGAGAAGACCACCAGGAAGAGAAGCGTATCCAGGTGACGTATTTTACCTTCATAGCAGATTATTAGAACGAGCAGCAAAATTAAACGATGAAAGTGGAGGGGGTTCATTAACTGCCTTGCCGATAATTGAAACACAAGCAGGAGACGTCTCTGCATATATACCAACAAATGTTATTTCTATCACAGATGGACAAATTTTTTTAGGAACAGAGATATTTAACCAAGGAATTAGACCAGCAATTAATGTAGGATTATCAGTTTCTAGAGTTGGTTCAGCTGCTCAAACAAAAGCAATGAAAAAAGTCGCTGGTTCTATAAAACTAGAACTTGCACAATATAGAGAGATGGCTGCCTTTGCTCAGTTCGGTTCTGACTTAGATGCTTCAACACAACAGTTACTAAACAGAGGTTCAAAACTAACTGAACTTCTAAAGCAAAAACAATACTCTCCTATGACAGTAGAGGAACAGGTAATTTCAATATTCTGTGGTGTAAGGGGTTTTTTAGATGATATAGAATTAAAAAACATTTCAGAGTTTGAACAAAAAGTAATAGAAAAATGTAAGAATGAAAATTCTGATATAATTGAGTCAATCAGAAATACCGGAAAACTTGATGATGAAAATGAAAAAAAACTTTCTGAGGTTATTTCAAGTTTAAAAAGCAATATGAAGTAATTTATGCCAAGCTTAGATGATTTAAAGAAAAGAATAACTAGTGTTAAATCCACTCAAAAAATTACGAAAGCTATGAAAATGGTAGCCACAGCAAAGTTAAGAAAAGCACAAGAGAACGCGGAAAAAGGTAGACCTTATTCAGAAAGAATGAATAATATAATACTTAACTTATCAGGCGGAGTATCCGATAAAGAAAATTCTTCAAAACTACTTGTCGGGACTGGTAAAGATGATACTCATTTATGTGTAGTGCTTACGGCAGATAGGGGTTTATGCGGAGGTTTTAACACAAATATTATTAAAAAGGCGAAAAGTCATTTCGAGGATCTAAAAAAACAAGGAAAAAATTTAAAAATTATAACTGTAGGTATGAAAGGTTATGATCAATTAAAAAGAAATTATAGCAATCAGATAATTGAAAAAATCACGTTTAAAGAGTCAAAAAATATTAATTATTTTGATGCAGATAAAGTAGGTAAAATTGTTTTGGAAAAATTTGAAAAAGAAGAATTTGACGTTTGCCACATTTTTTATAATCAATTTAAAAATGTTATGACACAAATTCCCCAAAAACAACAAATCATACCTCTTCAAAAAGAAGAAAATGCAGATACACTAGAAAAGGATAATTTAAATTATGAGTTTGAGCCTGACGAGGACGAAATATTGAATAACCTATTACCAAAGAATATTTCAACACAAATTTTCAAGGCAATGTTAGAGAATTCAGCAAGCGAACAAGGATCTAGAATGACAGCTATGGACAATGCAACTAGAAATGCGGGCGAATTGGTTGACAAATTATCTATTGAATACAATAGAAGTCGTCAAGCAGCAATTACAAAAGAGTTAATAGAAATAATATCAGGAGCAGAAAGTTTATAATTATGAGCAAAAAAGGATACATTACACAAGTTATAGGAGCGGTAGTAGACGTTAAATTTGACGGTGAATTACCTGAAATATTAACCGCATTAGAATGCAACAATGGCGGAACCAGATTGGTCTTAGAGGTTGCTCAGCATTTAGGAGAATCGAGTGCAAGAACAATAGCTATGGATAGTACAGAAGGTTTAAAAAGAGGTGACGAAGTAGTTGATACTGGAAAACCAATACAAGTCCCAGTCGGTCCTGAAACATTAGGCAGGATAATAAATGTAATTGGCGAACCTATAGACCAAAAAGGAAATGTTCAAACAAAAGAAAATTGGCCAATACATAGACAAGCACCTTCATTTAATGATCAGTCTACAGAAACAGAAATTTTAGTAACTGGAATTAAGGTAATTGATTTATTAGCACCATATGCAAAAGGTGGAAAAATAGGTTTATTTGGTGGAGCAGGAGTTGGCAAGACAGTTATTATAATGGAATTAATAAATAACATTG
Source organism: uncultured Pelagibacteraceae bacterium (assembly GCA_902560075.1). Classification (GTDB taxonomy): domain Bacteria; phylum Pseudomonadota; class Alphaproteobacteria; order Pelagibacterales; family Pelagibacteraceae; genus Pelagibacter. Next base: position 30,179 of record CACEKE010000005.1, read on the forward strand.
CAAAAGCGCACGGGGGCTTTTCTGTATTTGCAGGAGTTGGAGAAAGAACCAGGGAAGGAAATGATCTTTATCACGAAATGATTGAGTCGGGGGTAATCAAACCAGATGGTGATGGTTCAAAAGCTGCATTAGTATATGGCCAAATGAACGAACCGCCAGGTGCTAGAGCAAGAGTAGCTCTAACAGGATTAACAGTCGCAGAGTATTTTAGAGACCAAGAGGGCCAGGACGTTTTATTTTTTGTGGATAATATTTTTCGTTTTACACAAGCGGGCTCTGAGGTTTCTGCGCTATTAGGAAGAATACCATCTGCAGTAGGATATCAACCTACTTTAGCAACTGATATGGGAAATCTTCAAGAAAGAATTACAACAACAAATAAGGGTTCAATTACGTCTGTACAAGCAATTTATGTTCCTGCAGATGATTTAACAGACCCGGCACCAGCTACATCTTTCTCACACCTAGATGCAACTACGGTATTGTCTAGACAAATTGCAGAGTTAGGTATTTATCCAGCAGTCGACCCATTAGACTCAACTTCAAGAATACTAGATCCGAGAATCGTTGGAGATGAGCACTATAGAGTAGCAAGGGAAGTACAAAAAATACTACAAACTTATAAATCTTTACAAGATATTATTGCTATATTAGGAATGGATGAATTATCTGAGGAAGACAAACTTACAGTTGCAAGAGCTAGAAAAATTCAAAGATTCTTATCTCAACCTTTTTTCGTTGCAGAAGTTTTTACTGGGTCTCCAGGTAAACTTGTTGATTTAGAATCGACAATCAAAGGTTTTGATGCAATTTGTAAAGGTGAATATGATCATTTACCGGAAGCGGCTTTTTACATGGTTGGTACAATTGAAGAAGCAGTAGAAAAAGCAGAAAAAATGGCAAAAGAAGCAGCAGCTTAATGAGCGAAGAGTTTAAAGTAGAAATTGTAAATCCAGAAAAATCTTTCTTTTCAAGCGAGAATGTTACAGAAGTTATAGTACCAGCATTTGAAGGAGAGATGGGAATTTTAAAGGACCATATATCGATAATTTCCTTTCTTAAGCCAGGTATAATTAAAATTTTTTCAAAAAATGTTGAAGAAAAGTTTTATGTCGATGATGGTATCGTTGAGTTTAAAGATAATAATTTATCTGTGCTTACAAGTTCAATTTTTAATTTAAAAGACTTTGATAAATCAGTAATTGATAAAAATTTAAGTGACGCTGAGAAATCCCTAGAAAACCCAGATCTTGATGACCAAAAAAAATTCCTTATTGAACAAAAAATTGAAAGTTTAAGATATATCTCTACTTCTTAAATATTATATTGTTAACTTCTTGTTGAATTTTTTTGTAAACATTTAATTTAAATGGAACAACAACATTAGTTAAATTTTCATTAGACTCCCATTTCCATTCAAAAAATTCTGGTTTTTTCGTCTTTATGTTAATTTCACTATCTTCTCCATTAAAACGCATAATGTACCATTTCTGTTTCTGTCCTCTAAATTTGCCTTTCCAAATAATACCTAGTAAATAATCTGGCAATTCATAAGTAAGTATATCTTTTACTTCTTTTAGTAAACTTACACTTTTTATACTTGTTTCCTCTTCTAATTCTCTTAAAGCAGCATGGTATAAATCTTCACCTTCATCAACACCACCTTGAGGCATTTGCCAAAAATTTTTTGGATTGTCAATTCTTTTCGCTACAAAAATTTTATTCTGCTTATTTAAAATTACAATTCCAACTCCGTTTCTCAAAGGAAGATTTTTATATTTTTCTAACATTTTCAACCATTCAGAAGTTTCAATGCAAAATCTAGTTGGTTGTCAGTCTCGGTATTAATTCTAAATGAATCGCTTTCTTCAGCGACTTCAAAATCAGGAACAACTCCAACATCAGATATTGAATCCCCAGAGGGTAAATAATATTTTGAAACTGTAAGTCTAATTGCACCTTTATTGTCCAATGGTATTATTGATTGAACAGACCCTTTTCCATAAGTGGCTTCACCAATTAAAATTGCTCTCTTATGATCTTTTAAAGCGCCTGCAACTATTTCGGAGGCAGAAGCTGACCCATAATTTATTAGAACCAAAATAGTATCACCATTAATTATATCTCCTTTTTTTGCAAACCATTTTCTATTTTCTGAATTTTTTCTGCTTTTTGTTGAAACTATTTCACCATTTTCAAGAAAGAAATCTGAAATTTTAATTGCTTGTGATAGCAATCCACCAGGATTATTTCTTAGATCTAAAATATATTTTTCTATATTTTTGTTTTTCTTAAATTCACCCAATTTCTTTTTAATTTGGTCAGAACTATTTTCATTAAATGAAGTTAATCTGATATAACCAACATTTTTATCTTTAATTTCCGTTTTAACAGATGCAACTTCAATAATTTCTCTAGTAATAGTAAAAGTTAGTGCTTTTCTTTCTCCTCTTCGTCTTACTGTTATTTCAATATCTGAGCCAACTGGACCTCTCATTAATTCTACAGCTTCAGATAAAGATTTCCCTTGTACTTGTATTTCATTGATTTTGACTATGTAATCGCCAGCCTTAACACCAACTCTGTAAGCTGGTGAGTTATCTATTGGTGATATAACTTTTACAACTCCTGCCTCCATTCCTACTTCAATTCCAAGACCTCCAAATTCTCCACTGGTTTCAGTAGCCATATTTTCAAACATTTCTGGTGACATATACGCTGAGTAAGGATCGAGAGATTGTAATACACCATTTATAGCTGCATCCATCATCTCGCTTTGATTAACATCATCAACGTATTGCTTATTTATTTTATTTAATACCTCACTAAATAGATCTATTTTTTTATAAATATCTTCCTCAGATCTTGAGGATAGAGTTAAAAAATTAAAAGCTATAAGAAATAAAATAAATAAGTTTTTTAGACTAAATTTCATATAATTACTTTTTCTTTCGGAATTAATTCCGACCACATTTTTTCTAATTCATAAAACTTTCTTTTTTCCGGGTTAAATAAATGAACAATAAGATCTATACCGTCTACCAATTTCCAATCATTACTATCTTTGCCCTCAATTTTTGAGTCTACGATACCCTGACGTTTGAATTCACTCAAAACTTGTTCCGACAAAGATTGTAAATGTCTAGATGATGTTCCGCTAGCTATTATCATATAGTCAGCAACAGAGGATTTTCCTTCCAAATCAATTGCTACGATATTTGATGCTTTATTGCTGTCCAGAGTTTTTATGATTTTGTCTTTTAAATTCAAATTATTACCAAATAATGATTTACTGTATCAAAATTTTCTTAATTTTGAAGATGAAATATTGACTTTTTTAAATGTAATAAAATCAAAAGTTTTGTCACCCATTTTTTGGTAGGCAACAGATTTAAGTGATTTCAACTTGTAGCCACCTCTGTCAAAAACCAATATTTTACATTTGTCACAAATATCTCTCCATTTATACCATTTATGAAAATTAATTAAATTATCAGCCCCAATAATAAAAAATAGTTGTGTATTGTGATATTTTTTTTCTATAAATCTGATCAAATTAATTGTTCTATTAGATCGCAATTTTTTATCGTAATATTCTATTTTTATAAATTTATTTTTTAAGGTTAACTTCTTTGACAAAAAAATTCTTTCTTTTAAACTATTTTCACATTTATTCTTAAATGGATTTTTATTTGTTACAGCCCATATAACAGTATTTAATTTAAATCTTTTTTTTGCTTCTAAAGAAATTTTTAAGTGTCCTACATGCGGTGGATCAAAAGAGCCACCCAGAATTCCTAATTTCTTTTTTCCTAATTTTCTCAAATTAATCTCTTATTTGACCCGACCCATAGACTTCGTACTTATATGTAACCAACTGAGCAAGACCTACAGGACCTCTAGGTGGGAGTTTATTAGTAGAAATTCCGACTTCTCCTCCAAAACCAAATTCCCCCCCATCCGCAAACTGTGTTGAAGAATTATGAATGGCTATTGAACTTTTCACTTTTTTCATAAATAAATTAGCTTTTCTTTTATTTTTTGTAATGATTGCATCAGTGTGCATTGTACCGTATGTGTTTATATGATTTATCGCTTCATCCAAATTCTTTACAGATTTCACTGCAATTTCAGCTGATAAATATTCTTTGCTCCAATCACTTAAATTTGCACTCTTAGTTTTTCCTTTATAAATATTTCGAATTTTTTTATCAGCATGAATTATACAATTTTTCTTCTCTAATTTCTTTAATATTGAATGAGCGTATTTTTTTAGAACTTTCTCGTGAATTAGCAAAGTTTCAGTTGCTCCACAAATACTTGTATTTCTCATTTTAGCGTTAACTACAATTTTTTCAGCCATTTTCAAGTTTGCATGTTCATCAACATATGTATGACAGACTCCCTCTAAATGACCTATAACTGGAATTTTTGAATAATCTTGAACAGTTTTAACTAGACCTTTGCCCCCTCTAGGAATAATTACATCGATATAATCTTTCGTGTTAGATAGCATTAATTGAACTATCTTTCTGCTCTTATGCTTTATAAACTGAACGTAATTAATATTAACATTGTAAAATTTCAGTGCCTCACGAAATAGATCAGAAATTAACTTATTACTATAATAAGCCTCTGACCCTCCTCTTAAAATTACGCAATTACCGGATTTAAAGCATAGACACGAAACATCAGAGGTTACGTTGGGTCTGCTTTCATAAATTACGCCAACTACCCCCAATGGAACGGTTACCCTTCTCATTTTTAACCCATTAGGTCTTTTCCATTTTTTTAAAATTACATTTACAGGATCTTTCATTCTAGATATCTGTTTAATACTAGAAACTATATCCTCAATTTTTTTTTCATTTAATTCAAGCCTTTGTATCATATTATTTTTCAAACCATTTTTTTTTGCGCTAAATACATCTTTTTTATTATTCGATAAAATTTTAAATTTATTTTTATTTACTAAATGAGCGAATTTAATAAGAACTTTATTCTTAATCTTATTATCTATAATTTGATTACTTGCTTTCTTAGCTTTTTTACATATTTCAATTAATTTATTTTTCATTTAAACCTCTACCATATCATCTTTATGTATAACCTCAGATTTAGATACATATCCTAACAAATCTTTAATTTTATTTGAATGTTGACCTTGAATTTTTTTAATTTCTACCGAGCTAAATGAACTTAATCCTCTCGCGTACTCTTTATTATTTTTATCCAATATTCTTATGTGGTCACCTTTTATAAATTGCCCATTAACCTTTTTTATTCCCGTAGCTAAAAGGCTTTTACCTTTTTTTAGTGCTTGTACTGCACCATCATCAATTATTAAATCTCCTTTAGGTGAAATTGAGCTAATAATCCATTTTTTCCTTGCATGCAACTTCGAAACTTTTGGTAAAAACCAGGTGCCTTTGTTTGTTTTATCAATATTTAAAATTGGCCTATTCATTAAACCATTTGCTATTACCATATTGCATCCCGAGTTTTGGCAAATTTTAGCAGCTTCAATCTTAGTTGTCATACCTCCTGTGCCATGTTCACCAATACTTTTGGTTGCAATTTTTTCGATGTTCGTATCAATGTTATTAATCTTACTAATTAATTTTGCATTTTTATTAATTTTTGGGTTTGAAGAATACAGTCCATCTACATCTGAAAGTAAGATTAAACAATCAGCTCCCAATATTTGAGCTACTCTTGACGCTAGTCTATCATTATCCCCATATTTTATTTCGGAAGTAGCAATACTGTCGTTTTCATTCACTATTGGGACGTAATTAAGGTCAAAAAGATTTTCAAAAGTTCTTTTTGCATTTATTGCTCTACGTCTTTTTTCAGTGTCTTCTAGGGTAATTAAAATCTGTGATAAATTTATTTTATATTTATTAAATATGTTTTTATATAAATTCATTAATTCAATCTGACCAATTGAGGCAACAGCCTGGCTCTTATCAAGCTTTATACTTTTTTTGTTTATTTTTAGTTTTTCGCATCCTAAAGCAATAGCTCCAGAACTTACAATTATGACATTTTTTTTTTTATTTTTTAAATCTTTAATATCTAAAGCAAATTTTTCTAACCATGTTCTCCTTACTTTTTTCTTAGCATCAATTAAAAGAGATGAACCAACCTTAATTACTATAGTTTTATAATTCTTAAGATACATATTTAATTACTTTAGCTTTAATTTTTGATACGAGTTTTTTTTCTAATGTTGATAATATCCATATTTCTTTTCCAGTCTTACGCTTAAATTCTTTTTTTTTAACATTTAGTTCTGAAGTTTCTATTAAATCAACTTTATTAAAAATTACAATTTCCTCCTTTTTTAATAGCTTTTTGCTATATTTACCTAATTCGCCTCTTACTTGATTGTACGATCTTATCAAATCAGCTTCATTAACATCGATTAAATGCAATAAGGTTTTACATCTCTCAATATGTTTTAAAAATTTAATTCCCAGTCCAACTCCTGAATGAGCATTTTCGATCAAACCAGGGATGTCTGCCAAAGTAATTTCTTTATCATCATATTGTGCAACTCCTAAATTTGGGTTTAGTGTGGTAAATTTATAATTTGCAATTTTAGGCTTTGCGCTAGTTACTGATGCCAACAAACTAGATTTACCAGCATTAGGCAGACCTATAATACCAATATCTGCAATTGTTTTAAGTTGGAGCCATATCCAAAATTCTTCTCCTATTTTTCCTTTAGTAAATTTCTTTGGAGCTCTATTTGTGGAAGATTTAAATTTAGTATTACCAAATCCTCCCTTACCACCTATTGCTGCAACGTACTCTTCGTTTTCTTTTTTAAAATCATATATTAATGTTTTGTTATCCTCCTCGTAAACTTGTGTACCAACAGGAACCTTTAAATATAAATTTTCACCACCTCTACCTGTTTGGTTTTTGCCTCTGCCATCTTCACCTCTTTTAGCCTTAAAGTGTTGCTGATAACGAAAATCTATTAAGGTATTTAAGTTCCTCTCAGATGTTAAAATAACTGATCCACCTTTTCCTCCATCACCTCCATCCGGTCCACCAAACTCAATAAATTTTTCCCGTCTAAAACTAGGTGAACCTGATCCTCCATCACCTGCTTTTATATATATTTTTACTTGGTCTAGAAATTTCATACTACAATGTTATAGTTGGATTAATTAGTTGGGTTTTACTGAAACTACAGTTCTATCAGATTTACTTTTTTTGAAAATAACCTTACCCTTAATAACTGAAAAAATTGAATGGTCTTTCCCCATTTTTACGTTGTCTCCTGGAAAAATTTTTGTACCTCTTTGCCTAATAATTATGTTTCCTGGAAGAACTATTTCACCACCGTATTTTTTTACCCCCAGTCGTCTACCGGCACTATCTCTTCCATTCCTCGACGAACCACCTGCTTTTTTTGTTGCCATAATAAAATATTATTTTTTTTCCTCAGTTTTTAAATTTTCTAATTTTTTTTCTTTTTTAACATATTTGTCAGCTTCTGCTATTACAGAGCCATCTTTAGAAAATATTCTGTTAATTCTCACCATTGAATATTGTTGTCTGTGTCCGTTTTTTCTTCTTGAATTCTTACGTCTTCTTTTTTTAAAAATTAAAACTGTTCTTTCTTTTGAGTTTTTAATTAAATCTGCCTCAACCTTTGCACCATCTACAGTCGGACTACCAATTTCAAAAGACTTTTCATCGCCATATGCTAGAACTTCTTTAAACTCTATTTTTGACTCAGGTTTTGAATCTTTCAACAGCTCTACTTTAATTATTTCTCCAGCACTTACTTTGTATTGTTTTCCACCAGTTTTTATTATCGCAAAAGACATTTTAATTTAAAATTTATTAACAGCAATATAGTCAGAGGCTCCTTTTAGTCAAGTTGAATAACCTAGAAATTATCCTTTAATTCTCTCAATTTTGAAAAGGAACTCAAATCTTTACATTTTAGAAAAATATTACAGTCCAGCTCTTCTTTTAAATAAGTTGGTGTTGTTGGTACATTATTTTTTAATTTATCTGTGATTTCTAAAATTTTATTTTTTAGTTTGTTGTTATTAGGATCATGATGGCTACAGAATTTTGAATTTTGAAAAGTATACTCGTGACCAAAATATATCAATGTATCTTTCGAAAAATTTTTAATTAATTTTAAAGAATTAAACATTTGATCGTATGACCCTTCAAATATTCTCCCACAACCTAAAGAAAAAAGTGTATCTCCGGTAAATAATAAATTTTGAATATGAAAATGGAATATTACATGACCTTTAGTATGACCAGGAGTGTGATATGTTGTAAATTCAAAATCATTATTTTGATATAATTCTTTATCTTTAACAAAAATATTAATTCCAGGAATATTATCTTTATCTTTATTGAAGCCTATTACACTACAATTAAATTTTTCCTTTAAATCTAAATTTCCACCCACATGATCTCCATGATGGTGGGTATTTAGTATATATTTTAAATTTAACTTTTCTTTTAAAATAATTTCAATTATTGGCTTTGACTCTCCTGGATCAATTACACAGGCATTATTACTTTCTTCATTTATAAGAATATAAGAAAAATTATCATCTAAGCACTTGACGGTTATAATTCTCATATTATTTTTCTATTTCAAATATTCCTAACTCTGAAGTAAGATTTTTATAATTTAAATTACTTTTTTTAATATAGGAAACTTTTTTTCCACTTAAAGAAATAGATTTCGTTAATTTTAAATCCCTTTGGTTACAGAAAGTTACAAAGTCTTTTATTGTGCACATATGCAAATTAGGGGTATTATACCATTCGTTAGGCAAATTTTCAGTTACAGGCATTGTACCTTTAAATAGCAAATCTACTCTTACCTTCCAGTGACCAAAATTTGGTATTGTGACAATTGCTTTTTTTCCAACTCTCAGTAATTCATATAAAACTTTTTCAGGATTTAAAAAGGCTTGAAGTGTTTGACTTAGGATAACATAATTAAACGATTTATCTGGGAATTGGCCTAAATCTAACTCAGCGTTTCCCTCAATAACTGTTAAACCCTTTTCGATACACTCTTGAACATTTTTTTTTGATATTTCCAAACCTCTTATATTTTTTGAAATATTTTCTAGTATATATTTCATAAGCTCTCCATTTCCACACCCTACATCTAAAATTTTCGAATTTTCATTTATTAATGAGGAAATTATTTTAAACTCTTGCTTCATGAATATTTTTATATGAATTATTTAAAAAGTTTTTAACTGAATTTAAAAAATCTGGCACATTTAATAAAAATGAATCGTGACCTTTATCAGAAGTTATTTCAATAAATCCAACATCAGCCCCAATTGCATTTAACGCAATAACAATTTCTCTATTTTCGGATGTAGGATAAAGCCAATCAGAAGTGAAAGAAATTATAAAAAATTTCGTTTTACTTCCTTTAAAAGCATCTGAGAGATTTCCATTGAATTGCTTTGTTAAATCAAAGTAATCCATTGCTCTTGTTATATATAAATAGCTATTTGCATCAAACCTATCGACAAAAACTGACCCTTGATATCTCAAATAACTTTCTATTTGGAAGTCTGCATCAAAACCAAATTTTAATGCATCTCTCTCTTGAAGTTTTCTACCAAATTTTTCCTGCAAACCTTTTTTAGATAAATAAGTTATGTGGGCTGCCATTCGCGCTACAGCTAAACCTTTAGATGGAGATTTTCCATTTTCCAAATATTTACCTTTATCCCATTCTTTATCAGCCATAATTGCCTGTCTACCTAACTCATTCAATGCTATGTTCTGCGCTGAATGACTTGCGGTACAAGCAATTGGTATTGCTACATCCGCTTTATTTGGAAAATTAGAAACGAATTGTAGAACTTGCATACCACCCATAGATCCACCTATGACTGCAAATAATTTTTTGATTTTAAAATGATCTAAAAGAAAATTTTGCGCGTTTACCATGTCATTAATCGTAATAACAGGAAAGTTAGATCCATACGGTTTGTTTGTAGAAGGATCAATGCTAGAAGGTCCAAATGATCCCATGCATCCTCCGATAACGTTGGCACTAATCACAAAAAATTTATTTGTATCAATAGCTTTGTTTGGTCCAAGTGCATAATTCCACCAACCTTCTTTGTTTGTTATAGGATTTATCCCGTATGGAAACTGGTCTCCTGTTAAAGCATGAAATATTAAAATACCATTATTTTTACCCTCATTTAACTTACCAAAAGTTTCGTAAGCTAAAGGAAAATTTGATATTTCTTTACCACAATCTAACTTTAACTTATCTTTAACTATATATTTTTTTAAATTATCAATTTTGTTCATAGCATTTGTGTGAATTGTGAGGAAAAAAAACTTATTTAGCGGTTTTTTTATAGCGCTCGCAATTCAGTTAAATCAGCGCAATAAATGTTTACATTATCTATTTTTATATGTCAAATTTTTAAGGGATTTTTACTTATTTAATTTGAATAAATAATAATTTATCTATAAATACCAAAAAAAATTTAAAGTTATGAAATTAACGAAATTTAAAAAACTAAAGTTTCAGTCATACAAGCCTGGAAAACACGAAATACCTAATTTAAATAATACCAAAAAAATAATTAAACTATCAGCAAATGAATCTGCATTAGGAGCAAGTTCAAAAGTTAAAGCAATTTTGAGAAATAATGTTAGTACCTCTAAATATCCAGACTACACATCTAAACTATTAAGAAAACAAATTTCTTCTAAATTTAATTGTGACATTAATAAAGTAATCTGTGGATCTGGTTCAGATGAGATTATTCAAATGCTGTGTCAGTTATTTCTAAGTAAAGGTGACCAGGTTATAGTACCTCAATTTAGTTTTTTGATGTATAGAATTTATGCATCTATTTCAGGAGCAAAAGTAATTTATTCTAAAGAGAAAAATTTTACGATTTCTATTGATAATATAATTAAAAATGTAAACAAAAAAACTAAAATTGTCTTTTTAGCAAATCCTAACAATCCCACTGGTACCTATCTTTATAAAAAAGATTTAATCAATTTAAGAAAAAGATTAAGAAAAGATATTTTATTAGTAATTGATGATGCATATTATGAATATATGAAAGATAAGAACTATGCTTCCGGACTGGAAATATTTAAAAATCACAAAAATGTATTTATATTGAGAACATTTTCAAAAATTTATGGATTAGCGGCTTTAAGAATTGGCTGGGGTTATGGTGGTAAAAATATTGTTAATGCTTTAAATTCAATTAAACCACCATTTAATGTTAATGAAGTTGCACAATTATGTGCAATTGAGGCACTAAAAGACAATAAATTTATTAAAAAGTCAGTTAAACATAATTTATTGTGGAGTAAAAAAATCAAAAAATCGCTAGAGCAATTTAATATTTATTCAAATAAAATTAGCGCAAACTTTCTACTACTAAATTTTAATAGTTGTAAATTATCTGCGAACAAAATTGAAAAAAAATTAGAAAAAAAAGGTATTATTCTAAGAGAAATGAAAACCTATGGGATCGACAATCATCTGAGATTAACAATTGGCAATATTGCTGAAAATAAATTATTTCTTAAAGAGGTTAAAAATATATTTAAAAATGTTCAATAATGTTTTAATTGTTGGTTGTGGCTTAATTGGTTCTTCAATCTTAAAAAGTTCAATAAAAAATAAAATTTCGAAAAATATCTATGTTTACGAAAAATTAAAAAAAAATATAAAAATCATAAGAAAAATAAATAAAAGAATTAAATTCATCCCTAACTTAAACAAAGATCTAGAAATGATGAATTTCATAATAATTTGTGCCCCCATGAGTGAATATAAATTTATCTTTCCAAAAATAAATAAATTTATGTCAGAAGACTCAGTTATAACAGAGGTGGGATCTACTAAACGAAATTTGATTAAATTTACAAAAAATAAAAACTTAGTTTTAAGTCATCCTATCGCAGGATCTGAGGTTAGTGGACCAAAGTTTGGAAGTAAAGATTTATTTAATAATAAATGGTGTATCTTAATTAACAAAGGTAAAAAGAGCAAAATTAATACTGTAAAAAAATTTTGGAAAAAACTAGGTTCTAAGGTAATTTTGATGAATGCTAAAGAGCACGATAAAATTTTTGCTATTACAAGTCATCTTCCACATTTAATAGCTTATAACTTAATAAAAACAGCTCAAGATTATCAAAAGGTTGAAAAAAAAAATATAATCAAATATAGCGCCGGTGGATTAAGAGATTTTTCAAGAACAGCTGCATCCAACGAAATTATGTGGAGAGATATATTTTTTAGTAATAAAGATAATATGATTAATTCAATTAATAAATTTATTAAAAACCTTAATTTAATAAAAAAAAAAATTAAAGCCAACAAAGATAAAGAGCTTAAAAAAATTTTGACGAATTCAAAAAAAGTCCGAAAGCAAATTATTGACTGGAAACAAGATGTTTCAAAACCAGATTTTGGAAGAGAAATTTAGATTTTATATATTTTTTTTACTTTTAGATTAGCAGTTTGCTGAATTATATTTATTGTATTTTTGATTGGCATTATTAAAACTTTTTTTCTGGGCCCATAAGCGTGTATTAGCATTCTATTATTTAGACAAACTGCAACATGTCCATTCCAAAAAATTATATCCCCTTTCGAATACGATTTTTTAATTTTATAACCCTTTTTAATTTTAATTTGGTCAATCGTATCTCTTGGAAAAAATTTCCGATTAAATTTATAATACATTTGAATTAAAGCGGAACAATCTATACCCATGTAAGATTTTCCTCCCCATTTATAAGGACAATTTAAGAATAGTTTAAAAATTCTACTATAATCATTCATTTTTCTATCTATTGGTAAAACTTCTTTTCTTTTTATCCATTTATTGTTTTCAAACATAATCAGATTTTTTTTTGACTTTAAAATTTCTATTTCACTCAAAAAAGGAAGGAAGGTATTAGATGGTTTAGTTTTTCCTTTTTTTTGTAAATAGATCCTTGATTTCAGACATACTACTTTATGAGTTGGTTTATAGTTTGATATGAAATTGTTAAATTTTATGTAACCAATATATCTGTCATAAAAATTTTTAATTTTTATATAATTTGTACTCCTTGATATGATTTGAAACTTTTCACCGTAAATTAATTGACTACTAACCTTAGAAGATTTCTTTGGCTCTAAAAAAACATTTAAAACTGGCTTTGTGCAAAAAAAATTATTTTCCACTTATTACAATTTTATCTTTAATAAACCACAAACATATTAATGAAGGAATTACCATCAAAGTAGTGATTATAAAAAAAGTACCCCAATCACCATTTAACCAATCAACTAAAGCTCCAGAGGAGGATGCAAGTGTAGTCCTTCCAGCTGTACCAATCGAAGCAAGTAGTGCGTATTGAGTTGCAGTATATGTTCTGTCTACAAGCAAAGATATAAAGGCAACAAAAGCTACAGTTGCAAATGCAGCCGAGATATCATCAGCTATGACTGCAAAAGCAAATAGCCATTCAGATTTACCTGACCAAGCAAGTAAAGCAAATAAAAGATTTGTTGCGGCCATAAAACCTCCAGCAACAAACATTGTTTTGATTGTTCCTGATCTCATAGCAAACACCCCACCAATTAAAGTAAAAATCACAGTCGTTATCCAACCCAATGTTTTAGAATAAATTGCAATTTCTCCTTTAGAGAAACCAATTTCCTTATAAAATACAATGGACATCCTACCAAGAAATGCTTCCCCAATTTTGAATAAAAATACAAAACCTAGTATCCAAATAGCAATTGTAAATCCATTTTTTTTGAAAAAGCTAATTATTGGATTTCCGATAGTTCCTGATATGTATGCAACAAATCTACTTAATTTATTTGATGATCCAAGTTTTTCCTCAATTAGTTTATCATTTTCCGATTGTTTTATTTGTCTTAAATTATTACTTGGTTCGTGAACAAACATTAAAGCTATGTTCATCAAAATAACTATTCCGCCCAAAACTAAAAAAGTCGATTGCCAATAATCCTCAATACCAACATTTTCAAAAAACTCTGCTGTAAATAAAGCAATCACTCCACCAAGCTTATATCCTGTCCACCATCCTACAACAGCCACTGCAGCACCTGCTGCCATTGATTTTCCTTCATTAGCATTAATTTGCTCAATTCTTAAAGCATCAACCGTTATATCTTGGGTTGCAGATGCAGTTGCAATAATCAATCCAACTCCAATAAGAAGAGCTAAATTTTGTGTGGGATTTATCATACTCCAAATTAATAAACTTAACAAAATAGTTAATTGCATTAAAACTATCCACCCTCGTCTATGACCAATTTTTTTTGATAAATAAGGTATTTGTATTCTATCTACTAAAGGAGCCCATAAATAATTAAACGCGTAAACACCAAATATCAAACCTGCCCATCCAATAGTTGATCTACTCAACCCCTCCTCTTTGAGCCATAAACTCAAACTGCTAGCAATCAAAACCCATGGAAAACCACTTATTGCTCCTAATAAAAGAATTCTTAACATTCTAATATCTCTATAAACTAGTATTGATTCAGACCAGGATTGTTTTTTTTCAATCATTAAAATTTTCTCCAAAACGACGGGATAAATAAAACTAAAATTGCAAAAAGTTCAAGTCTACCTAGTATCATTGCAAAACTTAAAATCCATTTTGAATTATTAGAAATTTCCGCAAAATTTCCATTAGGACCAATGGTATCTCCTAGTCCAGGACCAACATTAGATATTGCTGTAGCAGCAGCTGATAACGCTGATACAAGATCAAGACCATTAATTGTTAATAAAGAGGTAACTATAAAAAAAATTATAAAGTATAAATATATAAACGAGATTACCGATGACATAAATTTTTCATCAATATTTTGTTTTTCATATTTCATATTAAATACTCCGTGAGGATATATTATTTTCTTTATCTGATTAGAAAAAAACTGATATAATATTTGAACTCTAAATATTTTTATTCCACATGTCGTAGATCCTGCACATCCTCCAATAAACATGAGGATCAGAAAGAAAAATAGTGGGAAATTACCCCAACCACTGTAGTTTTCAGTGACATATCCGGTTCCAGTTAAAACAGATACAACATTAAATGAAACTGAAAGAAAATCTATTTCATAAAAATTTTTGTTAACTATTGAAAGATAAATAAACAAGAAAAATATGGAAAATATAACAATCTTAAAAAATAATTTAATTTGGCTATCTGATATAAATATTTTTTTATCTCCATTTAAAAACTTTAAGTAAACAATAAAAGGAATACTGCCTGATAAAATAAAAATTATGGAAGTGATTTCTATATATGAATTATTAAAATATCCAATTGACTCGTTATAATTAGAAAAACCTCCTGTTGCTATTGTAGTCATTGCATGAGTAAAACTATCAAAAAAATTCATTCCACAAATTTTGTATAAAATTGAACACAAAAAAGTAAGTGATAAATAAATTAAAATTAATCTAAGAGATATCTCCTTTGTTTTTGGTAGAACTTTCTCAGTTTTATCATTTGTTGATATTTTAAATAATTGCATACCACCTACATTCATTATTGGCATTAGTGTTATTGCCATGACAATAATTCCAATTCCACCTAACCATTGTAACATTGACCGCCATAGCAAGATACTTTTTGGTGCATCATTCAGGTTAGAAATTATTGTTGAACCCGTAGTAGTAATTCCAGACATACTCTCAAAAAAAGCATCAGTTAGAGACAAATTTATTTCAGAAAAAATAAATGGCAATGACCCAAATATTGCAATACTTAACCATGAAAGAGATGTAAGCAAAAAAGCTTGGTGTAAGTTTATTTTTTTGTCATGGTCTAAATTTGAGAGATAAAATAACATTCCGAATATTATTGTAGCTAAACCTGATACAATAAAACCTGAGTCTGATTCACTGTATACTAATTGTATTAACACTGGGATTATCATTGATAAACCTAGAATAATTTGCAGCAAGCCTAGAGTAAAAAAAACTGTTTTGTAATTGGACATTTTGAATGAACATTATTTTATGGTAAATAAATTTCAACTCTATTAGAAAAAAATATAATAGTATTTATGGGGAAAATTTAGGTTAATTGTGCTAGACAAAGAAAACATCGAAAAAACAAACGCCTGGCCTTTCGTTGAGGCTAAAAAAATTTTAAGAGAAAGAAAAAAAAATATAGACAAAAAAGGTAAGATTATTTTGCAAACAGGCTATGGACCAAGTGGTTTACCGCATATAGGGACTTTTGGTGAGGTAGCTAGAACTTCTATGGTGGTAAATGCTCTAAATCACTTAACAAATCTCCCCAAAGAAATTATTACTTTTTCAGACGACATGGATGGTTTAAGAAAAATTCCAGATAATGTTCCGAATAAAGATATGTTAAATAAAAATCTAAATAAGCCCCTAACCAAAGTTCCGGATCCGTTCGGAAAATTTAATAGTTTTGGAGAGCATAATAATGAAATGTTAAAAAATTTTTTAAATAATTTTAAATTTAGCTATACCTTTCAAAGTTCAACAGAACTTTACAAAAAGGGTTTTTTCAATGAAACACTAATACTAATTTTAAATAATTTTAATGAAATTATGAATATCATTATTCCAACATTAGGAAAGGAAAGGCAAAAAACATACTCACCATTTTTACCTATATGTCCCAATACTGAAAAAGTACTAGAGATACCTGTTAAAGAAATTAAGAATAAAGAAAACAAAATTATATTTGATAATAATGGTAAAGATTTAGAGGCTAGTATTTTAGATGGTAATTGCAAACTACAATGGAAAGTTGATTGGGCAATGAGATGGTATGCATTAGATGTAGACTTTGAGATGTATGGAAAAGACCTTATTGAAAGTGCTATCCTATCAACAAAAATAATTAAAGTTCTAGGAAAAAATAATCCATCTGGATTTGCCTATGAGTTATTTTTAGATGAAAAAGGCGAAAAGATATCTAAATCTAAAGGAAATGGAATCACAATTGATCAATGGCTTAAATACGCATCTCCGGAGAGCTTATCTCTTTTTATGTATCAAAACCCTAAGAGAGCAAAGAAACTTTATGATGAAGTTGTTTCAAAAGCTGTAGACGAATACTTAAATTTTATAGATAAAAGTAAGACGCAAGATGAATTACAGCTATTGTTAAATCCTGCATGGCATGTTCATAATGGCAAGGTTCCAAAAGAGGATATTATTATGAGTTTTTCAATGCTACTTAATTTAGTTGAGACAAGTAACGCGACGTCTAAAGAAATACTTTGGAAATTTGTTAAAAAATATAAAACTAACATAAATGAAAAAAATTTTCCAATTTTCGATCAATTAATTGGTTATGCAATTAAATATTTTGATGAAGTTATTAAGAAAACAAAAAAATATATAAAACCAAATAGTGAGGAGAGAAAAGCACTTAATCAACTAGTAAAAAAACTTGAGAATTGTAATAATAAAATGACACCTGAGGAAATACAGACTGAAATATACACAGTTGGAAAAGAAAACGGATACAAAGATAAACTCAGAGATTGGTTTAAATTAATTTATCAGGTAACTTTTGGAGATGAAAATGGGCCAAGAATGGGTTTTTTTATAAGCTTTTTTGGTTTAAGTGAGACAATTGAATTAATTAAAAATAAATTAAATAATGTTTGATATTTTAAGACCTTTTCTTTTTAAAATTAATCCTGAAACTGCACATTCTTTAGCAATAAATGCTTTAAAATTTGGGAACATTGCCTCTATCAAAATAAATAAATCTCCAAGAATAGAAACGTCAATATTTAATGAAAAAATACATTCTCCAATAGGTGTTGCAGCTGGTTTTGATAAGAATGCCGAAGTTTATAACTCTTTATTTAATTTAGGATTTGGATTTGTAGAAGTTGGAACGGTAACACCTAAACCACAATTTGGAAATCCAAGACCAAGAGTATTTAGATTAGAAGAAGACGAGGCTCTAATAAATAGATTAGGTTTTAACAATCAAGGATGTGAAGAAATTAGTTTGAGAATAAAAAAAAATAAACCTAAGGGTTTATTGGGAATAAACATTGGTCCAAATAAAGATTCAAGTGATAGAGTCGAAGACTACACTACATGCCTAAAAAAATTTATAGATCTTGCAAGTTATATCACGATTAATATATCTTCTCCTAATACTGAAAATCTTAGAGATTTTCATAAAACTAGTGAATTAAATAATTTAATCAAATCAATACTTGAAGAAAAAAATAATTCTAATGCAAGCACACCAATAGCAGTTAAAATTTCACCGGACTTATCATCAAATCAAGTAGAAAAAATTTCTCAAATATTAATAGATAATAAAATTGAAACTATAATTATCTCTAACTCGACTGATAGAAATAGAGAAGGTTTGACGAATATGAATAAATTTGAAAAAGGTGGATTATCAGGAAAGCCTATAGAAAAAATCTCTAACAGAGTAATTAATGAATTTTATAATCTCGTAGGAAAACAGATTAAGATCATCGGCGTAGGTGGAGTAGACTCTGCAAAAAGTGCGTATGAGAAAATTTTAAGCGGTGCAACACTAGTGCAACTTTACACAGGAATGGTTTATAGGGGTCCACGTATTGCAGAACAAATTAATAATGGATTAATTAAAATCTTAGAACAAGAAGGCATAAATAATATAAATGATGTGGTTGGATTAAAAAATCAACTTGACGATTGATCCACGAAATTCTATATAAGCTTCACTATGTCAAAAAAATGCGAACTTACTGGTAAAATACCTCTTAAGGGTCATAACGTAAGTCATGCTAACAATAAGACAAAAAGAAAATTTTTACCTAATTTGAAAAAGGTTTATTTCAAAAGTGAAATTTTAAAAAGAAATTTCAGACTAACCGTTTCGAATGCAGGTGTGAGATCAGTTGATAAAAAAGGTAGTTTTGATGAATTCTTAAAATCTACAAAGACTAAATATTTGTCTTTAAGATTAAAAAAAATGAAAAAAACAATCCTTAACAAAACTGCTTAGTGAACAAAATATTCCTTACATTATCAATTTTGATGGGGTTAATTGTTTTAGCTTCAAATTTTCTTGTTCAGTTCCCTGTAAAAGCATATGGTCTTGAGGAAATACTAACTTATGGTGCCTTTAGTTATCCGATAGCATTTTTAATTACAGATTTAGCAAATAGGTCTTACGGAAAAATAGCTGCCAGAAAAATTGTTTATATTGGATTTGCTATAGGTATTAGCTTTACTCTTTTATTTTCAACTAATTTTACTGATTTAATATCTTTAAGGATTGCAATTGGATCAGGAACAGCATTTTTAATTGCCCAATTATTAGACGTACAAATTTTTGATAAATTACGAAAACAGAAATGGTTCATTGCACCATTAGGATCTTCAATTATAGGTTCAACAGTCGATACTTTTTTATTTTTCTCAATATCATTTTATGGGACTGGTATACCTTGGTTTACACTTTCTCTTGGTGATTTAGCAGTGAAATTATTTGTTGCCTTAATAATGTTAATTCCTTTTAGATTATTATTATCAACACTTAAACCAGTTTAACCTAAACGCTTGGTTCACTTTGGGTCATACAATGTATGGCTCCAAAACCCCAAATCAAATTTGCACAATCTATACCAATTACTTTTCTTGTTTTAAAAAATTTTTTAAATATTTTAATCACCACCTTGTCATTTTTATCATTAAATAATGGTAACAAAACAGATTTATTACATATTAAAAAATTTAAGTAACTTGCAGGGACCCTTATCTTATTTATAAATATTGCTTTTGGCATGGGAATTTTAATTAAATTAAAATTTTTACCATTAATATTTTTAGCTTTTTTTAAAATATTAAGATTAGTTTGCAAAATTTTGTAATTTACGTCTTTTTTATTATTTTCTATTGCCGTCATAATTGTATCAGGAGATACAAATCTGCAAATGTCATCAATATGGCCATGTGTATCATCACCTTTGATGCCCTTGTTAAGCCAAATAAAATTATTAACATTTAAAAATTTGGATAGCATGTTTTCATAATCTTTTTTTTTAATGCCAAAATTTCTTTGTTGAATCTTGCTGAGAAGACATTCTTTAGTTAATAAAATTGAACCCATGCCATTTACGTCAATTGCACCACCCTCCAATACAAATTTTCTTATTTTTTTTCCTATTTTAAATGTAGGCTCTAACTTTCTAATCTTAGTAATTTTTGAGATTTTATCATTGATCTTATTATCTAACTTAAAATCGTTATATTTAGACCAACCATTAAATTGAAAATTTATAAAAACTTTTTTTTTAATTTTTTTATTTATTAAGTAAATTGGACCAAAATCTCTAATCCATACCCTATTTGAGGGAATTTTATGAAACCTAACAAGTTTTAATTTTGCTTTTTGCCCCAACAATATTTTTTTTATTTTATCTTTATCTTCATTGGGTTTAATAATTAAATTTACAACTTGATTTTTTGATATAGCAGATACTATTTTTGATACGGTGAAGGGGATATTTTCAAATAGACCTGGCCAATCTTTTTTATTATAAGGCCACGTAATCCAAATTGAATCTTGTTTTTCCCACTCACCTGGCATTCTAAAACCAAGAAGAGAAAAGTTTTTAATCATTGTTTTGATTTTTGATTAAACCTTTATAAGCATCAATTCTTCTGTCTCTCAGAAAGGGCCAGTGTTGCCTAGCACTTTCTACCTTTTTTAAATTTATGTCACAAACTAAGATTCCTTCTTTGTTTGATTTTAGTTTCGATATTATATTTCCATTAGGATCTATAACAAAAGAACTACCCCAAAATTCAATTTCTCTTTTCCCTTTTTTCTCTTTTCCAACCCTATTTATTGCTACAACAAAAACACCATTAGCAATTGCGTGTGATCTTTGTATTGTAATCCAAGAGTCTAGTTGAGATTTTCCATACTTCTTTTTTTCTTTAGGATGCCACCCAATTGCCGTAGGGTAAAATATTATCTCAGAACCTTTTAATGCAGTAAGTCTAGCCGCTTCAGGAAACCACTGATCCCAACAAATAAGTGTTCCTAAATCGCCAAATTTAGTTTTCACATTTTTAAATCCCAAATCACCTGGTGTAAAATAAAATTTTTCATAATACCCCGGGTCATCCGGTATATGCATCTTTCTATATTTTGATATTATTTTTCCATTGTTGTTAATAGTGATACAGGTATTATAATAAATCCCAGATAATTTTTTTTCAAATAAGGAAATAATTAATATAACGTTCAATTCTTTTGCTAACTTACAAAAAATATCAGAAGTAGAACCAGGAACTTTTTCTGCAATTTTAAAATAGGAGTGATTTTCAATCTTACAAAAATATTCTGTCAAGAATAGCTCCGGCATACAAATAATTTTTGCGCCCTTACGCGCTGCCTCTTTTATTTTACTAATTGAATTATTTAAATTAAATTCTTTATTTTTTGTTATTTTAAGCTGAATAACACCAACTTTTGTTTTTTTTGACATTTTATTTAAATAAATTTGAGAAATTTTTTCTATCTCTATTTTTCCACTCACCTCTATGATAGGCGTCGCTTGTAATCAAAGGTAAAACACTAGTAGCTTCTGCATAAACCATCTGCTCCTTGGTTGTATCTACTTTACCCCAAGAACTTGCCTCTTTTAATGTTGAGCTACTACACGCTCCATCTCTAGAGTCCGCTACTGTAATTTGAATAGCATATTGATGCATATCTACTTCTTTACCAAGCAACTCTGCACAAATAACTGTATCTTGGATAAAGTTTTTAGGAACACCCCCTCCAATCATGAATAATCCTGAACCTTTAGATCTTATTTTGATCTCCGTAAGCTCCCTAAACTCTCTTATTGAGTCAATTGTAATATGTTTTGATGGGTTTTTTTCCTGATGCATGACTAGTCCAAATCCAGCACTAGAGTCTGTAAATGCAGGACAAAAAATAGGAACATTATTGTCATAAGCTGTTTCAATTAAAGATCCTTTTTTTTTAGCATACTTTTTCAAATATCTGCCAATTTCCATTATAAATTCCCTTGAGGTATAGCTTTTAGGATCTAAATTATCAGCAATATCACAAATAGTTTTGTCGCAAAGTTGTAATTCATCTTCATCAATATATGTATCATAAATTCTATCTATATAATTTTTCCTCAACTCGTTATCGTTTTGGAATTGTGAACCTTGGTAATGTTTGAAACCTAGAGCTTCAAAAAAATCCATATCTATGATTGAGGCTCCAGTCGCTACTATTGCATCAACCATATTATATTTAACCATATCTCTATAAATATTCATACATCCCGCGGCTGAGGTTGAACCTGCTAATGTCAAAAAAATTGTACAATTTTTGTCACTTAACATTTGATTAAATATATCTGCAGCATTACCAGTTTCTCTTGAAACAAAAGACATTTTTTTCATAGATGAAATTATATCTCTTGCATCAAAGGATGTGATATCAATATGTTCAACTGGATTTTTTAAAAAATCTTTTTTACTGTTGTGACCTAAGTTTTTATTTTTTGACATTTAAGCAACAAGGAATTCACCTTTATTTTCTTTGTCGTACATCGTCATAATTGGAGAGTCTTCAACTTCGTATATTTGATTTGAATAAAAGCCATTAAATTCTGTTCTAAATGTTAAACCATACGCCCCAAGTTGACCAAGCTCAATATAGTCACCCTCTTTTACATTGTTAGGTAATAAAAAAGGTCCTTTCATATAATCCATGCTATCACAGGTAGGACCATAAAAATCGAATGCGGTCATTTTTTTGGATAAAATTCTTCCATCAGTTATTAATTTTGATGGATAAACAATATTTGGAACACCTGCATCAAATAGTGTTCCATAAGTTCCGTCATTTATGAATAATTTTTGTTTTTTCCTAAGTATAACTCTTACAATAGTTGAACCGCTTTCAGCCACAATCGCTCTTCCAGGTTCACAAATAATTTCTGGCAGTTTATTTAAACCTAAATTTTTTAAACTTTTTTTAATCTCTTCAAAATAATTAATTAATGGTTGAGAAATTAAATCAGGATATATTGTAGGAAAACCTCCTCCAACATTGATATAATCAGGACAAATTTTTGTTTTCTTAATGACCTTTCCTATTTCATCTATACCTTTTGAATATGAAATGGGATGCATACATTGCGATCCAACATGAAAACTAATACCAATTTTTTTTGAATATTGTTTAGTTAATCTAAAAAGTCCAATCGCCTCAGAAGTAATTGCTCCAAATTTTTTTGATAAATCTATCTCTGCATGTTCATTAGATACCGAGACTCTCACAAATAGTTCTAGATCTTTGGCGTAATTAGTTGTTTCAATTATTTTAATAAGCTCTTCTTTGGAATCTAATGCAAACGTTTTTATTCCGTATTTAAAATATGCTTGCTTAATATTGTCTCTGCTTTTCACAGTATGCATATAGGAGCACTTTACTTTGTTATTTAATTTTTTAACGGTCTCTATCTCTTTAATCGATGCTACATCGAATTGATTAATTCCACTACCAAGTATGGTTTTTAAAACTTCTTGGTTAGGATTTGTTTTTACTGCATATAGTATTTTTCCAGGAAAATTTTTTTGAAAGAATTTAGAAGCATTAATTATAGGATGCTTCCTTATGCAATAAACAGGGTCATTTGGTTTCAGCTGATTAACTAATTTCTCAACTGATTTAAATTTTTTCATATTAGCTCCTAAAAAAAAATCTAATAAAAAAAACCTGCATATCTCATATGCAAGTTTATATAAATTGCTGAATTATGTGAAATTTAGCCCAATGTAAAGCAAATAATACTATTGAAATTATGTTATTCATCTCCATATGGAGTGTAATGAATACAACTATAGGAATTAAAAAAATTACTGATTTTACAGATAAATCACTGCTTCTAGTAGATGATGACAACCCATTTAGAGAAAGACTAGCTAGAGCAATGGAAAAAAAAGGATTTGAAGTAATACAAGCTGAGGGAGTAAAAAAGGGTATAGATGCCGTTAAATCAAAAAAACCTGCTTTTGCTGTTGTCGATTTAAGGCTCAATGATGGAAATGGCTTAGAAGTTGTTAAAGAAATACAAAACTCAAATGAAAACAGCAGAATTGTAATGTTAACTGGTTATGGAAATATCCCAACTGCGGTATCAGCAATAAAACAAGGTGCAATAGATTATATGTCAAAACCTGCAGATGCAGATGACGTTGAAAAAGCATTATTAGCTGATCCAAATAAAAAAGCAGAACCTCCAGAAAATCCTATGTCAGCTGATAGAGTTAAGTGGGAACATATTCATAGAGTATTTGAGCTTTGTAATAGAAATGTATCTGAAACAGCAAGAAGACTTAAAATGCACAGAAGAACTTTACAAAGAATTTTATCGAAAAGATCCCCTAGATAGTTTTTCTCAATTTAATTAAATATTTACAAATTATTCCAAGTAATAGTATTTTGAACATCTCTGCTAATAAAAAAGGTTTAGCACCTAAGGAAAAAATTGGTTTTTCCCATCCTATTAGAGTACCCAGCCACAATAACCCTAATAAATAAATTATTGAAACTGAAAGAATTAATTTAATATAAATTTTAATATAACTATCTTTAGTATTAATATATCCAGCAAAATAAGAGGCGAAAATAAATCCAATTAAGTAACCCATGGTAGGTCCAGTAAAATATACAAAACCAATACCTTTTTCAGGAGAATTTGAGAAAACTGGTAAACCTAAAATTCCCTCACATAAATAAAACAATATTGTAGTAGCTGCCAACTTTGGTCCAAGTAATACACCTAAAAACAATACTACAAACGTTTGCATTGTCATTGGTACAGGATAAAATGGTAATTTAATTTTTGCAGATATAATCAATAAAGTAGATCCAAGCAAAATATACAAAATATTTTTTAAAATTTTATATTGCTTAATTTTTTGCACTAACTCCATATTAGATTATTCTAACTTATAATTTTTGTTATTTCTAGTTATTTGTTAGGGTAACAAATACATCTTCTAAGTCTCCGTCATCGGTAGACATGTCGATAATTCTAACATTTTTCTTGTTAACATAGTTTAGTATTTGATCAATGTTCAGTCTATTCTTATCATAAATCAAAGTTAACTCTTTGTGGTTTAAAGATAAGATTTTTAATGTTTCTAATTCATTATCTTTTAAATCAATCTTCTCACTTAGTTTTAAAGTTATTTTTTTTTTTTCAATCCTATTCAATAAATTTTTTGTTGTATCTAATGCAACTAATTTACCTTTATTAATTATTCCAATTCGATCACACATTTCTTGAGCTTCGTGAAGATAATGAGTGGTAAGTATTATACTTACCCCATTTTTATTAAGCAATTTAACATTTTGCCATAGATTTTTTCTTAGTTCTACATCAACTCCTGCAGTAGGCTCATCTAAAATAACAATTGGAGGCTGATGCACGAGTGCCTTTGCAATCATTAACCTTCTTTTCATTCCACCAGATAATCCCCTTGAATAACTATCAGCTTGATTGTCTAAGGAAACCATCTTCAAAATTGTATCTGTAATCCTGTCTTTTTTTTTTACACCATATAAGCCAGCTTGTAATTCTAACAGCTTTCTAGGATTAAAAAATGGATCTAAATTTAATTCTTGAGGCACAATTCCAATTGAAGCTCTTACTTGTCGAGGGTTTTTATCTATATCAAAACCCCATACATTAACCTCGCCAGATGTTTTTAAAACAAGGCCAGCGAGAATATTTATAAATGTGCTTTTTCCAGCACCATTAGGTCCAAGTAAACCAAAAATCTCTCCTTCTTTCACCTCTAAGTTTAAATTTTCAATTGCCTTTGTTTGTAGTGAGCCATTTTTTTTATAAATTTTCTGTAGATTTTTAACTGAGAGAATAGTTTTTTTTTCCATAAAGAATTTAGTTTTATAACATTAGGAATAATTAAGATAAAATAATTTTAATGAATAAGATAAAAAAAAATGACCATTTCTATCTAATTGATGGATCAGGATACATATTTAGAGCTTATTACGCTCTACCACCGCTCACCAGAAAGAGTGATGGATTACCAACAGGTGCTGTGAGTGGTTTTTGTAGTATGCTTTTCAAATTACTAGAAGACTCGAAATCAAATGATAATAAACATAAACCAACACATTTTGCTGTGATTTTTGACTCTGCAAGAAAAAATTTTAGAAACGAAATATACTCAGATTATAAAGGTAATAGATCTGATGCACCAGATGATTTAATTCCACAATTTGAATATATCAGAAAGTCTGTCTTAGCTTTTAATTTACCTTCAATTGAACTTTTAAATTATGAAGCTGACGATTTAATAGCAACTTACTCAGAACAAATACTCAAACTTGGAGGTAAAGTTACAATTGTTTCGTCCGATAAAGATTTAATGCAGTTATACAAAAAAAATATTAGAATTTACGACCCTATGAAGAATAAGTTTGTTAATGAAGACGACATTAAAAATAAATTTGGTGTTGGCGCTGAAAAAGTAATTGATGTCCAGTCTTTAGCAGGAGATAGTAGCGATAATGTCCCTGGAGTTCCAGGCATAGGTGTAAAAACAGCTGCAGAATTAATCACTAATTTTGGCTCACTTGAGAATTTACTTAAAAATGCAAATCAAATAAAACAGAACAAAAGAAGAGAAACTTTAATTGAAAACAAAGATAAAGCATTAATTAGCAAAAAATTAGTTACTTTAAAAAAAGATGTACCAGTTAAAGATAAGGCAGAAAATTTTATACTAAAAGAAATCGACAGAGAAAAACTTTACTCTTTTTTAAGAGAGATGGAATTCAACAGACTATTAAGTTCTGCAATATCTACATATGGAGAGACAAAATTTAAAACAATAGAAAATGCACACGAAATCAGAAAAAATGAAAAAATTTCAAATAAAAATTATTCTCTAATTAATAATGAAAATGAAATACATGATTATTTAAGGCAAGCAGAGGAAATAGGAGAAATATGTATTGATACCGAAACTACATCACTTGATCCGCATCAAGCAGATTTGGTAGGAATATCCTTATCAACAAAAATTGGCTATGCATGCTACATTCCCATTGGCCACAACAGTGATAAAAACTTAGATGAGGATAAAGTAATTAAAATTTTAAAACCAATACTAGAAGACAAAAGTATAAAAAAGATAGGTCAAAATATTAAATTTGATTTCATTATTTTATTTAAAAGAGGTATCGAAATGAACACTATAGAAGACACTATGCTAATGTCATATGTTCTCGACGCAGGGAAAAACCGTCACAACATGGATACACTTTCAGAAATTCATTTAAGTCATAAACCAATATCATATAAAGAAATAGTAGGTACTGGAAAAAAACAAATTAATTTTAGCGAGGTCGATATTAAATTAGCTAAAGATTATGCAGCTGAAGATGCTGACATAACTTATAGACTTTATAAAATTTTTCAAAAAAATCTAAAATTAGAAAAACTTACTAATATTTACGAAACATTCGAAAAACCACTTATTAAAATTTTAGCTTTGATGGAAATTTATGGAGTTAAAATTGACCAAAATTTTCTTAAAAAACTCTCAACTAAATTTCAAAAAAAAATTGAAATTTTAGAAAAACAAATTTTTAAAATTTCAAAAAAGGAATTTAAGATAGGCTCAACAAAGCAATTAGGTGAAATAATGTACAATGACCTAAAAATTGCAAATATAAAAAAAACTAAAAAAGGTAGCTTTGCAACAAGCGCCTCAGTATTGGAGGATTTAGCATTTAAAGGTTACGACTTACCTAAACTTGTTTTAGAGTGGAGACAATTATCAAAGTTAAAAAACACTTACTCAGACTCGCTACCAGAACATTTTAATAACAATACAAAAAGAGTACATACTTCATTTTTATTAGCAGCAACAACGACTGGTAGATTAGCATCTAGCGACCCTAATTTACAAAATATACCAATCAAAACCGAGGACGGTAAAGATATAAGAAAGGCATTTGTTGCAGAAAAAAATATGTTATTTATTTCTGCAGATTACAATCAGATTGAAATGAGAATTTTATCTGATCTTGCTGATGTCAAAGAATTAAAAAAAGCATTTAAAAATAATGAAGATATACATTCACTAACTGCAAGCCAGATATTTAACACCGATATTAAAAAAGTAACAAATGATATGAGAAGAAAAGCAAAGGCAATAAATTTTGGAATAATATATGGTATTTCACAATATGGTCTTGCCAAACAGATTAATGTTTCAAATAATGAGGCAGCTGACTTTTTAAATGCTTACTTTTTGAGGTTTCCAGAAATAAAAGATTATATGTCGTCGACAATTAAATTTTGTAGGAAAAGCGGTTATGTAAGTAATATATTTGGGCGTAGAACACATATCACTGGAATAAATGACAAAAATTTTAATGTAAGAAATTTTCAGGAAAGAGCTGCTATAAATGCTCCAATTCAAGGATCAGCTTCAGAAATCATGAGGCTTGCTATGATAAGAATTAACGAAAAATTATTGAATAAAAAATATAAAAACTCAAAAATGATTTTACAAATTCACGATGAACTTATTTTTGAAATACCGAAAAAAGATTTGAATATAATGTCTAAAATTATTAAAGATGAAATGACAAGCGTGCAAAATAGCGATCTTCACTCATTTTCTATACCTTTGTCAGTTGACATAAATTATGGGGAAAACTGGGGTTTATTACATTAGAAGTTTGTAAGTATTGCCCAAATTAGAACAATTTAGTATTTTTAATTACACTAT
Source organism: uncultured Pelagibacteraceae bacterium (assembly GCA_902560075.1). Classification (GTDB taxonomy): domain Bacteria; phylum Pseudomonadota; class Alphaproteobacteria; order Pelagibacterales; family Pelagibacteraceae; genus Pelagibacter. The sequence goes on from CACEKE010000005.1 coordinate 59,059, forward strand.
GACACAAACTATTGCATTAGTAGATGATGATAGAAATATTTTAACAAGTATTAGTATTGCACTTGAAAAGGAGGGCTATAAAGTTCAAACTTATCTTGATGGTGAGAGTGCATTAATTGGTTTAACAAGAACGCCGCCCGATATAGCAATTGTTGATATTAAAATGCCAAAAATGGATGGAGAAGAGTTGTTAAAAAAACTTAGAAAAAAAACATCTATGCCAGTTATTTTTTTAACATCCAAAGATGATGAAGTCGATGAACTTTTAGGTCTTAAATTAGGTGCGGATGATTTTGTAAAAAAATCAGGAGGATTTTCTATAAAAGTTTTGATTGAGAGAATAAGAGTACAACTTAGAAAAAAAGACAATAATATAGAGGATACTAAAAATATTATTTCGCACGGGAAATTAAAACTAGATCCCTCACAATTAGAGTGCGAGTGGAATGGTCATCAACTACCAGACAAGTTAACAACAACTGAATTTTTAATAGTTAAAGAATTAGCCAAAAGACCAGGTATTATTAAGGAAAGAGCCCAATTGATGGATATTGCTTATAGAGAGGACACAGATATAGAGGATAGAACAATCGATAGTCACGTTAAAAGAATAAGAAAAAAATTTAAAAAAGTTGATAGTAATTTTGCAGCTATTGAAACACGTTATGGAAGTGGATATAGGTGGAATGTTAGCTAATGTTGAGCAATATTTTAAAAAACTTTTCTATATTAAAAAAATTTTTATTTATTAATTTTATTTTTTTTCTTATTATAAGTATTTTTACCACAGTATATATTTATAGTATTCAGCCAAGTTTAATTAAAGATAAATCTGCCAATCACTATAAAATTATTGATAACACCTTAAACCACATACAAAGATTAAATATTAGTTTTGTTCAAGAAGAAATAAGAAAATTTCTAATTTCAACAAAATTTTTATTTCAAACAATTGATAGAGTTATTATTTATGATAAAGCATTCAATAGTATTTCAGATACAGACGCGCTTGATCTAGATCCTAGATCTTTTTCGAGAAACTTTGAGATTTTTGAGACAGATATCTCAAATAGTGGCACAGATATTTCAACAGAGCAATCACAGGATTTAAAGGACAAAATCAGCTTTTTAAAAAATAAATTAAATCAATATTTAATTTCAGAAAATTTCGAAAATCCTTTTACATTTACTCACGAGATAAACGATCAATTTTTATTAGTTTCTGTAAAGAATATTTTGGTTGATCAAAAAAAAGTTGGATATATAGCAGTAATTGAAGAGTCAAATGATATTAAGTTTGCATTTATCGAGAGGAAAAACTTCGTTTTAAGAACTGCTGCAATTATCGCATTAGTCATATTAATTTTTTCTTTTGTTTTAAATAGATACTTTTTAAAACCTATAAAAAATTTAGTTCATTATACAGAAATAATTAAAGATAAAAGTAAAGAAGATACAAATATAGATATTTATAAAAATAGAAAAGATGAGTTAGGAACACTTTCAAAATCTATGGATGAGATGACTAATGAATTACAAAGAAGAATAAATAATGCTGAAAATTTTTCTAGAGACTTGGTTCATGAAATTAGAAATCCACTTGCCTCACTTAAAAGTGCGTCAGAAATAATATCGGAAACAGATAATAAAGAGCAAAAAAGTAAATTAATTAAGATTGTATCTCATGATGTAGAAAGAATAGAGAGATTAATAACAGATTATTCACAAATGTTAAAAGACGAGGCAGCTATTTCATCTGAAAAAATGATCATATTAAATTTAAAAAATATTTTGACTTCGGTCGTAGATGACTTCAATAATATTTATAATACTAAAAGAGGTATTTCGGTTAAATTATCAGCTAATGGATCTGGCAACTATGAAATTCTTGGAATTGAGAATAGAATAGAGCAAATAATTGCAAATTTGTTAGATAATTCTGTTTCATTTAGCGATGATAACAAAAAAATTAATATTATGCTTAATTCCGATAGCGATGGATACGTCAAAGTTAATGTGATCGATGAAGGTCGTGGTTTTAAGGAATTGGATACAAAAAAAATATTTAAAAGATTTTATAGTAACAGGCCTGACAAGTTTGGTGAGCATTCGGGTTTGGGACTAAATATAGTAAAAAACCTTGTAGAATTACATAATGGGACAATAATCGCAAAAAATAATAAAGATAAGGGCGCAAACGTAGAAATTATTTTTCCAAGCGCTGATTCTAAAGTTGATTAATTGTAATAAAGTTGTTAAAAGCCTCGCTCATGACAGACTACAAAGTTAAAGATATTAACGAAGCAGATTTTGGTAGGAAAGAAATTTCTCTAGCAGAGACAGAGATGCCAGGTTTAATGGCTTTAAGAAAAGAATACAAAGGAAAACATCCCTTAAAAGGTGCGAGAATTGTTGGTTGTTTGCATATGACAATTCAAACAGCAGTATTAATTGAAACGCTAGTTGAACTAGGAGCTGAGGTCAGATGGTCGTCTTGCAATATTTTCTCAACTCAAGATCATGCAGCTGCAGCTATCGCAAAAGCTGGTATTCCAGTATTTGCCTGGAAAGGTGAAACTGAAGAAGAATATTGGTGGTGTGTTAGACAAACTATCGAAGGTAAGAAAGATTGGAAGCCTAATATGATATTGGATGATGGTGGTGATCTAACAGCTTTAATGCATAAAGATTACAAAGAATTAATGAAAGATATTAAGGGTTTATCAGAAGAAACAACAACAGGAGTATTAGCACTTAAGAAAATGGAACAAGATGGTACGCTGTTAGTTCCAGCAATCAACGTCAACGACTCAGTGACAAAATCAAAATTTGATAACCTGTATGGTTGCAGAGAAAGTTTAGTAGATGGAATTAAAAGAGCTACAGATGTTATGATGTCAGGTAAGGTTGCAATAGTAGCTGGTTTTGGTGATGTAGGTAAGGGTAGTGCAGCCTCACTTAGACAATCTGGTGCCAGAGTAATGGTTACTGAAACTGATCCAATTTGTGCACTTCAAGCTGCAATGGAGGGTTATGAAGTTGTTACAATGGATGATATGATTAGCCAAGCGGATATAGTAGTTACTGCAACTGGTAATAAGGATATTGTTACAGCAGATCATATGAGAGAAATGAAGGATAGAGCAATTTTATGTAACATTGGCCACTTCGATAATGAAATACAAGTTGATGCTTTAAAAAACTATAAATGGGACGAAATTAAACCCCAAGTTCATGAGATTACATTGCCAAGTAATAAAAGAATAATATTATTAGCTGAAGGTAGGTTGGTAAATTTAGGTTGTGCTACTGGTCATCCAAGCTTTGTAATGAGTGCTTCATTTACAAACCAAGTAACCGCTCAAATAGAACTATGGAATAATTCAGAAAAATATGAGAAGAAAGTTTATGTTTTACCAAAACATTTAGATGAAAAAGTTGCTATGCTACATTTAGAAAAAGTTGGTGCAAAGTTAACAAAATTATCCAAAGATCAAGCAGATTACATTAGCGTTAAACAAGAGGGGCCTTACAAACCCGATGCATATCGGTACTAATTCTAAAAAATTAGATATTTCATCTGAAATAAATACAAAAAAAGTATCTGAAAGATTTGCAGAATTTTTAAAACCTGGTGATTTAGTTTGTTTATTTGGTGATTTAGGTGTAGGCAAGACTACATTTATTAAATACTTGATTAATTATCTACAAAAAAAATTTCAAGAAAATACTACAGAAGTTTCAAGTCCGACTTTTAATATCTTAAATGAGTATAAAATTAACAACATAAATATTCATCATTATGATTTATATAGATTAAAGGATATTAGAGAAATAGATAATCTTGGAATATATGAAGAGTTGAAAAATAATATCACATTAATTGAATGGCCTGAAATAATTTCCAAAAATTTGAAAGATTTTATCAGTCTTAATTTTAGATATGAAAATGATTTTGATAAAAGGTCGATAACGATTTCAACAAACCAAAAAAATATAATTAATGAATTTTAAAAATATTGTAAAACTATCTGGTGATGCCTCTCATAGGAAGTTTTATAGAGATAAAAAAAATAATTCAATTATTGTTTACGCAAAAAAAGAAAAAAGAAAAAATTTATTAATATACGCGGCTATAAATAAACTATTGAATAATAACAAAATCTTAACACCCCGATTAATTTCTGAAAAATACAAAAAAAACTATATTATAATTGAGGATCTCGGAGATTATACAGGGCTAAAAAAATTTAAAAATTTCAAGATTAATAATTATGTTAAATTATTTGAAATTTTAAAAAAACTTAAATTAGTAAGAAAAAGAACTATTAATACTTTTCTAAAAAAAAATTACACTATAAAAAACTATTCAAACAATGAGTTGCTTAGGGAGGCAAAATTATTTTCAGACTGGTATATGCCAAAAATAATTAAAAAAAAATTATCTTTATCAAAGAAATTATATATTAAAATTATCAAAAGACTAATATTAAGTTTAAAGTTAAAAAAAAAAGTTTTTGTTCATAGAGATTTTCACATTTCAAATATAATGATAAAAAAAAATAAAATTTATTTAATAGATAGTCAAGACGCGGTTTTCGGAAATGAAGCTTATGATCTGGCATCTCTAATCGATGACGTAAGAATTAAAATAAAATTAAAAAATAGAGAAAAGATTTACGAAAAGTTTATTTCAAAACAAAAAAAAATAAACCCAGAGAAATTAAGGAATGATTTTGAGATATTGTCAATTCTAAGAAACTTAAAAATTATAGGAATTTTTACAAGACTTTCAAAAAGAGATAAAAAACATAAATATTTGAAACTGATACCCTATGCTTGGAAAATGATAGATGAAAGAAGAAAACATAACAATAGATTTGAAGAATTAAATAATTTTTTAAGTATTTACTTTCAAAAAATTTAAAAAAAATGAAAATTGAAACAGCTATAATTCTTTGTGCAGGCTATGGAAAGAGATTGCATCCCATAACATTAGAAGTGCCAAAGCCATTAATTAAAATCAAAAATAAATCATTATTGTTAAATACTATTGAACTAGTAGCAAACTTAGGAATTAAAAAAATTAAATTAAATACTTATTATTTAGCAGAACAAATTGAGGATTTTGTTAATAAACTTGAAAATTATGGCAAGATTGAAATTATCAAAGATGGTGACGAGATACTTGATACAGGTGGGGGTATTAAAAACATAATGAAAACGTCGACAGATGAAAATTTTTTGGTTTTAAATCCTGATACAATTTGGAACATAGGATATAAAAAAGTCATTTTAGAAATGATTGAATATTATAAACTTAAAAATTTAAACAATTTACTGATGGTTGCGCATAAATCTAAAAGCTATGACACTAGATTTGCCGGCGATTTTTCCATGAATAATCATACGTTGTCTAAAAACAAAAAATGCAACTATATTTACACAGGATGCCAAATTATTAATAAAGCGGTTTTGATTAGTATAAAATATAAAAAATTTTCCATGAATAAAGTTTGGGATAAAAAAATAAAAAATTCCGACCTTTTTGGTTTTGAGAGTGACCAAGAATTTGTCCACTTAACTGACATTGAAATTTACAAAAAATTATTAAAAAATAATTAAATCTTTAGCTCTTTCCGAGTCCAAATATTTTCCACTTTTAGCTTTATCGTTTTCTATTTCCAACAATAGTGGGTTACCAGTTGGAATTTCCAATTTAGAAATATTGTCATTGCTTAAATCAAATAAATATTTGCAAAGTGCTCTGATAGAATTTCCGTGTGCGGAAATTAAAATATTTTTGTTTATATTGTTAATATTTTTTTTATAGTACGGTACTACTCTCTCGTATGTATCTCTTAACGACTCTGTGTTTGGTATCTTATCTTTAGAAATATTTTTATAAATATCAATATTATTCGGGTGATAAATACTACTAGCATCGAGTTTATCTGGGGGCTTATCCCATGATCTTCTTAATTCATGCACTTTATCTTCACTTAATTTTTTTTTCATTTCATCTTTATTTAAACCTGTTAGAGCACCATAATGCCTTTCATTTAACTCCCATGCTTTTGTGAATGGTAAATTTTTAAACTTATTAACTTTCATTATTAATTCTAAAGTCTTAATTGCTCTTGTTAAATATGATGTAAAAATACCATCTATAGCTATATCCAAATCTTTTATAAGATTTCCCGCCTTAATAGCCTCTTCCTCACCTTTTTTTGATAATTCCACATCTACCCAACCTGTAAATCGATTTTCAAGATTCCATAAACTTTGACCATGTCTAACTAATATTAAATGACTCATTGTAAATTTTTATTTATAATTAAATATACTAAATGTTAAAGATTTTATTTCATTTTTACAATTTATTATTAATCATTTTATACATTTATCCAGGAAGTATCTTGGGTTTTTTACTTTATAAAGACTTAAGTCGTCAGCCACAAATAACATCCGATTTTTTTTCAATTTCATCTAATCATTTGTATGTTTTTATTATACTTAGTTTGCTGGGTCTTTTATCAATTAAAAAAAATTTATTATTATTTTCTTACTTAATTTTTATTTCAATATTTCTTGAAGTTTGTCATTTAATAATTCCAAATAGATCGTTTCAATTCTCTGACTTATTTGGTAATATATTAGGCGTTATAATACCTTTTATTATAAATACATTATATAAATTTAGGAAAAAAAATGAATACATTTGAAGATAGAAAAAAAAGTTTTGAAAAAAAATTTGCTCATGATGAAGAATTGCAGTTCAAAGTAAGTGCAAGAAGAAATAAATATATTGGAGAGTGGGCCTCAAGTATTCTTGGATTTAGTGAGGATAAAAAAAAAGATTATATTGAAGAGGTAATTAAGGCAGATTTTGCCGAAGCAGGGGATGAGGATGTTATAAGAAAATTGAAAGAGGACTTAAAAAACCATAATGTTTCAGAAGAAGAAATTAGAAAAAAAATGGACGAGCTAAATGAAAAAGCAAAGTCTGATTTTAATTAGTTTTATTTTTTTATTAAATACTTTTTCACATAGTACAGAAATTAATGCTGCAATAGGTAAGGCCAAGGTGATTGATGGAGATACAATTGTAATCAACGGGGAAAAAATACGTTTTGGTGGTATCGACACTCCTGAAAGAAATAAAATTGGTCACAATTTTTCTAAAATTAAATTAAAAAAAAAATTAGGTAATAATATTATAACCTGCTTAAGAGAGCCTCAACTTGATCCATGGGGTAGAACAGTTGCAGAGTGTTTTTTAGATGATGAAAGTATATCTTCTTATATGGTTAAAAATGGTTATGCCTGTGATTACAAAAAGTACTCTAAAAAAAAGTATGCTAAACAACAGGAATATGCAAAGTCAAGAAAGCTAGGTATATGGGCATTGAATTTTGAAAATTCTTGGGAAAAAAAATGTGGATAATTTAAAATATAAACTACTTATTCTTTTTTTTATTTTTCTTAATGCTTGTTCATCTATCCCAAAAAATACAGCTGACGGATGTTCAATATTTTCAGAGAGATATCTTTGGTATAAACATGCTAAAAAAACTGAATTGAAATGGGGAACCCCAATTTATTTACAATTAGCCATTATTAAAATGGAGTCAGATTTCGATTGGCTTGCAAAACCTGAAAGATATAAATTGTTTAAAGTAATTCCATATAAAAGACCCTCCTCATCATTTGGATACTCACAAGCTGTGAAAGGAACTTGGAAACAGTACAAAGAAGAAACTGGGAATAAATATGCATTAAGATCTAGATTTAAAGATAGTGTTGATTTTATTGGTTGGTACACAAATAAAACTGAAAAAATATTAAAAATTTCTAAAAAGGATGCCTTCAGGCAGTATGTTGCATATCATGAAGGTTGGGGTGCATACAAAAACTATAAAAATAAACAGAAAGTTATTGGACTTGCCAAAAGAGTAGAGAAACAATCAAAAAAATATAAAAAACAGTTAAACGATTGTAAAAGCTCTTTAAAAACAAAAAAATATATTATTTTTTAACGAAGTTGTTTCTTCAACTCTATATCAATTGCATCTATTCTTTTTGTATTTTTTGCAAGAGCCAAATACATCGCTGGGGTTACATAAAGTGTAAAAAATGTGGAAATTAACATTCCCCCAAGTATTGTACAACCAACCGCTAATCGTGATCCTTCGCCAGCACCAGGTCCTATATTGCCTATAACTAAAGGTATCATTGCAATCATTGTGCTTAATGATGTCATAATAATTGGTCTGAACCTTAAATAACATGCTTCCTTTAAAGCGGTCTCAATGTTTTTCCCTGCTACGCGTAATTGATTAGTGTAATCAACTATTAAGATACTATTTTTAGTAGATATACCAATTAATATTACTAAAGCTATCTGCGAAAATACGTTAATCGAGCTATTAAGGAAAAGTATAAAAACTAATCCTCCAAAAACAGCTAATGGCACTGTAAGTATTATGATAAAAGGATGAATGAAAGAATTGAATGTTGCAGACATCACTAAATAAGCCGTCAACAGAGCTAAAGCAAAAATAATATATAATTCATTACTTGTCTCTTTGAGCTCCTCAGACTTTCCTTTCCATGTAATTTGTTTATCTGATGCAACTACAGACATAGTATTTTCTAAAAATTTAATTGCTTCATTTAAAGTGTAATTTTCACTCAAATCTGCAGAAATGGTTACTGCTCTTTGTCTATTATATCTCGACAATTTATTAGCAGAACCCTCTTCTTTATATTCAACTAAGTTTGCAAGAGAAATAAGTTCACCAGAATTTTCCGACCTTGCAAAAATTTTACTTAAACCCTGTTGATTTTTCCTGTCATCTTTATACTGCTGTAAAATTATTGGATATTCCTTTCCTAATTTGTTAAATTTAGTAACTATTTTACCTCCGTAAAGTGTTTCTAAGGTTTCTCCAATAGTTTTAATTGAAATACCAAGATCTTTGGCTTTTGTTTTATTTATCAGTAATTTTATCTCAGGTTTATTTCTTGTATAATCCGATTCTATTCTTGATAAATTTGGGTTTTCACTCATTGCTCTTATCACTTTTTTTTGTGTTTCTTCAAGATCTTCGTAAGTATTTCCATAAATCACCATTTGAACAGGTTTGTTATAATTAGACGTTCTTATAGATTGTGGAGAAATTGGAAAAGCCAGTGTTTGAGGAACAGTCACAATTTTTCCAATTGCTTTCCTCATTATATTTTGTGAATTTTCTGATCTATTTTTCCAATTGTCTAATAAAGATATTATTAAAAAACTATTATCAGCTCCAAAACCGGGCACAATCATTAAAAATTTTTTATAAGGACTATTGTCATCTTTCAAAAGTGGTATTAGTCTTTTTTCTACGTCCTCAGCCCTTTGTTGGGTGTAATCAAAAGAGCTTCCTTCATCTGTGAATCCAATCACTAGATAGGCTCCTCTGTCTTCTAGCGGCAATAATTCTTTTTTTGTAAAATTGTATAAGAGTGCAGATCCTATAATTATAAAAAATATAAATCCAATTATTATGTTTTTACGATACAACCAAAATTGCAGAGTATCTTTGTAAAAATTTGAAAATCCAATAAAAAACTTATTAAAGTTTTTAACTATAACATTTGATTTTTTTTTGTTGTCCAAAAATTTACTTCCTAGCATTGGTGATAGTGTTAATGCGACTAAAGACGAGACTACGATTGCAAATGATAAAGCAATTGCAGTTTCTTTAAATAATGTTCCAGCTATTCCCTCTATGAATATGAGTGGTAAGAATACCGCTACCAATATTAATGTAGTAGCTATTATTGCAAAAGTTATCTGTTTCGATCCTTTAAATGCTGCAACTAGCGGTGTTTCTCCCTGTTCAATTCTTCGATATATAGCATCGGTCATTATAACCGAGTCATCTGTTATTATACCGATCGCTAAAATAAAGCTTAAGAGTACAAAAATATTAATTGATAAATCAAATATATATATACCCAAAAAGGTTGCTATAAGACTTACTGGCAATGCAATTGCGGGAACTATAACAGCTTTTAAATTTCCTAAAAATAAATAGATGATTATTACTACTAAAATAAATGCAATAAACAAAGTTTTGTACACTTCATTAATTGCAACACTTATATATGTGGCTCTATTAAAGGCTACTTCTAAGTTTAATCCAGCCGGTAAATTAGGCTTAATTTTTCTGATTTTATCTTTAACATCGTTTGATAGTTCAACTGTTGATGCACCACTACGAGCATAAATTCCTATACCAACAGAATTATAGTTTAATGCATTCTTACTTTGTGATCTAAAAAATGCTTTTTCAGATACTGGCCCAAATTCTATTTCGGCTACATCTGACAATTTAACAACATTATTTTTAACTTTTTTAATTGGAAGTTGTTTTAGTTTTTCTAAATCGTTGTATGATTTATCAATATTAAGTGTTAAATCTTTATTATCTGCCTCAAGAGATCCCGCAGGTAATCTGACGTTTTCCTTATTAAGAGCTAATTCGACCTCATGAGTAGTTAAGTTATATGCGGCTAATTTTATGGGATCTATCCAAACTCTAACACTTAGTTCTCTTAAACCTCCAGTTCTAATTCTTCCAACATTTTTAATACTTGAAAATTGATCAATTAAATACCTTTCAACATAATCTCCTAATTCTAAGTCGCTCCAAGTTGGTGAAGACAAAGACAACCACATAGTTGTGGTAAAACCAGCAGCCTGTTTTAAAATTCTTGGAGGATCAGACTCTGATGGAAGTCTCTCAACAACTCTGGCCACTCTTTCTCTTATATCATTAGCTGCGTCATCTAAATCTACATCTGTATCAAATTCGATGTTTATTTTACTTTTTCCATTTTCTGATGATGAGTCTATATTTTTAATACCTTCAGCACCTCCTATGACTTCTTCAAGAACTTGAGTTACTTCTTCATCTACTATTTGCGATGATGCAGATGAATATTCAACATTTACTTGAACGACTGGTGGCTGCAATCCGGATGGCAATTCTCTAACAGGTAGTTTCCAAAAAACAAATGACCCAAACAACACCAATATTAAAGATAATACCCATGAAAATGCTGGTCGTTTAATACTTAATTCTGTTATTAACATTATTTATTTAATGGTTTAATTTTTCCTTTAGGTCTGACTTTTTTTAAACCTTCAGCAACAATAATATCACCTTCATTCAAACCAGAAGTAACTTCTACTTTGCCATCGTTTCTAAGTCCAATTTGAATTTCAGATCTATTTGCGATGTTGTCTTTAGAAACTTTATATACATAAGCTTTATTACCCTCTAGGATTATACTTGTGTCTGGAATACTTAAAGAGTCTCTTTTATTAGTGCTTAATGTTATTTCTAATAATGAACCTGGAATGAGTTCATTATCTGGATTATCTATTTTAACTCTAGTTAATATACTTCTTGTTTCAGCATTTATCCTGCTTGCAACACCGTCAATTTTTCCTTTATAGATTTTGTCTTTAATGCCAGAAAACTTAGCTATTACAGGCAAATCTTTTTTAATAACAGTTGCAAAGTTTTCAGGTATTTTCAGATCTACATATATTTCGGAACTATCATCTAATGTAACTATTATTGAATTTTCTGATCCAAGCACATCTTCGGTAATACCTCTCACACCTAATACACCACTAAAAGGTGCTATAATATTTTCACTTTTTAATTTTACAATTACCTCACCCTTTTTCACAAATTCTTTTAGATTTAAATCTGAGATAAGATTACTTTTTTCAATTCTAAAAGTTTTGTTTTTTTTTGAGATAGCAGTACCAAAACTTTCAATATTGTCTGAAAACTCATTTTTTATAACCTCAGATACAATTATTGATGGGGGTGGTCTTTTGCTAAACTTTTTTTTAAAATGATTACCAATCATAGTCCTACCAATAATGACTGATGCAATGATCAAGAAAAAAATAATAATTATTGTTGTGATTTTAGTCGATCTTTTCATCTAAATATCTTCCCATATTCAGCCCAAGAGCCGTCATATATTTTTGGATTATAATTATTATTAATTAGAGAATATGCAAGTGCTAAAACGCATGAGGTAATACCTGAACCGCAGGAAAAGACCACATTATTATTATCAATGTCGCTAATAATATTATTAAATATAACTTTCAATTCCTCTTTATCTTTAAATGTTTTGTCATCTTTAATTACATTATTAAATGGTATGCAAATTGAATTTTTTATAGAACCACTCCTAACTCCCTCTCGTGGCTCCTTTGTCTTGCCTTCAAACCTGTCTTTACTACGAGCATCTACTAAACTAAATATTTTGTTTTCTATATTTTTATCTATTTCATCTAAATTCTTAACCATAAATTTATTTTCATATGCCTTATAGTTTGTCATTTTTAATTTGGTATGATCCTCGGTAATTGGAAAATTATTTTTCTTCCATTTTTCTAACCCACCATTCAATACACTTACTAATTTTTTACTATGGCCAAAATATAGAAGCATATACCAAAGCCTACAGGAACTAAGGACTTTTGAATTATCGTAAATCACAATTTTATCATTGTTTGATATTCCATTTGACGACATTATTTTTTCCCACATATCTTTATTTGGAAGCATGTGAGGTAAATTAGAGTTCAGGTCCGAATTTTTATCTATATCAAAATAAATAGCGTTGGGTATATGTTCTGAACTATACTCTTTTAAACTATTTCTATTTTCACTCGGTAGATGCCATGAACTATCAATAATTTTTACTTTATCTTTATTTTCGAACAACCATTCTGTTGATACTAAAGACATTTAATTTATTTTTCTAAATATTTTTGATGATAATCTTCAGCTTTACAATAATTTTTACTCTCAGAAATATTAGTTACTATTTTTCCATTAAATTTATTATTAGTTTTATTTAAAACATTTTCAGCAGTCTGTTTTTGGTTTTCAGATGTATAAAAAATTTCACTTCTGTATTGAGTTCCAATGTCATAACCTTGTTGATTCAGTGTCGTAGGGTCGTGTATTTCAAAAAAAAAATCTAATATTTCTTCGTAAGAAATCACTTTATTATCAAACTCGATTTTAACAACTTCAGCATGATTTGTTTTACCGGTACAAACTTCTTTGTATGTTGTTTTTGAATTAATCCCTCCACAATATCCAACTTCAGTTTTTAATACACCATTTAGTTTACTGAATTTAATTTCAGGTCCCCAAAAACAACCAGCTGCAAGTATTGCTATTTCCATTGATATAAATTTATAATTGTCTTAAGTTAATTACATGCTCTCCAAAAATCAATTAGGCTTTTTGTACATGTTTATGTCTGTTTGTGCCTTTTCTTTAATGGATCTAGTCGTTAAATGGTCAAATGAATATCCTTTAGGACAAGTCCTTTTTTTTAGGGGTTTCGTAGGTGCCGTTATATATTTCTTGATAATACCAAGAGAAAGAATAAAGAATTTTTATTATACAAAAAGAGCTGGACTACATTTTTTGAGATGTTTCTTTGGTCTTATAGCTTTGCTATCGATATTTACGGCATTAAGAAATTTACCTTTAGCAACCGTTGTGAGTATATCTTTCGCAGCACCTATATTCACAACCATTTTTTCAATTTTCTTTTTAAGTGAGAAAGTTGGAATTTATAGATGGCTTGCAGTGTTAATTGGATTTATAGGTATTGTAATTATAGCCGAACCGGGACTCACCGAACTCAATATATTTTATATTTACCCAATTATTTTTTGTCTAGGAATGGCATATGTGGCAATTTCAATAAGACAATTATCTAAAACAGAACCAGTTTGGTTAATCTCACTTTATTTTTCTATTGCTATAACTATTATAAGTCTAATCACTATTCCTAGTGGATGGATTATGCCTAGTTTGAATGATTTAATTATATTGTCTCTTTTAGGGGTATTTGGTGGAGTCGCAAATTTATGGTTAAGTCAATCATATAAATTTTCAGAGGTGTCTTTAGTTACACCTTTAAAGTATTTGGCACTTGTTTTTGCAATTATCTTTGGTTACTTTATTTGGGACGAAGTACCTACTTTGAAGACATTATCTGGAGCTATTTTAGTGATATTGTCGTCAATAATAATTTTTAGAAGAGAAATTCAATTAAAGAAACAGGTATCAGTTCAAAGACATGACTAAGCCTCCTCATTACTGGAAAAAAGCAAAAAATTATTTGTCAAGTAAAGATAAAGTGATGAAAAATTTAATTAAAAGATACGATGATACTACCTTAAGTACACGCAAGGATGTATTTTATTCTCTTTGTAAAAGTATTATAGGACAACAAATAAGTGTAGCTGCCGCTAATTCGGTTTATAAAAAATTTAATACTGCTTGCAAAGGTAAGATAACACCACAAAGTGTTAAAAAACTAGGTATTACTAAATTAAAAAAATGTGGGTTAAGTAAACAAAAAGCTAAAGGAATAAAGGAACTTTCAATAAAATTTATTAGTAAATCTTTTGATCCTAGTTTAATAAAAAAAATGAATGATGAAGAAGCAATAGAATATTTATCAACTTTAAGACAGATAGGAAGATGGTCAGCAGAAATGATTTTATTATTCACATTTAATAGATCGAATATTTGGCCTGTACAGGATATAGGTTTGTTGAGAGCTATTTCTAATAATTATAATAAAAAATATCTTCCACCAATGAGTTTTGTGAAAAAATTATCCAAAATATATTCTCCGTATTGTTCAGTTGCTACATGGTATTTATGGAGATCTATTGATGATGAACCTATTCAGTATTAAATCCCTCAACAATTTGTAAATTTCTTTTGCAGGTTTCTTTAACAATATTCCACTTTTCTTGATACTCTGCAGAGTTATGACACTCTAGTGCTTTATTAAAGCTTGGAAATTCCCATATAACCGTTCTTATAAACTCATCTCCATCAATTATATGATATTTTCCACCCCTAATTATCGGTTTACCCCCAAACTCCTTAATGATTGGTGTCGCTTTTTCAGCATACTCCTTAAGTTTTTCTAAATTATCAATTTGTTTATATGTTGCTATCCAATAACCTTTCATTCTTGTATCCATTTTTTATATTTAAGTTCGTTATTTTTTATATAGTTTGGCAAATGTGAAACCTTAATTTTTTCTAGTTTTTCACCTTCACCTATTTTATAAACTCTTTTATCAGCTTTGAGATTATAAATTGTTTTTTGATTAGATATAATGTCCTGTATATCTTCTATGTCTAAAGATGATTTTTCAAATTCGTTGTGATGTAGATATGAATTTAATTTGTGTTTTATCTCTTCTGCGGTTTTTATATTGGTAAAATGCCATCCACCATTCTTTTTTACCTCAATACTTTGATATTTTGTCTCCGAAAATAAGGTATCCAGTCTATAAAATTTATATTTTCTATCTTTTATGTTTCTCAACCATTGAGGGTTTTTAAAATTTTTAAATTTACAAGCTTTTGTGCCAACCCATTTAGTATTAGGTAATTTTAAATTAAATTTGTAATAAAACATATCTTGTTGAAACATTAAAATCATCTTGTTGATATTAGAAAAAGTTTTTTCATCTAAATTTGGAATTTCATCAATATCTGAAATCATTATAATATCCTCATTGCTAGCATTTTTTAATCCTTCAGAAATATAATTTCTATGAGAATTTTCACGATATACTGCATTCATAATTTTGTTATATTCCTTATGCTTTTCATTAATTATTGTGTCGAGATTAACGATTTCTTTTGGAATATTTTCGTATATTAAGTAAATAATTTTATCTTTAAAATCCTTATATTTCTTTATATCAAATTTTAACTCATTCTTTTCTCCACTGTGAGTACTGGTTGACTCTACAATAACAAAATAATCTACAAATTTATCTAATGTGTTTAATCTAATATCCAATATTAGATCTTCATCAAAATACATAAAGCAATCAAAAATTTTCATAATTCTATTTAATTAAAATAAATACTATAATAAAACTATTAAATGGAAAAAAAATTAATTATATCATTCGAAGAATACCTTGATACAGTAGAAAAACTATCAGTTGATATAAATAATAATTACAAACCAACAGTATTAGTTGGAATAATGAGAGGGGCAGCACCAATTATTGACATATTATCTAGAATTTTCAAATTACCTACGGCGTACATTGTTATTCAGAGTTATTCTGGCAAGGGCCTTGAAGATCAACAAGGTGATTTAGTCTTTGCAAGAGAGATTAGTTCTATTGCCAACGCAAATGATTTTAAAAAAGTCTTACTCGTAGATGATTTGTCTGATACTGGTTTGACTTTAAATAGAAGTATAGAGTGGTTAAAAAATTATAAGCCAATTAATAAACACATTGAACAGATCAAAACAGCTTGTCTGTGGAAAAAAAAATCCTCAAAGTTTACACCAGATTTTTGTCCGATTAAGTTAGATGGTGATCCATGGATAGTGCAACCTACAGAACATTACGAGGAAATGAATATAGATAGTATTATGAAAAAACAAAAAAAGGGCTAAACAATTACTGCTTAGCCCTTTTTTAGATTAAATTATCCAACAATAAAACTTACAACACTTAACGCAGCTACAATCCAAATAGCTGGACTAGTTTCATTAAATTTTCCTGTAAAAATTTTAATCAATGCGTAAGAAACAAATGCAAGAGCAATACCGTTTGAAATTGAGTAAGTAAAAGGCATTGCGATCATTGCAAGGACCGCTGGCGCACTTTCAGCAATATCGTCCCACTCAATATCCGTAATATTTCTTACAAATAAAGTTGCAATATAAATCAATGCTGCACCATCTATTTCTTTTGGCAAAGATGTTGCAAGAGGGCTGAAAAATAAACATGCAAGAAAAAGAACACCTATGACAAGCGATGTCATGCCTGTTCTTCCACCTGCTTTTACTCCAGCAGCACTCTCAACATAAGTTGTAACTGTTGAGGTACCTAACATTGATCCAGCAACTGTTGATACACTATCCGACAACATTGCTTTTTCTATATCTTTTATTTTTCCATCCTTACCAATTTTACCTGAAACGTTAGCAACGCTTGTTAACGTTCCCGCCGTATCAAAAAAATCTATAAAGAATAGAGTAAAAATAACAGTCACCATTGAAGCACTTAATGCAGCACCCAAATCAAATGTCATCAAGTGGGTCATAGGTGGTGGCGCAGATACCACACCGTTAAACTTTCCAACTCCGGTTAGCCATGCAATAGCACTAAAGGCAATTATACCAATAATAATATTACCTTTAATTTTAAACTTCTCCATTACTATCATTGATATAAACGCTCCAGCTCCTAACAATAACAATGGATTTGATAAATCCCCAAGCTGGACTAATGTAACAGGATTGTCTGCTGTTAATCCCATGATTTCAAAACCTATAATAGCTAAAAACAAACCAATTCCTGCGCCAATACCTAATTTTAAACTTTTTGGTATAGAGTTTATTAACCAAGCTCTTATAGGTGTAAGAGATATAATTAAAAACACTACACCTGCAACTAACACAGCACCAAGTGCTTCTGCTGGAGTGTATTCCATTCCAAGACATACACCATATGCCACAAAAGCATTTATACCCATGCCAGGGGCTAAACCAACAGGCCAAGTTTTTGCATAAAAAGCTGCTATAAAACAGGCTATGGCAGTAGCTAATGCTGTAGCTGTAAATACTCCGCCAAAATCAAAACCTCCATCAGCCAGTATCACTGGGTTTAGAAACATTATATAAGCCATTGTCAAAAAAGTAGAAACACCAGCTACAACTTCTGTTCTAAAATCAGTTTTATATTTTTTATAATTAAAATAATTGTCTAACATTGAACCTCCAAAAAAATTAAAATAAACGATTCTTGTTTAAAAATCTTATGTTTAATAGGGATATGAGTTATGAATGTTATTAAAGGAACTTTTTTTTCAACCAAGAAGTTAATTTTAAGCATCAAAAAGTTTAAATTTCTGACACAATTTAATGTTTAAATAATCTATGAAATTTAAAATAATAATTGTAGGGATATTATCATTAATTCTTCTAAATAGTTGCCAGACCATAAAAAATAAATCTGATGAGGTTGCAGAAAGAGAAAATGAAAAATTTGGTCAGTTTGTTGGAAAACAGGCATCCGAAATCAAATCTGAATTAGGAGTTCCCACAGACGACTATATTGATGAGCTAGGTAATGAAACCTTAGTTTATAAAACTAAAAAATACGGTATTCCGTGTGAAAGAAAATTTACAATTAATACCAATGGAACGATAATTGGTTTTTCCTCAAGTGGGTGTATTTAATACTTGTGGGGACTATTCCCCACAAGCAAGTTTAATACTTATTTAATCTCTATAAGTTTCTTTTTTTTATGATCAGGCACAATTCTTTCGCAAGCTATTCTTAAAAGACCGTCTTTTAATTCTGCACCATTCACTTTCACATCATCTGCAATTGTAAATGATCTAGCAAATTGTCTTTGAGAAATACCTTTATGAATTATTTCACCATTTACATCTTTATTCTCAGATTTATCAACCTGTTTAGTTCTTACAGTCAATAAATTATCTTCGAATTCAACTTCAACATCTTTTTTGTTGAAACCAGCAAGTGCAACTTCTATTGAATAGTTATCCTTTCCAGTTTTTCTAATGTTATATGGTGGATAGTTTGATTGCATGCCCAAACCACCGTTACCCAACATATTTTCAAATTGATCGAACATATCGTCAAAACCAATTGAAAAAGGTCTTAGTGAGTTAAATATAGATAGATCCTTACTTGTCATTATATCCTCCTTTGTTAGCAAGGTTATTTCGAAGTCCCATTAGGCAACTTCATGATTTATATGGGTATTATAATTAATATTTCAAGAGTTTTAGTTTAAACTTTTTTTGAAACTTTCAGCGCAAATGCATAATCAAGTGCAATTTCTTCTATAGCACCGTCTCTGCCAGATTTTCCACCGTGACCAGCATTCATTTCAGTTTTAAGTAAAAGTAAATTATTATCAGTTTTATACTCCCTAAGTTTTGCGGTAAATTTTAAAGGTTCATCGAATAATACTCTGTTATCGCTTAAGCTTGTTGTAATTAACATGTGCGGATAATCCATTTTCCTAATGTTATTATAAGGCGCATATGAATAAATATAATCAAAATGTTCTTTGTTATCTTTAGCATTTCCAAATTCATCAAATTCACCTACTGTTAATGGCAATGAATGATCTAAATTGGTAGTAAGTGAGTCAACAAACGGAACTGCTAATATCATAGCTAAAAATATTTCTGGTTTCTGATTTACAACAGCCCCCATCAGTAAACCACCTGCAGAGCCACCGAAACCGATAATTTTTTTTTTCGAGGTATATTTATTTTTTATTAAAAATTCTCCAACGGCTAAATAATCTTCAAAAGTATTCTTCTTATTTAATAATTTACCTTCTTTCCACCATTTCATTCCTCTCTCCATTCCACCTCTGATGTGGGCAGTAACCCAAATTATGTCTCTATCTATCAAGCTAAATTTCGTTGATGAAAAAGATGGAGACATAGAGCTTCCATATGAACCGTAACCGTAAAGTAAAACATTTGCTGTTCCATCAACTTTAGTTTTTTTGTGTCGAGTTAAAGTTATTGGTACTTTCCTTCCATCATGTGAATTGCATTCAAGTCTTTCGACAATATAATCTTCCGGATTATGACCCGATGGTATCTCTTGTTCTTTTACAAGCTTTCTTTCTTTAGACTTTAAATTATATAAATAAGTTCTTGATTGAGTTTTTGGTGAGGAGTAACTCAAATAAATTAAATCGGTATCTCTGTCCTTTTGATAAAATGATATACCTGGATCGATGATTTTTTCATCAGTGAATTTAATCTCCTCTTCTTGATTGGTTTTTATATTCTTTACAAAAATTTTTGGTAGTGCGTTTGAAATCTCAGATCTTAAGATCCAATTATTTAAGAAAAACAAACTACCGATTAAAGTTTCCTCTTGTGCTGGTATATATGACTTCCAATCTTGTATTGATAAATCGTTACAATAATCAATTTTAAAGTCCTCAGCTTTTTCATTTGTATGATTATAAAAGTGATTATCCCACGAGTTTACAGAATAAATTATACCTTTGTTTCTTTTTTTTATAAGTTTAGGTTCTGGATTTTCCTCAGTCGATTTAAAATAGTATTGCTCAGAAGTATTATGATCAGAAGATGTGATTATGAAATATTTTTCATCAGAAGTTAAGTTTATTCCAACTGTAAAGGCATCACTTTTTTCTTCAAAAATCAATTTATCATTTGAGATATTGTCTCCAATTTTGTGTCTGTATATCTTTCTTGGCCTGTGAAATTTATCAAGCTTAGAATAAAATATAAATTTATCATCTAAGCTAAACGTTATTCCGCCAGCAGTATCTTCTATCTTCTCGGAAATAATTTTGTTTGTCTCTATATCTCTTAAATAAATTGTGTAATACTCAGAACCTTTTAAGTCTAAAGAATAGCCTAGTATTTTATCGTTATAACTAACCTCAATATCGCCGACTCCGAAATATTCGGTATTTAATTTTTTCTTTTCTTCGTCGCCATTCCAATACTCTTCAATTAAATCCGTTCCAATTTTTTTTCTCAATTTAATCGAATAATTTCCCTTTGTAGTCGTCCTTGTCCAGTATTCATAATTTCTATCTTTAAAGGGAATAGACTCGTCATCTAATTTTATCCTACCCTTAATTTCATCAAATAATGTTTTTTGTATGCCTTTGGTATCTTTAAGATGATGTTCTGTATAATTATTCTCTTCTTCAAGATATTTTCTTACTTCTGGGTCGAGCTTTGAGCTATCTTTTAAAACCTCAAGAATATTTGGCTGATGAACCCAGCTATAATCGTCTTCCCAGTTAGTATTGTGACAAGATTTAAGTTCAGTTTTTTTTTTAAGTTGTGGTACTTTCATCGAGTTTTTAATATATGAATATTTTTATTATCACACTTATTATTTTTGTCTTAATTTACTTATTTCTTAATTGGTTTGCAAAAAGCTCAACAAAAAGGGTTGCAAAGACAATAAGATCATCAATTATAGTTGTTTCTATTTTATTGGCAATTTTGATGGCGTTTGCAGGTAGATATATTTTTTCTCTTCCATTTTTAATGATGGTTTTGCCAATGATAAAAACTAAAGCAGGTCTTACTTTGTTACAATTCTTAAGAATATGGGGGCTTCTCAGAGTTCTAAAAAATTATGGAAGGTTCAACTTTGGAAATATAAACCAAAATTACAACAATCAATCCATATCATTAGAAGAAGCTTATAAAATTCTTAATCTTAATCCAAAAAAAAAATATACTAAGGAGCACGTAATGAATTCTTATAAAAAAATCATGAAAAAAATACATCCTGATATTAGCCCAGAACTTTCAAGACTTGCATCCATAGTAAATGAGGCAAAAGACACAGTTATTAAAGATATATCTTAATTAATTATTTCCTTTAATTTTAAAAAAATTTTTTTCGGATTAATCTTATCTTTTCCTAATGTGTTATGTGTTACCGTTTTTTCTCCATCGGGAATTATAGGGTACATTTTTGGACTGTAACTTCCGTATACTAGCGGCGTATCAGTCATTAAAACAATTGTTGGTAAACCTAATGCCGCCGATAAGTGACTAAAACTTGAGTCGTTACAGATTGAAATTTTACAATTTTTTATAATAGGTAAAATTTCTGGAATCATAAGATTATCTAAAGGCACACATTTATCTTTTAAATTTGAGTTTAATATTTCATTTAATATTTCTTGCTCTTCAAAATTTTTTCCAGTTGCTAAATAGAATTTAGTATCATAATTTTTTTGTATTAAATTCATTGTCTCTAGAAAAATTTTTGCTGGAACTCTTTTAGTTGGGCCAGATCCACCTACACCAAGTAATATATTTGTTTTTTTTAAATCTATCTTAAATTTTTCTTTTGATTGATTTATTTTTTCGTCACTTATATTTATCACTGGATTACTTTCTACATCAACATTTATTGAATCTTTTAAAAATTTTTGTGCAGTTAGAATTATGTGTTGTTGGTTTTTTTCAAAAAGCGGGTAATGATATACATCTGAGATACCAGCAATTTTAGATATTAAAAAAAATCTTAGCGACGAATTAAATATGAAAATCTTATCAAAATTATATCTTCTTAACTTAGAAATGAGTTTTATTGATCCAGTTATACCATCATGATCTCCTTCTCCATTTCCTCTCTCTAGGAAAATAAATTCTTTTATAAATTCGTTGTCTTTAAATATTTCATTAGCCTTTGAATTTTTCTTAACAAGACAAGTAATTGGCACTTTATATTTTTTAGAAATCGCCTCTATAAAAGGCATAAATATTACCAGATCACCCATGCCCATTCGATTTTGAACAACTAAAATATTCATAATACGTATTAAACTTTACTAAAAAATTAAATTTATATAAATTTTATTAATGAACAAAATTCAAGGCATTTATGCGGCCTCTATAACAGTTTTTAACCAAGATTTATCTTTAAATGCTAAAAAAACAATAAGTCATGCTGATTTTCTAATTGATAATGGATGTCATGGTGTAGTTTTATTAGGTAGCACTGGGCAATCTCAATTAATTTCAATTTCTGAAAAAATTAAATTAATAAGTTCTATTCCTCAAAGTAAAAATTTCGATAAATTTATAATTGGAACCGGCTCTAATTCTTTAGGGGATACTATAAATTTAATGAAAATTTCAATATCACTAAATTTGAATCATTTTTTAATAATGCCTCCAGCCTATTACAATTATACCGATAAAAATGTTATTAAATATTTTAGTAAAATAATTGAAAGTGTAAGTGATTGTAAAATAATTTTGTATAATTTTGAAAAACTATCTGGATATAAGTTCAGTCTAAATTGTGTTGAGGAATTAAAAAATAGATTTCCTGATCAGATTATTGGAATTAAAGATAGCACTTATAATATCTATGACAAATATAAAAAAAATGACTTATCTATTTTTGTGGGATCCGAGGAAAAATTATTGTCAGGTTTAAAGGTCGGTTGTAGTGGAGCGATAACTGCCACTTGTAACGTTACTTCTAAAATTGCAAGAAAAGTCTTTGATGATTACCATTTAAACATAACACAAACTCTTAATGAAAAACTTTGTAAAGTTAGAAAAGTATTCAATCAATTTAACTTAATATCTGGCTTACACTCTTTTATGTCTCAAAAAGATCCAATTTTTAAAAATGTTCTACCTATAATAGATTTATTATCAGAAAGTGAGGAAAAAAAATTATTTGAAGAATTAAAAAAATTAGAATTTAATATGAGTTATTAATTAATTATGAAAAATTTAACTCAATTTTTGGAAAAACTTGTTAAAGATGATGGATTTGTGTTAGAGGACGCAAATAAAAAGCAACACATTATTGGTAAACCACTTAAAAACCCACCTATCAAATTAAAACTATTAGATAAAAGTCTTCACTATAAATTGTTATTATTACCTGACCTTTATTTTGGAGAGGCGTACGCCAATGGCTCTGCTGTAATAGAAAATGGTACACTGACAGAATTTTTAGAAATTGCTATGAAAAATATAGGAAGAGGTCCTACAAGTAATTATGCAACAGTAATAAAAAAACTTATGGGAATTTATAGCTACATAACAAACTTTAATTTTGTAGGTAAATCTAAATCAAATGTTGCTCATCATTATGATATCTCTGAAAAATTATACGATTTATTTCTTGATGAAAATAGACAATATTCTTGTGCGTATTTTAAAAACGATAATGAAACAATCGAACAAGCGCAAAAAAATAAAATGAATCATATTATTAAAAAACTTCATTTAAAACCTAATTTAAAAGTTTTAGATATAGGCTCAGGTTGGGGTACACTTGCACTTGAAATAGCAAAACAAAGTAAGTGTGAAGTTTTAGGAATTACACTTTCAGAAAATCAGTTAGAATATAGCAGAAATAAAGCAAAAGACTTAAACCTTGAAAATCAAGTAAGATTTGAATTAGTCGATTATAGAAAATTAAATGAAAAGTTTGATCGTGTAGTTAGTGTAGGCATGCTTGAGCATGTAGGTAAAAAATTTTATAATAAATATTTTAATTCAGTCTCAAAATTTTTAAATGAGGATGGAGTAGCATTAATACACACAATAGGGTCAGTAATGACTCCAAGGGACCCACATCCATGGATATCAAAATACATATTTCCAGGAGGCTACACCCCAAGCTTAAGTGAATTAGCAAAACCAATTGAGAAATCAAACCTGATAATAGCTGATATGGAAGTTTTAAGAATGCATTATGCTCATACTTTGAGGAATTGGAAAAGCAGATTTTTAGGTAAAAAAGAGGAAGTCTTAAAAATGTTTGACGAAAGGTTTTTCAGAATGTGGGAATTTTATTTAGCAGGATGTGAAATGGCCTTCAAATGGGGAGACCAGGTTGTATTTCAATTTCAACTTAGTAAAAAATTACTATCAACCCCAAATACAAGAGACTATATTTACTAGTTAATTATTGATAAATCATAGTAGTTTAATGAAAAAAAAAAGAAAAAAAAGTATTAGAAGAAAATCAAAAAATAAAAAAAAATCCTATAAATCAAAATCAAATAAAAAATTAAAAAAAAAGAGTTATAAAAAAAGAACAAATTCAAAAAAAAAGATTAAAAATTTTAAAAGAAAAATATTACGAAAAAATAATAAACCTGAAGTATTAAAAAAAAATAAAAGTGGAATAATTCTTAATATCATAAGACTCCAAAAC
>CACEKE010000006.1 GCA_902560075.1 uncultured Pelagibacteraceae bacterium
GTATATGGATATAAAATAATTAATCCTTCTCCGCTAAAAAAAAATCTCAAAATTGTATCTTCCACTTTAATTAGAAAATATCTGTCTGAAGGAAACATAAAGGTTGCGAATAAATATTTAGATAGAAATTGGTCTATCGAAGGTTTAGTTAAAATAGGTAGAAGAATGGGAAGACAAATTGGCTTTCCTACATGCAACATAGATATAGGTGATTATATAATCTCAAAGCCCGGCGTATACACTGTGAAAGTCAAAATAGGAAAAAATAATAAAAAATACAACGGCATTGCTAATATAGGATATAGACCAACTTTTAATCAAAAAAAACTTTTGTTAGAAGTAAATATATTTAATTTTTCAAAGAACATTTATAATAAAAAATTGAAAGTAGAGTTTATTAGCTTTATTAGAGGTGAAAAAAAATTTAAAAATATTGATCAGCTTAAAAAACAAATCGACAAAGATATTTTAGTAAGTAAAAAAGAGTTAAATAAAAAATTATGAGTAAAGAACATATAAATTTACCAAAAACAGTTTTCTCTATGAAGGCTAATTTGCCAAATAAAGAGCCAAATTTAATTAAGTATTGGGACCAGATAAAATTGTATGAAAGTTTACGCGAAAGCACAAAAGGAAAAGAGAAATTCATACTTCATGATGGACCCCCATATGCCAATGGTAATATTCACATGGGAACAGCTTTAAATAAAATTTTAAAAGACATTATAACTAAATTTCATCAAATGAATGGAAAGGATTCAGTTTATGTTCCAGGATGGGATTGTCATGGACTTCCTATAGAATGGAAAATTGAAGAGCAATATAAAAAAAATAAAAAAAATAAAAACGATATTCCTATTGTTGAATTTAGAAAAGAGTGCAGAGATTTTGCAAATAAATGGATAAAAACCCACAAAGATCAATTTAAAAGATTAGGAGTAGTAGGAGATTGGGAAAATTATTATTCAACAATGAGCTTCGATGCAGAAGCTCAAATAGTAAGAGAGTTAGGTAAGTTTTTGAAAGAAGGAAGTCTATATAAGGGCTATAAACCAGTGCTTTGGTCTACAGTAGAAAAAACTGCTTTATCAGATGCCGAGGTAGAGTACATGGATCATACCTCTGATACGATATATGTTTCATTTAAAATAAAAAAAACAAATCTAAAGGATTTAGAAAATTCTGAAATTATAATATGGACAACTACTCCATGGACAATTCCAGCAAATAAAGCTTTGGCATATAATGAAAATTTAACTTACCAAATTATTGAATTAAATGATGAGAACGATTTTAAGAATAGAAAAATTGTTGTAGCTAAAGAACTCTTAGAAAATGTAATAAAAGAGTGTGACATTAAAAATTATAAAATTATTAAAGAGATAAAAGGCGAGACTTTTGAAGGTACTATCTGTTCGCATCCATTTATAAGTGATGGATTTGACTATGATGTACCTATGCTGGAAGCACGTTTTGTTACAATTGAACAAGGGACAGGTATTGTGCATTGCGCACCAAGTCATGGCCCTGATGATTTTAATCTTTGTCTCAAACATGATATCAAAGCATTAGAAACTGTTGATGATGATGGTAAATATACAAAACATATTCCATTATTTGAGGGACAGCATATTTTTAAAATTAATCCAATAGTTATAGAAAAACTCAAAAGTGCGAAGAAACTTCTTGCTAATGGCAAACTTAATCATTCTTATCCTCATTCTTGGAGATCCAAAGCTCCGTTAGTGCATAGAGCAACACAACAATGGTTTATTTCAATGGAAAGTCATGGTTTGAGAAAAAAAGCTTTAAAAGCTTTAGACGAAACAATATTTTATCCGAGTAAAGGCAAGGAGAGAATAAAGTCAATGATAGAAACAAGACCAGACTGGTGTGTATCTAGACAGAGAGTGTGGGGTGTGCCTTTGCCAATATTTATTTCAAAAAAAACTAATAATGTACTTATCGATGATGATGTCTTTGAAAATATCGCAAATATTTATGAAAAAGAAGGCTCTGATTGTTGGTTTTCAGACGACCCACAAAAATTTTTAGGAGACAAATATAAAGCGGAAGATTTTGAAAAATTAAATGATATCGTTGAAGTATGGTTTGATAGTGGCTCAACACATTCCTTTGTATTGGAAAAAAGAGAGGATCTAAAATGGCCAGCATCAATGTACCTAGAGGGATCAGATCAACATAGAGGCTGGTTTCATTCGTCTTTACTTCAATCTTGTGGAACGAGAGGTAAAGCACCATTTGAAAGCATTTTATCACACGGGTTTGTTGTAGATGGCAAAGGTCATAAAATGTCAAAATCTGCTGGGAATACAATATCACCTGAGGAAATATTAAAAAAATATGGTGCCGATATTTTAAGAATTTGGGTTGCAGCCTCAAACTATGCTGAAGATCTTAGAATAGATTATTCTATATTGGAACAACATGCGGAAGCATATAGAAAAATAAGGAATACCTTCAGATATCTTCTAGGAAATTTAAAGGATGAGGTAATAGATTTAGACTTTAACAAAATTAAAGTTAATGAGCTTCCAGAGCTTGAACAAATTATGCTTAATAAAATTCAAGTTTTAAATACTAAATTCCATAATAATTTTAATATTTATAATTTTCACAATCTTTACAAAGAATTATTAAATTTCTGTACTGTAGACTTATCATCTTTTTATTTCGATATAAGAAAAGATACACTTTATTGTGATAAAAAATCTTCAAAAAAAAGAGAAAGTTGTATCGAAGTACTTAATGTAATTATAAATTGCTTATTAAAATGGTTTGCACCTATACTTACTTTTACCACAGAAGAAATTTATAAAATAATAAATAAAGATGGAAAAAGTATTCATCTTGAAAATTTTCCAAAAGTTCCCGCAGAATGGAAAAACAAGTCATTAGAGGAAAAATGGTTAGAGCTTATTAAGATTAGGGACCATTGCAATATAAGCATAGAAAACAAAAGAGCTGAAAAAATCATTGGTTCAAGTTTAGAGGCAAAAGTAGATATTAAATTAGACAATAAACTTTATAAAAAATTTAGTAATTTTGATTTTGAAGAGCTGCTGATTACGTCAAAAGTCGATGTCTCTGAGGATGATACAATTAAAAATGCTTTTGAGGCCTCAACCACTAAGGCAAATGGAAAAAAATGTCCTGTATGTTGGAAAATAAGAGAGGACGAATGTGAGCGGCATGGTGAGATAACTTGATATGAACAAATCAATTTATAGCAAATACGTTTTTTACTTTTTTCTTTTTTTTTCAATTTTTACATTAGATCGAATATCAAAAATTTATATACTAAATATCGCTAATAACGAGGAGCTGAATATTTATATAAACGAATTTTTAAATATAATATTGATATGGAATACTGGTATTGGTTTTGGTCTTTTATCTTTCAGTGATAATTTTTTATATAACGCTATTACATTTATAATATTATTAATAAATTTTATATTAATCTACTTAGCGGTAGCATCTAATATTATTAAAAGGATATTATATATAGTCATATTAGGTGGCTCGTTTGGGAATCTTTTTGACAGATTTTACTACTCTGCAGTCCCAGATTTTATAGATATTAATTTTAATGGTTATCATTGGTTTGTATTTAACGTTGCTGATATTTTTATTTCTATAGGAATTACTTGCCTTATTTTTATGGAAATATTAGATTATAAAAAACTTAGTAAATGAAAAATATTATAAATCTATTTTTAATTATTGTTTGTTTCTTTGCCACATCATGTCAAGGGACAAAAGATGCGTTACAAGGAAAAAGTAGGGGAGAAAGAAGCGACGAATTTCTTGTTCAAAAAAAAAATCCTTTATCTATGCCGCCAGATTTTAATGAATTACCAGTTCCATTAGATGAAAATATAATTGAAACAAAGGAGTCTGAAAGTGGCTTAAAAGATAAATTAAAAGTTTCTACAAAATTAAAGAAATCAAAAAATAACAAATCTAAAAGTTTAGAACAAACAATAATAGAAAAAATTAATTAGTAATGTTCTCAAAAAACATAACTTTTATTAATTTTAAAAATAAAAAAATTAAAAATATCAAAGCAAAAACAAATAATCTAAAAAAATATGAGTGGTTGAAAAATTACCCTTTATTGAAAAGTTTTACTAAAAGTTTCAAGTACAGCTATTCAAAAAAAGACATCAATAAATATAAATTTTATAAAGACTTTCGATTAATTGGTATGGGTGGATCTATTTTGGGAACAGAGGCTATATATCAATTTTTAAGACATAAAATTAAAAAAAACTTTTACTTTCACAATAATCTAATTCCACAAATTAAAAATTTAAAAAAAATGCCAAATATTGTTGTATCTAAATCTGGAGAAACTTTAGAAACAATTTCAAATTTTAATATAATTCTTAAAAAGAAAAATAATAAAAATATTATTATAACAGAAAATACAAATAATTATCTTAGACGATTATCTAATAAAATAAAAAGCGATATATTTGAACATAAAAATTATATCGGGGGCAGATATTCTGTTTTATCTGAAGTCGGAATGTTGCCTGCTGAACTTATGGGTTTAAAAGAAAAAAATTTTAAAAAATTTAACTATTTAATAAAAAATAAAAGATTTTTAGAAAATTTAATAATCAATGTTGAAAATATAATTCACTATGTAAAAAAAAATAAAAAAAACTCTATTATTTTAAATTACGATGAAAGCTCTGAAAACTTTTTTAAATGGTATCAGCAATTAACTGCCGAATCGTTAGGTAAAAAATCCAAAGGTATTACCCCTATAATTTCATCAATGCCTAAAGATAATCATAGTCTGTTACAACTATATTTAGATGGACCGAAAAATTGCTTTTTTACGTTTTTTAACGTTACATCTAAAACTAGTAATAAACAGAGTAATAAATTTATTCTTGATGATAAAAAATATTTAAAAAATAAAAATTTGTCTGAAATTTTAGAAGCACAAGAAAAATCGACGCAAAACATTTTTAGAAAAAAAAATATACCTTTTCGTTCATTTAATATTAAAAAAAAAGATGAAAACACTCTCGGAGAACTATTTTGTTTTTGTGTATTAGAAACTATTCTTTTAGGACATGCATTAAAGGTAAACCCTCTAGATCAACCATCTGTTGAATTAATTAAAACCGAAACAAAGAGATTGCTAAGCAAACTTTAGGAAGATTATTTTTGATAATCCATAATTTTTAGTTTTCACCATCTTTAGTTCGCTAGGTATTTTATCGTTAGAATTTTTATGTCTATGAATGACTATTACCCCAATAATATCTAAAAGTTTGGAATGAATTATTTTATATAAAATCACATCTAAATTGTTTACTTTAAAAGGTGGATCAATAAAGATTAAATTAAATTTTTTATTTTTCATTGTTTCTAAATTATCATCAATAAAATCTTTATTGATTATTTCACAATTATTTTTGAATTTTAACTTATTTATATTTTTTTTTAATATATCAATTACAGGTAAATAGTTTTCTATAAAAAATACTTTACTAGCTCCTCTAGAAATACACTCGAGTCCAAAAGACCCTGTTCCTGAAAAAATATCTAAAATATTTAAATTGTGAAAAGATATATTTAAATCATTGTTATGAACTAAAGTATTGAAGATAGATTCTTTTGTTAAATCTTTCAGAGGTCTTGTTTCCTTATCTTTTGGTTGAAATAACCTTACTCCTTTTGAAATTCCTCCAATTATTCTCATTTGTCAATTACTCTAAAACCAATATCTTTCCTATAATATTTGTTTTCCCACTTCACATTCTCTAAAATTTCATTTGCTTTTTTTCTCGCAACACTCAGCGATTTTGACAAAACGGTCGAATTTAAAACTCTACCGCCTGAAGCCAAAACTTTTCCATCTTTGTCTCTAGTAGTCCCAGCATGAAATATTTGCTGATAATCATTAATTTTTATTGTTTCTAAATTTTTAATTACACTATTTTTTTTATATTGTTCAGGATAACCCTTATTTGCCGCGACAACTGTTATTGATTCATTTTCACTCCATTTGATTTTTTGCTCAAGAATTCTGTTTTCAAGTGAAGAAATTAAAATTTCGAGAAGATCACTATTGAGACGCATCATTAATACTTGGCACTCAGGGTCGCCAAATCTAATATTATACTCAATCAATTTTGGTTCACCATTATTTATCATTAACCCCGCATATAGTATTCCTTTGTAAATTAGTCCTTCTTTTCTTAAACCATTTAATGTTGGTTCAATTATTTTTTCTTGGATTTTATTTTCTAGTTTATTATTAATAATTTTTGAAGGTGAATAAGCACCCATACCACCAGTGTTTAAACCAACATCTCCCTCTCCAATTTTCTTATGATCTTGTGCAGTTCCTAAACATTTATAATCGTATCCGTCTGTAATAACAAAGTAGCTTAGTTCCTCTCCCTCTAAAAACTCCTCAATAAACACTTTGTTTGAAGATTTAAACTTACCATCCAATATTTCTTGAACATCTTTTAATACTTCATCAAGATTATTGCATATCGTTACTCCTTTACCTGCAGCAAGCCCATCTGATTTTACGACTACTGGAAATGAAACACTACTTAAGAACTTTTCTACCTGATTGATATCTGATACTTCAAAATATTTAGCGCTTGGAATTTTATATTTTTTACAAATGTTCTTCATAAAAAATTTTGATCCCTCTAGCTGAGAACACTTTTTATTAGGACCAAATATTTTTATATTTTTTTTTTCAAAGTAATCAACAATTCCATTAACCAAAGGTATCTCAGGACCAACTACTATAAGTTCTACATTTAATTTTAAAACAATTTTATATATTTCATCAAAATCATTTATATCGGCAAATATATTCGTTGCAATTTCATCAGTACCAGCATTACCTGGTATACAATATATTTTATTAATTTTAGACGATTTTAGTAGCTTGTAGCATAGTGCATGCTCTCTTCCCCCACTTCCAATTATTACAATATTCATGTATTAACTTATAAACTAAAAATGTTTAAAAAATTAGCAAAATTAAAATATTTACCAAATAATTACGAAGTTATAGAACATGGAGACCATGTTGTTTGTGCAGTGTCTGGAAAAGAAATTAGTTTAGAAAAACTTACATATTGGAATGTTGATAAACAGGAAGCCTATTTTTCTTATAAGGAAGCATCACAAAAATACAAATAAATTGACACTATTTCCAACGATTATGAGTCCATATCCATTGGCTGGGATTACTCAAAATTCTTTTCTCAACAACATTATTTAATTTATCGGTTATATCAATAATCTCAGATTTATTATTAAATTTAATTGGTTTATCTATGCACATATTAAAATATATTTTGTTCTTTCTTTCAATATAAACAGGGACAATCTCAAGCTCATATTTTTTAATTATTTGCGCGGGTATACTTGTTGTTAATGCTAATCTGTTAAAAAAATTGCTTTTTACCCCCTCGCTTACTCTTTGATCAATCATCAGTGCAATAGAAAAATTTTGTTTTATAAATTTTAATATTTCTCTACTTCCAGACTTACCTTTTTTTATCTGGTTTCTGCAGATATATTTTTTTCTTATATTTTCCATGGTGTTATTTAAAAAAAAATTGTTTAAAGGCCTGTATATTGCAGCTAAATCTATTCCAGCTTTTTCAAGACACAATGCCATTAATTCGAAATTATTAAAATGCGCCGAAATAAAAACTACACTTTTCTTTTCTTTTATAATCTCATCTAAAATATCTTTTCCCTCTAATGTAATATATTTGCTTAAATTTGAATTTCTGAAATGTTTTATAAAAGGATATTCAGCTAGTATTCTTCCGTAGTTACCCCACATCTCTTTTACTATGACCGTTCTATCATGATCATTGTTGCCGATATTACACTCTTCTAAATTATGCAATATTTTCTTATTATCTCTAATTAATGGTCCAAAAAGTTTTCCAATTTTCTCACCTATATTTGACGCTCTAGCATATCCAAGTAAACTAAAAATAAAAAATAAAAATTTGATAATAATATACTCGAAAAAATATCTTACTGATTTCATATTTTCTCTTTTATTAAATTTTTAAAAACCTCAAATTTTTCAATTTTGACAATTAATTTTGTGTAATAAATTAATGATTTATATTTATGCTCAAGTCTTTCATAGTCTTTTTCTGTTGTTAATATTATAGCATTATTTTCTTTAGAAAAATTTATAATTTTATTCAAATCATTATCTGTAAATTTATAATGATCGGGAAAACTAGTTTTTTCTATCACATTTAAATTTTTTTCTGTAAGTAATTCAAAAAAACTTTTTGGGTTGCCGATTCCTGCAAAAGCTACAATCTTTTTTTCTCTAATTGAATTATCAATTTCAATATTATAATCAAAATAAAAAAACTGTAACTTTTTATTATAATTTAATAATTGCCTCTCTTTTTTTTGATCTTTTTTACCTTTCATCATTATACAGTCCGCATATTTTAAAGCATCTAATGGCTCTCTCAATGGACCAGAGGGAATTATATTGCCGTTACCAATCCAATTAGTTTCATTAAAGCAAATAATAGACAAATCTTTTAAAAATTTTGAATCTTGAAACCCATCATCTAGTAAAGCAACCTCGTGATTTGAATTATATAGACTCTTTAAAGATTTAATCCTACTTTTTTTAGAAATTACCGGGCCAATTTTATTGAGAATATTTATTTCATCATTAATGTATGGATAAAATTTTTTAATAAAAACAGTTTTTTTATTCATCGAGCTTAATATTTTAAATATTTCTATTACAATAGGAGTTTTTCCAGTTCCTCCTAAATAAATATTTCCTACGCAGATTATTGGAAATTTAAACTTTTCTCCTTTCTTAAAACGTTTTAATTTTGTAACAAAATATACAATCAGACTTAAAGGAAATAAAACTAGTGAAGATATTGTTTGCCTATTGTTATCCCAAAATTTCGGTTTTTTAAATCGCATTAAATATATTTTAATACTTCATTATAATTGTCATTAAGAATTTTTTTACCTAAATTGTTCAAATTAAGTACATTTTTATTCATTTTATTTTTTTTAAGTTTTACTACATTTAAATGATTAATTACTTCATTTGGATTTTTAACTAAACAACACAAATCAAGATTTTTTAACAACGCATATATTTCAGTAAAATTATAAGTATAAGGTCCATGTAAAACTTTACATTTTAATCTCACAGCCTCCAATGGATTTTGTCCTCCGTGCTTAATCATAGATCCACCTAAAAATACAATATTACATTGATTTATGAACGAATTTGTCTCACCAAAGCTATCCACAAGATAAATATCTGTTTTTTTATCTATGTTCGACTTATCACTGTGAAGATGTACTTTTAAACCTGAATCCTGTAAACGACTTATTATATCTTTACATCTGTCAATATGTCTTGGAATAATTACAGTTAAACTATTTTTAATTTTATGCTTTATAAGTTTTTGTGCTTTGCCACAAAATTCTTCTTCCCCATGATGTGTACTTATTCCTCCAAATACAAAATTTTTCGATTTAAAAAATTTTTTTAACTTTTTCGATGTAATATCGCGATATCTCACAGATCTATTTTCTGAAAATTTTAAATTTCCAAAGTTCTTAATATTTTTAGATCCTAGTTTTTTTAAAAAAATTATAGTCTCTTTATTTTGAGATAAAGATAAATTAAATTTATTAAAAATTGTTTTTGAAAAATTTTTAAAATTATTCCATTTCAAAAATGTTTTTTTAGTCATTCTGGCATTAATTAATATTAGTGGTATTTTTTTTCGATTAATTTCATGAATAAAGTTTGGCCAAATTTCTGATTCTATGAAAATAGCTACCGATGGTTCCCAATTAGATAAAAATTTTTGAACTAATATTCTTGAGTCTATTGGTAGAAATTGGTGAGTAGTCTTTTTAAATTTAAACTTTTTAAATACTTTTGATGAGCTTAAAGTATTAGATGTAATTAGAATATTTTTTATATTTTTGTTTTTTTCAAATTTTTCAACTAAAGGAATTATACTTAAAATTTCTCCTACACTTGAACCATGAAACCAAATAAGTTTACCTTTAATACTTTTTTTTTCAAATATACCTAATTTTTCTTTAAATCTAATAGGATCTTCCTTATTTTTAAGAATTCGAAAGATGATTATAATTGGTGATAAAATTAAAATAGTATTTATTATTAATCTATACAAAAAAAACATTTAATCTTTTTTTAATTGTTTCTCGTAGAAATTTTTATAAATTTTAGAATTTTTAATAAGATTTTCATGATTTCCGTCTGCAACAATTTTACCGTCATCTATAACATATATTTTTTTTGAATTTTTAATAGTTGATAATCGATGGGCAATAACAAGTGAAGTTTTATTATTTGTTAAAAGTTTAATGGCTTCTTGAATTTTTGTCTCTGTATCTGAGTCTAAAGATGATGTTGCTTCATCCAAAAGAATAATTGAACTTTTTTTTAGCATCGCTCTTGCGATAGATATCCTTTGCTTTTCACCCCCCGATAGTCTGACTCCATTCTCACCAATTAAGGTCTCAAATTTGTTTGGTAATTTTTCGATAAATTCTTTTGAATAAGAGAATTTTACTGCCTCATTTAGTTCTTCATTTGAAGCATCTGGATTGGCGTACAAAATATTATTCCTGATCGTATCGTCAAAAAGAGTTATATCTTGTGCTACTAGTGAAATATTTGATCTCAGTGATCTTATTTTAGTTTTGTAAATTGATTGATCATCTATTTTAATATCGCCGTCATCCCTGTCATAAAATCTTGGTATTAAGTTCAATAAAGATGACTTACCAGCACCGCTATGACCAACTAATGAAGTCATCTCACCTCCTTCTATAAAAATATCAATATCATTTAAAACTTCTCCTTCATCTTTATTATATTTAAATTTTACTTTCTCAAATTTAATTTCACCTTTGCTAATTTTTAATTCTTCAGCATTTTCTAATTCTTTAATTTTATTTTCATTATCAATTAATGGCAAAATCCTTTTTGCTGCTGCAAGTCCCTGATTTAAGCTCATGTTTAAAGTCGCTAAAGACCTAACTGGCTGATAGGCAAGCATCATAGCAGCTAAAAATGAAAAAAAATTATTTAAACCAAGCTCTCCACTCATTATCAGTTTTCCAGAGTAGAAAATTAAAAGCGCAATCATTAAACCAGTTAGTGTTTCCATAATCGGTGAGGCTCTTACTAAAACAGTCTCTATTTTTACTACTTTATCTTTTAGATTATTTATAAATCTTTCTGTTCTGCCAAATTCATAATTTTCTTTTTGAAAAATTTTTATCATTTTATGATTTTTAAATATTTCAATTAAATAGGAGCTAAGTTCACCAGTTCTATCAGCCGCTTCCACTGTAACTTTACCTATCCTTTTACCAAGTGATCTTGCAGCAATTGTTGCTAGCGGGATCATAATAATTGCGAAAAAAGCGAGTTTCCAATTTTGATAAAACATTACTATTAAAAGTCCTATGAGAGTAAAACTGTCTTTAGTTAAATTCAGAATAACATTACTCACTAGTCTAGAAATTAAACTCACATCAAAGGTTAAATGAGAAATGAACTTACCAGTATGTTTTTTATCAATTACTTGAGTATCAGCAGTTATTAATGCTTTCATAACTTGCATTTGTATAATTTTTGTAATTTCTTGAGCAGTTCTAATTAATATTGTTTTTGCAAAATATAATGAACCACCTTTTAAAGAAAACGCTAAAATTATTGCCACAGGTATAATTAAAATTAATTTTTCATCTTTATCGATAAATATTTTTTTAATTGCAGGGTCTAGCAACCAAGCAATGGAAGCTGTGCTACCTGCCACAATTAATGAGAATAATACTGACAATAAAATTTTAGGCAAAAACTTTTTTGTATAATTATTGTAAAGTCTTTTTAAAATTATTTTATTTTCCATAAACTAAATAAGTTTTCCTATTAAAATATTTAAAAATATTAGCATTCCAAAAGTGTTATTAGATTTAAAAATTTTTAAACATTGTAAATTATTACTTATGTCCAGGTATCTAATTTGATAAATAAACAGGTGTAAAATCGGAAACAATAAAAATAAATAAAATACTAAACTAAATTTCATCAAGTAACCGGTTAGAATTAAAGAAATAATAGAAATTAGATAACATATTATGAGAAAAATTTTTGGATTATCCTTAAATTTAATTGATGTAGATTTTACTCCTATAATTTCGTCATCTTTTATGTCTTGAAATCCATAAATTGTGTCATATCCTAATGTCCAAAATATGGCCCCAAAATAGAAAACTAAGGGTGTTATTGTTATATTATTTTGTATTGATGACCATCCTAGTAATAAACCGTAATTAAATGTAATACCTAAGTATAGTTGGGGCCAATAAGTAAATCTCTTCATATAAGGATAAGTAAACGCTAAAGGCATCGATACTAATGCTAAAACTATTGTAAGTTTATTAAATTGCAGCAATACACCTAGTGCAATCACACATAAAAATAATGAAAGAAGCAAACCCTCCTTAACAGAGACTTTGCCGGAGGCTATTGGCCTACTTTTTGTTCTCTCTACCTTAATATCAAATTTTCTATCGACAATATCATTTATTATACAGCCGGCTGAACGCATCAGCACCGAACCTAAAAAAAATAAAATTAAGTAAAAAATAAAAAGATTTATATCTTTATTAAAATCGTAACTGATTGTTAAACCCCACAAGCATGGCCAAAATAACAACATATAACCTATGGGTCTTTTTATTCTTGTTAAATCAATGAAAATTTGCAATTTTTTTGACATATTTTATTTGTAAATAGCAAAGCAAAACAAGTTTATCAAACCTAATCAATATGAATATTGACTACACAGTAACTGCATTAATGTTTCCAGCTATACCTTTGATAATGGCTGTTTATAGCAATCGATTTCACACATTGAGTAATCTAATAAGAAAAATACACGACGAATATGTTTTTGAAAAACATACACCACCAGAGTGGAAGAGCCAACTAATTAATTTAAATAATAGAGTAAGTGTTTTAAAATTTTCAATATTATTTGCAGCATTTGGTTTTTTATTTAATATGGGGACAGTATTTGCTCTTTATTTAGATGAGGTTTTTTTTGCAAGAATAATTTTCGCATCCTGTTGTCTATCCATGATGATTTCAATTATCTTTTTTATAAGAGAAATTCATATATCTACTAAGGCACTTAAATTACACTTGTCCGATATGGATGTAAAATTCAAGGAGTGATAATCGCTGGACCAATTATCTTCCTGCCCTCTAAATCTTTATGAGCTTGGACTACCTCATTTAAAGAGTATTTTTTAAATAATTCAACAATTACTTTTTTTGATTTAATCATGTCAAATAATTTTAATGCAGCTTCATCTAGCTCTCCTCTAGTTGCTGTGTAGTGAGCTATACTTGGTCTTGTTAAAAACAAACCTTTTGGAGCAATTAACTTTCCCACATCTAATGGTTCAAGTTTTCCTGATGCATTGCCAAATGACACAAATGTGCCTCTCATTTTTAAACATAACAGTGATTTCTCCATTGTAACTTTACCCACTCCATCGTAGACGACTGGTAGCCCCACGTCATTGGTAATTTTCATCACTTCTTTATGAAAATCTTCTTCATTGTAGTTAATTACATGTGAGCATCCAAATTTTTTTGCAACTTCAATTTTTTCCTCCGACCCAACTGTTCCGATCACATTGCAGCCTAAACTCTTTGCCCATTGGCAAAAAATTTGGCCCACTCCTCCCGCGGCTGCATGAAATAAAACTGTTTCACCAGATTTTGCTTCATAAGTTTTATGCAGGAGATAAAAAGTAGTTAAGCCTTTTGTCATTATCGCTGCTACAATTTCAAGATCAATACCATCTGGCACTTTAATTAAACTTTTAGTCGGATAAATTCGGTGTGTAGC
Source organism: uncultured Pelagibacteraceae bacterium (assembly GCA_902560075.1). Classification (GTDB taxonomy): domain Bacteria; phylum Pseudomonadota; class Alphaproteobacteria; order Pelagibacterales; family Pelagibacteraceae; genus Pelagibacter. The sequence continues at coordinate 14,010 of CACEKE010000006.1, forward strand.
ATAGGAGCCAATTGGAGCTGCTGCATATGCAACTTTATCACCCTCTTTGAAACCATTTGTTTCAGGTCCAACTTTTTCAATAATACCAGCGCCTTCTAACCCGATACCAGAAGGTAGGGGCACAGGGTAAAGACCTGAACGATGATAAGTATCAATGTAATTTAAGCCAATTGCTGTTTGTTTAATTAAAACTTCTCCAGAATTAGGTTCTGATAGTTTTATATCCTTGATTTCCAGAACTTCAGGACCACCAGTTTTTTTAATTTCTACTGCATGCATTACTTCACAAAAGTTCCATTATGAAAATCATTTACAGCCTCAAGTATCTCGGATTTTGTATTCATAACAAAAGGGCCACCTCTTGCAATTTTTTCATTTATAGGTTTTCCAGAAATTAGTAAAAACTTGGCATTTGTAATAGCTTTTACTTTTAATTTTTCTCCTTTTGACAACAAAATTAAATTTGAACCATCTACTTTTTTATGGTCTTTGTCTCCTATTTTTATCTCACCATTTATTAAATATATAAGAGAATTGTGAGTTGTGGGTAAAGAAAAATTGAAATACTTATCTTTATTTAATTCTACATCAAAATAAATTGGTTCAACGTTATGACCCTTGATAGGGCCCTCAGCATTTTCAAATTTGCCAGCAATAGTTTTAACTTGCTTTTCTTCATCTTTATAAAGCTGCATTTCTTTTGAATTGATATAGATATAATCAGGTTTAGACATTTTAAGACTTGCTGGCATATTAATCCACAATTGAAAACCTTGTAGTTTACCTCCTGTCATAGCTGGCATCTCAGAGTGAATGATACCACTCCCTGTTTTCATCCACTGAACATCACCAGCTTTCATCTTACCTTTTGAACCTGTGCTATCTTCATGTTCAAATTCACCGTGAAGCATATAAGTTACAGTCTCAATACCTCTGTGAGGGTGAGCTGGAAATCCGCCGATATAATCATCTTTATCTTCAGAACCAAATTCGTCTAACATTAAAAATGGATCGTAATAATTTGGTTCGACTCCTATGCTCCTTTTAAGTTTTACACCTGCTCCGTCGGAGGAAAGAATTGGCTCTATAATTTTATTTACTTCTATTTGTTCCATTATTTTTTTATATTATCTAAACTATATTTTTTAGCACCATTTACTACAATTAAAAGAAAACCTCCAGTTAATGCTATATTTTTAAGAAAAGATGTTATTTGAATCTGACTTGAAAAATCTGTATGAAAAATCAATGCAGTGGTCATACAAAATGCAGCAAGTAAAAAAGCTGCTATTTTAGTTTTATATCCAACTATTATCAAAATCGGAGCAGCAAACTCTAGAATAATTGCTGGAATTAATAAAATTCCTGGGACATTATAGCCTTCCATCCATTCTAATGTTCCATCATAATTTGCAATTTTAAAGTAACCATTTATTAAAAATAATAATGATATGAAAATTCTACTTAATAAATCTAATATATTTATCATTCTGAAGATTTAATTTTTTATTTAATAATATCAAGTAGACCTTTTAGACTATTTATTTGATTTTTTGGCTTGTAATCTAGGTAATCAAAAACATTTCTATTTCTGTTTACCCAAATGGCTTGATATCCATAATTACCACCACCAGATACATCCCAAGTATTTGAGCTTAAAAAAATAACCTCATTTTTTTTAATACCATATTTTTTAATTGGGATATCATAAACTCTTATATGAGGTTTATAAATTCCAACCTCTTCTATTGAGAAAATATTATCAAAAAAATTTTCTAGGTTATTTGTTTTAACTAAATCATTTAACAAGTTGGGTGTACCATTAGAAAGTATAGCTAATTTATATTTTTGCTCTTTAAGATATTTTAAAGTTTCTAAAACTTCTTCATAAGGTGATAAAACTTTATATAAATTTAATAACTCATTTTTCATAGAAACATCTATCTTGTAAGTTTCCATTGATTTTTTCAAACTATCTTCTGTGACTTGCCAAAAATCTTTATGTCTGTTCATTAAACTTCTTAACCAAGTATATTCTAATTGGGTAGTCCTCCAGTGGTTGGCAAAATCTTCCCATTTTTTACCGATTTTATTTTTACACTTTTCAGCTGCAGAATTCACATCAAATAATGTTCCGTATGCATCAAAAATTATTGCTTTAATATTATTCATAATTACACTTATCAAATGACTTATATTAGATTATTTTTTAAAGAAAACTTGTCAGATAATTTAAACTCAAATCTAGATAAGTCTCAATCTCATTATATTTCAAAAGTGATGAGAATTAAAGAGGGTGAAAGTTTTTCTTTGTTTAATGATAGCGGAGAATGGGAAGCAAAAATAAATGAAATTAAAAAAGGTATTGTAAATTTTATAATCGTAAAAAAATTAAAAAATTCCGAAAATAACAGTGAGATATGGTTAGCATTTACACCTATTAAATTAAATTATTTAAACTTTATGATACAAAAAGCAACTGAGCTTGGTGTCACTAAATTCATTCCAATACTAAGTGAGAGAACTATGGTTCGAGATTTAAATTCAGAAAGATTAAACAAAGTAATTATTGAAGCCTCGGAACAGTCAAATCGTATCAAATTACCTAAATTAGAAAAATTAGTTAAATTTAAAGATTTTATAAAATTATACAAAGATACCGATATTGTTTTTGGGGATCTGAATTCTTCTAATGATCAAATTAAAATAAATAAAGATAGTCCTGTATGCATTTTAATTGGACCAGAGGGCGACTTTTCTGAAAATGAGAGAAAAGAAATTCTTGAACTAAAAAATGTAAAATCTTTAAAAATAAATAAAAATATTTTGAGAGCAGAGACAGCCGCCATATCAATAATATCAATAATTAGTTTTAAAATTTTATCTCAATAGTCTATCTATTTTTTTAAACATATCTTTATATGCAGCATGATGACTTATACGATCTAAATATTTTCCATTTTTTAACAATAATACTGAAGAGCTGTGGTTTATTAAATAATTACCATCTTCAGTAAAAATTTTTTCAGATAAAACACCCCAAGATTGCGATAATAAAAAAACTTTTTTTGGATCACCCGTAATTCCAAATATTTTATTTTCAAATCCATCTAAATAATTTTTAATAATCTCAGGTGTATCCCTTGTAGGGTCAATACTTACAAAAAAAACTTTAAATTTTTCTTTTTTTCTTATCTCAAGTTCATTTATAACCAAATCTAAATTGTATAAAGTCATTGGACATATGTCAGGACAATTTGTAAATCCAAAAAATATTGCGGTTAATGGTCCATCAAATGATTTTTCTGTTATAGTTTTATCATTCACATCTTTTAGTGAAAATTCTGAACCTTTAAAGGATGCGACCATATCATCTTTTTGTTCCTTGATATTTAAAAAGACCGGAAGCATTAAAAATATAAATAAAAACAGACATCCAGATATTATTGTAATTGAGGTTTTTAATTTCATAGTTGATAATGCTTTATAAATGATTATATAAAATTTATGTCTAGTTTTTTAAAGAAAATTTTTGGCACAATTATAGAGAAGCCATGGGAGGCTGAAAGAGCACAAGTTGATGATGCACACAGTGGTCAAACTTTTGATTTATCAGTTCAGAAATCAGCTGTAATAATCATCTTTGGTATTGCAACAGTCTTATTTAGCTTAATTTTTACCGGTTATATTTACAGTGTTCCACCTGAACAAGATACTAAATATTTATTAAAACCTAATCTGCTTTGGATAAATACTTTTATACTTTTTATAATTTCCTTTTACTTTAACAAAGTAACTAATGAATTAAAAAAATCTGACGTAACAAATGTAAAAAAAAATTTATTAGTTATAGGAGGTCTAAGTTATCTTTTTCTATTTGGACAAGTGGCTTTTTGGATTCAATTGATGAAAAGTGGAAACTATGTTCAAACAAATAATTATTTTTCCTCATTTTATATTTTTACGGCTCTTCACGGACTGCATTTACTTGGCGGCCTTTTATTTTGGGGTAAAGTTGCCTCGAGAGTTTTAAAAACTAAAAGAGAAAAAATATTAGATGAAGAAAAAAATATATCCGCACTTTCAATGTACTGGACGTTCCTTCTTGTGGTGTGGTTAGCTTTTTTTCTTATGATCTATGTTTTCAATGATGCATTCATAGAATGGTGTAAGACCTTAGTAGCTTAAAGAAATAAAACTAGTATTGAACCAACTAAAGCAACTACTAAAAGTAATATATTTACTGACTTAAGATATCTCTTAGTTTCAGGCTTCACACCGTCTTTTTTAAAAGCTCCTGCACCGAGTGAGATGACAATATAAAATAATAAAACAAGTGCTAAAATAGCGATAAGTATCCCGAATTTTCCTAACATTTTTAGCCTTATATAGGCTAATTATAATCATTTGAAAGACATTTTGTCATAGGTTTTTATTAAATTTCTCTTATATAAAAATTCTTATGCACGCAGGTATAATATTCTTTTTAGTAATTTTGGGTTCAGTTTTATTCCATATTTTTACCCCATGGTATTGGACAGATATTGCTTCTAATTGGCAAGGTATGGACGATACTATCACTTTAACATTTTGGGTAGGAGGGGGAGTATTCGTAGCAGTCTGCCTGTTTATGGTTTATTGTGTTTTTAGATATTCCTATAAAGAAGGAAGAAAAGCAGAATATAAACCTGAGGATAAAAAGTTAGAAAAAATTTTAACCTGGGCAACAACATTGGGTGTTGCCGCTTTACTTGCGCCTGGTTTAATAATTTGGAATCAATATGTTAATGTGCCAAAGAATGCACTAGAAGTTGACGTTATGGCATGGCAGTGGGGATGGCAATATAGATTACCTGGTGAAGATGGAAAACTTGGAACAACTAAAGTTACAAATATTAATGATGAAAATCCATTTGGAATTAATGTAGATGATCCGTTTGGTAGAGACGATATTCTTGTTCAGAGCGATTATATAAATTTAGAAAACAATAAGCCTGTGAAAATTTTATTAAGATCAGTTGATGTGTTGCATAATTGGTATGTTCCACAATTTAGATCTAAAATGGATGCAGTACCAGGAATTGTAACATTTTACTGGTTTGAACCAAACAAAGTTGGTGAGTATGAGGTTTTATGCGCTGAGTATTGTGGAGTAGGTCATTATGCAATGAGAGGTGGAGTAGAAGTTCAAAGTACTGAAAATTATAATAAATGGTTATCTGAGCAAGAAACCTTCCAGGATTTAATTGCAAAACAAGAAAAACTAGAATTTGAAAATAAAAAAATAGTGAAGAATAATAATTTCATTTTAAACAAAGATATATATAAAGAGGAATAATTTATGTCAGACGAATACGAGAATAAATCGAGTTACCAAGCACAGTCTTCTGAAACAATTTCAGGAACTGGCTCAGGTGTTTCACCAGATATGGACTATGTGAGGCCAGCAGAAAATCCAGAGCAGGATTTGTATCATGCACATAGTTTTATTGAGAAGTGGGTATTTTGCCAAGATGCAAAAGTTATAGGAGTACAGTATTTTTTAACAGCTGTGTTTACAGGTGTTGTAGGTTTAATTCTATCATGGTTGATGAGGTTGCAATTAGGTTTTCCTGGTTTAGCTGGTTTTATAACTGCTGAACATTATTATCAATTTGTAACTATGCACGGAATGATAATGGTTGTTTATTTTTTAACAGCATTATTCCTTGGAGGATTTGGAAATTATTTAATTCCATTAATGGTTGGTGCAAGAGATATGGTTTTTCCATATGTGAACATGTTAAGTTTTTGGATGTTCTTTGTGGCTGTAGCAGTTTTAATGGCAAGCTTTTTTGTTCCAGGAGGGCCAACTGGTGCGGGATGGACATTATATCCACCTCAAACTATTTTGGAAGGAACTCCGGGCCATGGTTGGGGAATTTTATTAATGTTAATTTCTTTATCTCTTTTCGTAATTGGTTTTACGATGGGAGGCTTGAATTATATGATTACTATTCTTCAAGCAAGAACCAGAGGAATGACACTTATGAGAATGCCATTAACTGTATGGGGTATATTTACCGCTACAGTCTTAGCGATGTTAGCGTTTCCTGCACTTTTAGTTAGTTCTATTATGATGACATTGGATAAGCTTTTGGGAACTAGTTTCTTTATGCCAACTATATTAAAAGCTGGTGAGGTTTTAGAGTATGGTGGTGGAAGCCCTATTTTGTTTCAGCATTTGTTTTGGTTCTTTGGACACCCTGAAGTTTACATCGTTGCACTTCCAGCATTTGGTATCGTTTCAGACTTAATTTCAGTTCATGCAAGAAAAAATATTTTTGGTTATAGAATGATGGTATGGGCAATAGTTGGTATCGGTGCACTTAGTTTCTTCGTATGGGCTCACCATATGTATGTAAGTGGAATGAACCCATGGTTTGGTTTCTTTTTTGCATCTACAACTTTGATTATTGCTGTTCCAACAGCTATGAAAGTTTATAATTGGATACTTACTTTATGGAGAGGTAACATAAGGATTAATACAGTTATGTTGTGGTGTTTAGGTTTCATTGTAACTTTCGTTAACGGTGGTATAACTGGAATATTTTTAGGTAACGTTTCTGTTGATGTTCCTTTATCAGATACATATTTCGTAGTGGCCCATTTTCACATGGTTATGGGAATTGCTCCATTAATGGTGATTATGGGAGCGATCTATCATTGGTTTCCTCTAGTAGCAGGAAAAATGTTAGATGAAAAATTGGGTAAATGGCATTTTTGGACTACTTTCCTTGGAGCGTACTCTATTTATTTCCCAATGCATTATCTTGGATTTATCGGAGTTCCGAGAAGGTACTATGAAATGTATGATAGTCCATACATGACCTCGGGAGTTGGTCTTAATGAATTTATAAGCACTGCAGCATTTATAGTTGGTGCCGCTCAATTAATCTTAGTCTTTAATATTGTAAAAACAATGAAGACTGGTAAAAAAGCGGAGAAAAATCCGTGGAAAGCTAATTCGTTGGAGTGGTTTACTTCAACTGTTCCACCTGAGCACGGAAATTTTGGTGAAAGACTTCCAGTTGTTCACAGATGGCCATATGACTATAATGTACCTGGAGCAGGGGAAGATTACTTACCTCAAACCGCAGCACCAAGTGAAGTTGCACATACAGAGGTAGAAAAAACATAATATAATAAAATGTCTGACCCAAAAATTGATGGTTTTGAATTAGAAAAAGGGTTTAGGGGCATGGCCAAAGATACTGGCTCTGACCAAACCATGTTCAAAGGTGTTCATTGGGGAAAGGCTATGATGTGGATCTTTTTATTAAGTGACACATTTGTATTCAGTTGTTTCTTAATTGCATACATGAAAGGTAGGGCATCTACACCTGTAGAGTGGCCAAATCCAAGTGAAGTTTTTGCTTTAGATGCTTTCGGTGTTCCCGTTCCTTTATTACTTATTGCACTAATGACCTTCGTTTTAATTACAAGCAGCGGAACTATGGCACTAGCTGTAAAATATGGCTACGAAAGAAACAGAAAGATGTGTGGATATCTTATATTAGCAACTGCTTTGGGCGGACTTACATTTGTTGGAATGCAAGCTTACGAATGGTCAAAATTAATACACGAAGGTGTTAGACCTTGGGAAAATCCATTTGGAGCAGCTCAGTTTGGATCATTTTTTTTCATGATTACTGGATTCCACGGGACACACGTATCGATTGGAGTTATATTTTTGTTTATTTATTGTTATAAAGTATTTGCAGGCCACTATGATGAAGGAAAAAGAGGCTGGTTTACTAAGATGAAGGGTGACTATGTAGAGGTTGAAATATTGGGACTTTATTGGCATTTTGTCGATTTGGTATGGGTATTTATCTTTGCATTCTTTTACTTGTGGTAACTTAAATTATGGAAGAAACAAAAAAAAAAAGCAATCAATCATCAACACATAAAATAGGTATATATTTATGGATTTGGGGACTTTTATTTGTATTAAGTTTCTTTTCATATTTAGTTGATTGGTATCAATTTCAAGGTTTGTTGAGATGGTCATTAATTTTATTCTTTATGTTTTTAAAGGCAGGATTAATCATGGCTTTTTTCATGCACTTGTATTGGGAAAGATATGCGTTGGTAAATGTTTTGCTTTGGCCCATGACAGCAATAGTTTGTTTTGTAGCATTAATGGTTGCAGAGGGTAAGTATACTTTATTTTCTAGATTATTTTACTTTTTTGTAGGAGGATAATATGGATGGATATGATTATTTAGCAGGCTTTTTATTATTTTTTCTTTTCTTTATTTATATTGTTTGGTTTGGATTTACAGTAAAGGAAGAAAACCAAAAAGAAAAAGGTGATAACATAAAATTAAATCCATATGATAATATTCCAATACATAGAAAATTAATTGATAAAAAAAATCCTAAAGTGGGTTTATTTGATTTAGGTAATCATGTTTTGATTGCTGGTTTTATTCTTGTAGTAATTTTTATATCGCTTAATGTTGAGTAAAAGTGACAAGCAATATCATAAATAAGAGATCTGTTTTTGGAAATACTTTAACATATTTAAAATCATTTCTTCTTCTAATGAAACCTCGAGTGATGTCATTAGTGATCTTCACATGTGCAGTAGGTTTATTAACTTCTCCAGTAAGTGTTCCTTATTATAACTCGATAATCTCAATTTTTTTTGTTGCAGTTGGTGCGGGGGCTGCTGGAGCACTTAATATGTGGTATGAAGCAGATTTAGATAAATTAATGACTAGAACTTGTTTAAGACCGATTCCAACAGGGAAATTAAACAAAAATCAGGCATTGATATTTGGTATTGTCTTATCTTTGTTATCAATTGTAGGATTATATTATTCGTCAAACTTATTATCGGCAGTTATTCTATTTATAACGATCTCTTTTTATGTTTTTATTTACACAATATGGTTAAAAAGAAAAACTCCACAAAACATTGTTATAGGTGGGGCATCAGGAGCCTTGCCGCCTGTAATAGGATGGACAATAGCAAACAATAACCTTGCTCTAGAGCCAATAACGTTATTTTTAATAATATTTTTTTGGACACCATCACATTTTTGGGCCTTAAGTTTATTTAAAGCTGATGACTATAAAAAAGCAAATATACCAATGTTACCGTTAACAAATGGCATTGAAAATACAAAGATAAATATATTAATTTATTCAATCTTAATGCTGCCAGTTGTTATAGTGCCATACCTGATTGGATTTGTAGGCAATATTTATCTTATATCCTCTCTATTACTTACATTTTATTACATATTCATTTGTTACGAGCTTTATAGTTTTAAAAAAAATAAATTTGAAATTTCTCAAGCAAAAAAAGTCTTTTCTTACTCTATTCTTTACTTATTCTTACTTTTTGTATTATTCCTTGTAGATAAAATATTTTAGTTGTAGAAGTTTTTCTAATCCATGAATTATATAAGTACTAGAAATAATAGTAAAAAAGTATCTTTTGAACATGTCTTTTTAAAAGGTCTGTCTGAGGATGGTGGTCTTTTTATACCAGATAAATTAAAAAAATTTGATCATAAAGAATTAGAGGATCTATCAAATTTAAATTACAAAAATCTTGCATTTAATATTATCAAATTATTTACTGGGGATTTCATCAGTGAGCTAGAATTAAAAAATTTGGTTAATAAATCATATGAAAATTTTAGAGATAGCAATGTTGTAAAAATTAATAAAATTAATAAAAATTATTTACTAGAACTATTTCACGGTCCAACTCTCGCTTTCAAAGATATTGCTATGCAACTTATTGGTAATTTTTACGAATATTACCTAGAGAAGAATAATAAAAAAATTAACATTATAGTTGCCACTTCAGGTGACACTGGCGCAGCTGCAATTGATGCGATCAAAGGAAAGAAAAATATTAATATCTTTGTCTTGCATCCAAAAAACAAAATCTCATCGGTACAAAGAAAACTTATGACAACTATTGAGGACGATAATGTATTCAACTTAGCAATTAATGGTAATTTTGATGATTGTCAAAATTTAGTTAAATCTATGTTTTCTGATACTGGTTTTGCGAACACTATAAATATGTCAGGAGTAAATTCTATAAACTGGGCAAGAATAGTTGCACAAACAGTTTATTATTTTTATTCATATTTTCAAATAGGAAAACAGAATTTATCCTTTTCCGTACCAACTGGAAATTTTGGTGATGTATATGCAGGTTATATTTCTAAACAGATGGGTTTACCTATAAGTAAATTTATAGTTGCTACAAATCAAAATGATATTTTGCACAGAGCGATATCAAATGGGGATTATAAATCAAATAAAGTTAAGGAGACTATATCTCCAAGTATGGATATTCAAGTTGCTAGTAACTTTGAGAGATTACTTTACGATTTATATGATAAAAATTCTCAAAACGTAATAAACATAATGAAGAGTATAAAAGATAATTCATTTAAAATTGAACAGGATAAACTAAAAGACTTAAGGAATGATTTTGACTCAGAAAGTTTAAATGAAATTGAGGTTATTAATACAATAAAAAAATTTTATGAAGAATATAATATTGTTATTGACCCTCATACAGCTATAGGAGTAGGTGCCGTTGAAAAACTAAATCTAAGTGATGTGGTTATTTTATCAACTGCTCATCCTTGTAAATTTCCTGTGGCAATAGAAAAAGCAATATCAAAAATAGAAAAACTACCTGAAAGCCTTAATTATATTAACGATAAAGAAGAAAAATTTGAGGTGGTTTCAAATGATTTAGAAAAAGTCAAAGACTTTGTATTAAGATCAATATGAAATTAAAAATAAATGATCAAATTCCAGATACAGAAGTCTACCAATTAGTTAACGGTGAGCCTAAAAAAAGTCAATTAATAGATATTTTAGGAAAAGATAAAATTGTTTTATTTGGACTTCCTGGCGCATTTACATCTACTTGTTCAAAACTTCATTTACCAGGCTTTGTTGCAAATGCCGAAAATATAAAAGCGAAAGGAATAAAAGATATATTCTGTTTATCTGTGAACGATCCGTATGTAATGAATGCTTGGGGAGAGGTAAACAATATAGGTAATAAAATTAAAATGTTGTCTGATCCGTATTTACTCTTTACAAAAGCCATTGGTGCTGAGGTAGATAGAAATGCAAAAGGCATGGGTATTAGATCAAATCGATACGCAATGGTGATTGAAAATTTAAAAATATTGAATGTACAAGTTGAAAAAGAGACCAAACTATGTGGTTTGTCTTCAGCAGAGACTATATTAGATATACTTTAATTTTTTTTAAATTTTTCCAAGCGTATAAATTAATTGCTAGCTGACGATCGTGCCAATAGATCTACCTCATTATTTAATTCATCGGATGAATGTGCTTTTACCCAAATCCATTCTATGTCAAATGCGTTTGATAGATCATCAAGTTCTGTCCAAAGGTTTTTATTTTTAACTTCTTTTTTATCTGCGGTTTTCCAACCATTTTTTTTCCAGTTATATATCCACTCTGTTATCCCAGATTTGACATATTTAGAGTCAGTAAAAATTTGAACTTTAGAGCCTTGTGGTATCTTTTTTAGAGCCATTATTGGCGCTGTTAATTCCATCTGATTATTTGTTGTGTTTTCTTTGCTACCTTTAATTTCTATTCTTCCACTATCATTTATTATTATAGCAGCCCAACCTCCTTTACCAGGGTTCTCTAAGCAAGATCCATCCGTATAAACTTTTATCATCTTAAGTACTCACTAAATTTGTTAATATTTTTATGAAAATACAACTTATCTATATATTCTCTTGGATTTTTTTTCTTAATCATTGCATTTTTTGGTGTATTTAAATAATCATAAGCTCGAGTTAAAAGATACCTTAAAGCTGAACCTTTACACAAAGTATTAAACGCATTTTTTTCATTTTTCGTCAAATTTCTTTTGGTTTCATATCCCTTTATCAAGTTATAAGATTTTTTTTTGTTAAGAATAAACTTATTTTTTTTCTTATCAAAACATAAAGCATTTACACAAGTTGCTAATTCATATGCATAATAATCTGTGCAGGAAAAATAAAAATCAATAAATCCATAAAATTTTTTTTTGTAAAAAAAAATGTTGTCGATAAATAAGTCGGAATGTATAATGCCGCTTGGTAATTTTTTAGGCCAATTTTTCACCAATTTATTAAGATCAGACTTCATATTTGTCTTCAAATTTTTTGAGAATTTATTAATTCTTTTATCAATCGTATTTAAAATTTTATACAATGACCTAATTGACAAAGAATTTTTTCTATTGATTTTTAGTTTTTTAGTTGCTTTGTGCAGTTCAGCAACATTTTTACCAATTTGCTTACAGTCAGACGGGCTTAGTTTTTTTTTATCTCCACCTTTAAGAAAAGTAACTAAACAAGCTTTTTTGTTTCTTATTTTGAAAAGATAAGCTCCTTTTATATTTTTTATTGGGCTAGGGCATACAATTTTGAGCTTTGAAAGCTCGACCATTAAATTCATGAAAAAAGGTAAATCTTTACTATTTACTCTTTTTTCAAAAATTGTAAGAACAGTCTTTTGATTTTTAAATTGTATATAATAATTAGTGTTCTCTATACCTTTTTTTATACCGTGATAATTTATTATTTTACCTAATTTGAAACTATTCTCAATTTTATCAATATCTTCCTTATTAATTTTAGTAAATACAGCCATTAATTTAATTTACCGGGAATTTTAAAAGTAACATCTTCTTTTATGACTTCGGTATTTTCAATTTCAATTTGATATTTTTTTTTTAAATTTTTAATAAATTCCTCAACTAGTATTTCAGGCGCCGATGCACCGGATGAAATACCAATAGTTTTACAAGCATCAATCTTATCAAATGGAATTTCGCTTTCTGAATGGATAAGTAAAGAATTTTCACATCCAGACTTTTTTGCCACCTCAACTAATCTTACAGAGTTCGATGAGTTTCTGCTTCCAATTACAAAAAACATATCACAGAAACTTGCAATCTTTTTAACGGCGGATTGTCTATTAGTTGTAGCATAACAAATATCATCTTTTTTTGGTTCTTTAATTCTTGGAAATCTTTTTTTTAGCACAGTTATAATTTCTTTTGTGTCATCTACTGATAATGTCGTTTGTGTTACGTACGCTAGCTCTTTATTAGATATATTTTGGTAATTTTTTGCGTCATCAACACTTTCTATAAGATCAATACCACCATTCTCTATCTGTCCCATTGTTCCTATAACCTCAGGGTGGTTTCTGTGTCCTATTAATAAAATGTGATCTCCTTTCCTATTAAGGTTTTCAGCTTCTCTATGAACTTTGGATACAAGAGGGCAGGTAGCATCAATATATTCCATCTTTAAATCACTAGCTTGTGCTGGAATAGACTTAGGCACACCATGTGCTGAAAAAATAACAGGTCTTGATTTGTCCTTTATTTCATCAAGCTCTTCAACGAATATCGCACCTATTTTTTTTAAACTTTCTACAACGTGTTTATTATGAACTATTTCATGTCTCACATAAACCGGCGAACCATACTTTTCTAAACTTTTTTTAACAATCTCAATTGCTCTGTCTACTCCGGCACAAAATCCCCTTGGGGATGCCAAATATACTTTAATTAATTTATCTCTCATTTTTTTCTTCTCTAAAAAATGGTATTAAGAATACGATACAAGCAATTAAAAAAAATAAACTTCCAAACATTGCCCAAAAATTACCAATACTTGAAATGGTAAAACCAATTGCGGATATTACAAATAAAATCCAACCAAACAAATTTATATTTCTATTCTTCATTTTTCTCGATTAAATATTCAAGTAATATATGTGGAAATGTTAATGACGCCAATCCAATAAAAATTACTTTATATATGGCATTATTCAATTCAAAAAAGTTATTAAGACTGTAAATAGATATCAAATATAGGACGGCTGTTATTAATGTAAGTGGCAAAGCTTTTTTTAAAAATTTTGAAAATCCTGCACTAAAATTTTTATCTAATTCAAATATAAGCGTTAGACTGTGTCTAATTGAGTGCAAAAAACAAAAATAAATTGTAAATGCCAATATTGGATTAAGAAAGTAATTTATTAATATAATAGATGAAAAATCCATAATTGATAATGTGCTTTTATCAATATTTTTAAATTTTGATAAAGTCAAACCTGATAAGAAACTTAAAAAAATTAATAGAAACAAAATTTCTTTAGAAACCATAAATTCTGAAAACAAATTAAAATTTAGCATTAAAAAAATTTCATTTGTTTCGTTATAATTAAAGAACAGCGGAGCCGTGATGACTAAAGAGCCTTTTAAAAGAAACAGTATATCTTTCTTAAAGCCTATGATTTCTGATTTATATACTGTATCTTCTTTTCCAAAATGGTAACTTGCAATTAAAAGAAAAATTACTAGCAAAAATGTTGGTAACAATATCCATAACAAAATTACAAAAATTGACAAACAAATATAAGAAAAATAAAATTTTTCTATTTGTTTTATTTTATAAATCTTGAATAATTTTTTCCCTTTTAAATTGTCTAAAGACCCATGTGATATCCCCAATGACATAATTAAGAATAAACAAAAGAGTAAAAAGTTTTGATTTTGAATGAAAGTTATAGCAGACAATATAATACATAAATTAAAAAAAATTAAAGAGTGTATAAAATCAATTTTTTTTGACATCTCTAAATTAACTCTTTAATAAAAATCATTTTAGGCATTTTCATAATTATATGCATATCGTCAATAAAATTGCTCCTATTAGATAAAAATTTCACAACCTTTTCATTGTTTGCAGTAAACATATTATAAAAAATTCCAGGCATTAATTTTGGGTTTTTATACAAAACCTTTAAGAAAATATTATCCAAATATTGATATTTTTTTCCGATTTGAAAATTTTTAATTTTGGCTATATTTTCGAAATTTTTGCAGATATATTTGCTGTGTTCTTGAATATTTAAAAACGTATAACCAGTGCTAAGTCTAGTCATGCCTCCTGCGGTGCCAATAGAAATTTCATTATCTTTTTTAGTTATTCTTTGATTAAAAAGAGGAATTTTACCCTTTTCTTTATATTTAATTTTATAATTTTTAATATTTAACTTTTTCTCTATATAATTTACTAATTGTTCTTCATAATTTTTTTCAGTTTCATCTTTCATATTTGATAACCAAGTAGTCTCAACAAGCGCTTTTCTATTATCAAATGGAAGTGTGTAAAAAAAATGAACACTATTTTTTTGATCACAATCAAAATCCATAAGGTTCATAATTTCACTATCGAATATTTTTTTTTCTACTTCTATCTCAAAGCCAGCAAAATGTTGCCAAAGATCGTCTTTTTTAGGGGTAGTATTTGCCAAACTATTAAATACAAATGATTTGCTTATGTTTAAGTTCTCTATTGTTTTTAAAAAGTAAATATTTTTATTTTTACTTAATTCAGCAATTATTTTTTTGTAAAATAGCCCACTATCTATAGTTTGGTATGGTGTTTTAGAACAATTAATATAATTAGTTTTACTTGAAATATTAATTGAAAACTCTTTCCAGCTTTTAATAACACAATCTTCAAAATTGTGTGGATTAACTTTCCAAAATGACCATGTTTTATCTCTTTCGTAAATTTCTCTGGGCTCAATTATAGCCAAAGTTTTATTCTCAATTTTGTTATTTATTTGCAATTCATAAGCAAGAGATAAACCTGCGCATCCACCACCTATAATAATGTAATCAAAATCTATCATCTAAATTTATTTCTCTCCTTATATTAATGTGATGAAAATCAAGATTATGGTTATTAGGTTTCAAAAATAGTAATAAAATAAAATCATAAATACTTAAAAAAGTTTCTTTTACTTTTCCTAACTTTGTGACAAATATTTTTCCTGACCGTTTATAATCTTCAAAATCTCTTTTCTTTATAATCTCATTTCCAATTTGTCTATAAACACGCCTAGCTACTAAAATTGCAAATCTACAAGAAATAGGTATTTCACTAATTGATCTAAATGAACTATTATAGAAAGTATCAGCTAATTTTATTGTTTCCTTAATTTTGTTAAAATTATTATCAATATACTCTCTGTTTCTTCCTGAATCTTCAATAACATCTCTAGCAATATTTGTTAATTGCATGGCAATTCCTAAATCAATTGCTGAAGTTAATGCCAAATTTGACTTAACTTTTAATATTTTTGCCATCATTAATCCTACTGTTCCTGCTACCCTATATGAATAAATTAATAAATCTTTTTCATTACTTAATAAAACTTTTTCCTGCAAATCGGTTTCAATCCCGTCGAATAAATCGTCTATTATTTTTGTAGATATAGAAAACTCATGAATTAGATGCCACATATTTCTTATTTTAATTGAACTAAAGTCTTTTTCATAAAATCTTTTTTTAAACTCTTTAAAATTTTTCTTCTTAATTTCTAAGTTTTCCTCTTCATCAGCGATATTATCTACAGTTCTACAGAAATCATACAAGGTTGAGCAATTATTATACTTTGATTTTGGTAAAAAAAATCCAGCCCAATTAAAAGACTTTGCGTAGATTGATAAGTAATTTTGAGACATTAGATAATTTTATCTAATACTTTTGCTGAAGACAGAACACCAGGAACGCCAGCTCCTGGATGAGTGCCAGCTCCTACAAAATATAATCCTTTGCATATTTCAGATTTATTATGAAATCTAAAATATGCTGATTGACTAAATTTAGGCTGAATCGAAAATCCAGATCCATATTTTGTATTTAATTCGCTTTCAAAATAATCAGGAGTTAAATAAAAATCTTCAACAATATTTTCTTTTAATTCTGGAAGTAAATGATTTTGCATTTTTTCTATTACTAGATTTTTCATTCTTTCACCTTCTTCGCTCCACTTTATTTTAGATTGGTTATTTGGCACTGGAACTAAAACATAAAAGCAGTCGTGACCCTCAGGTGCCATCGATTTGTCAGTTGCTGAAGGTCTATGGAGATAATAACTAATGTCATCGTTTAATTTTTTTTTGTCAAATATATCATTTAGGTGCTCTTTGTATTTATTCCCAAATTTAATTGTGTGATGAGCTACTTTCTCATAAACTTTTTTTGTACCAAAATAATAAACAAATAATCCCATAGAGTAATCCATTCTTTTTCTTTTCCATTCAAATAAGGAATTTTTTTTGTTATTTATCAATTGATCGTACACATTTGGTGGATCTGCATTACATATCACATTATCGGCGTTTAATTTGTGTGAATTATTAATTTCTACAGATGTAATTTTTCCATTTTGCATATAAAATTTAGTTGCCTCGGAATTTTTAATAATTTCAATTTTTTCTTCTAACATTAATTTCTCTAGCCCTTTAATTATTGCACCAGTACCACCCATTGAATAATGAATTCCCCATTTCTTTTCTAAGTATAAAATAAGTCCATAAATAGAAGTCGTGGTAAATGGATTGCCTCCAACTAATAAGGGATGCATACTCAGCATTCTTCTTAGTTTTTCATTTTCAACATATGATGAAACCAAAGAGTAAACAGACCTATAACTTTTAAGGCTGAACAAGGATGGCAATTGTTTCATCATGAAAAGTGGTTTATCAAAAGGCACATCTGATAATTCAGTAAAACCTTTATCAAAAATTCTTTTTGTAAAATCGACTAGCTTAATATATCCATTCAAATCTTTTTTACTTATTTTTTCTATTTGGTCTCTCATTGAATTTTCATTCCCTGAATAGTCAAAGCTAAACCCATCTTCAAAGACAAACCTATACCAAACATCTAATGGCTTAATTTTGATATAATTTGATGGATCTTTATTAAACATTTCAAATAATTCATAGATTAAATGTGGGGCTGTTATTACAGTTGGACCTCCATCAAATTTAAATCCATTCCTCTCAAAAACTCTAGCTCGGCCACCTAAATCATTATGTTTTTCCACTAATGTAACGTCATGTCTTTTAGCTTTAAGTCTTAAAGCTGCAGCAATACCACCAAAACCAGAGCCGATTACAATTGATTTCATAACGTTAATTTATATTATTTTAAAAAAAAGTAACGAAATTACTTTCTAGGAATTTATTTTTTTTATTTGTTCTTTTGTTTCTTTAAGATTTTTTGCAAATAAAGCATCTAATTTTGTTTTATCTACCGAACTAGTAATCACTTTTTTTACAGAGTCTATAGCAATTTTGATTGACGTATTCTTTATATCTTTAATAGCGTTATCTTTCATTTGATTTATTTTATTTTGAGCCAAATTCTTTTTTAATTCTGATGATTTATGAAATTTATCATTCATTTCAATAATCAAACGCTCTGCATCACTCTTGGCCTCGTCGATTATTTTCTTTTTTTCTTTTTCTGCACTATCCAGTTTATTTTTTGCTTTAACCAGAAGTTCATTTGATTCTGTTCTAAGTTTTTCACTCTCATCAATTTCCTTCTTAATATCAACAATCATTTTAGCCAAAAGATCATTAACTTTTTGTGGAACTTTTAAATAAACTAATCCAACAAAAAATATAACAAATGATATTGCTACCCAAAAAGTTGCATCAAACTCCATAATATTTGCCCTTTTCCTTTTTGGATAAATCTTCAACTATTGCTGAAATATTACTTTGATTTACATCTGCTCCAATTAATTGTTTTAGTAAATCTGAAGATGTACTTATAGCAATTTGATTAATTGTTTCTGGAGAACGTTTTCTTAATTCATTTATTTCATTTTCAACAGCTTTTATCTCAGAGTTTATTTCGTCTTCAAGTACCTTTTTTTTATTATTTATATCCTCACTTATCTTTTTCTTAGCTTCATTTAAAATATTTTTTGCTTGGACTTTGCTTTCATAAATAATTTTATCAAACTCTTTAATTTTATCTTCACTTTCTTGTCTCTGTTCTTCTGCTTTTTCAATATTTTCTAATATTTGTGATTTTCTATTCTCCAAGTTAGAACTGATATTAGGTAATATAAATTTTGATAAAATAAGAAACAATAAGCCGAAGGTGAAGACTAACCAGAAAATTTGAGAAAACCAAAATTCAGGGTCTAGTTGAGGCATACCTCCACTCTCTGCACTTAAAGCTGTCTTAATTAAAGCGCAGTATGAAATTATACTAAATAAAGTTTTCTTAATGAACATCAACTATATTAAAATGCAAATAATATAATCAATGCAACAACTAATCCAAACAAACCAGTAGCTTCAGCTAGTGCAAATCCTAACAGCAAATTAGGAAATTGTTTTTGTGCTGCAGACGGATTTCTCATAGCTCCGGATAGGTAATTACCAAAAATAATTCCTATTCCAACACCCGCCCCTGCTAGTGCAATCGCTGCTAATCCTGCACCGATCATTTTTGCTGCTTCTAATTCCATTATATCCTCCTTTTATTTAATGGTGTAAATTTAATGCATCATTTAAATATATGCATGTTAAAATTGCAAAAACATATGCTTGAAGAAACGCAACTAGAATCTCTAGCCCTGTAAGTGCAACTGAAAAACTTAGAGGCAACCAGCCTCCAACTATACCTAGACTAACTACAAAACCTCCAAAAACCTTCATCATTGTATGTCCAGCCATCATGTTAGCAAATAATCTTACCGACAAACTTATTGGTCTACTAAGATACGAAATTATTTCTATAACAACAATAAGAGGCAATAAAACTATTGGCACTCCACTCGGCACAAACAATTTTAAGTAACCTAACCCATGTTTTAAAAATCCTATAATTGTTACTCCTATAAATATAAAAGCTGCCAATACAAATGTTACTATAATGTGACTTGTGACAGTAAAAGAATAAGGTATCATGCCTAACATATTACAGAACAAAACAAACATAAAAAGTGAAAATATGAATGAAAAATAAGGTTTAGCCTTAGTTCCAGCGGTATCACTTATCATCTTTGAAATAAAACTATAACTTAATTCAGCTAATAATTGAATTTTGTTAGGTATTATAATATTTTTTTTTGAACCAAGTTTGAATATTATTAAGACTGTTAATGCACTTAAAACCATAAACAAACTAGCATTAGTAAATGATAAATCTATCTCACCTAATTTAATTTCAGGTCCAATTCTATAAACATTGAATTGGTACATTGGATTTGCCGCCATAAAGTTTTTCTATTTTTGCAATTTTTTTGCAGATTTAATTACATTCATTATTCCAGCAATTACTCCTACAAAAAAAAATAATAAAATTAACCATGGTTTAGTACCAAACCATTTGTCTAAAATAAACCCAATAATTGTCCCAACCGCAACTGCAGATACTAATTCTGTACTCATTTTGAAGGCTTGTCCTATATTTGAAGAGGGTTCTTGGTTTTTTTTTTCTAATTTATTTTTAGCCTTCTCTTTTGCAATTTTAAGGCGAGTTTTAAACTGATTTTCTGGCATGTCATGCGACCATACTTTCTGCTTTTTGCAAGTCAACCGCAACTAATTGACTAATACCTTTCTCTGGCATAGTTACACCATATAGCCTATCCATTTTTGACATAGTTAGCGCATGGTGAGTTACAATTATAAATCTTGTCGAAGTAATCTTAGTTAGTTCATCCAACAAATTACAAAATCTGGTTACGTTAGCATCATCTAAAGGAGCATCAACTTCATCTAAAACACATATTGGAGATGGATTGGTTAAAAAAACTGCAAATATAAGTGATAATGCTGTTAAAGCTTGCTCACCACCTGAAAGTAGTGTGATTGATTGCAGCCTTTTTCCTGGAGGACTAACAAGCATCTCAAGTCCAGCATCTAATGGATCATCAGAATCTACCAGCTCTAATTTTGCGTTGCCTCCATTAAAAAGTTTTGTGTAAACCTCATTGAATTTTCTATTAACTTTCTCAAATGCATTTAATAATTTTTCTCTACCTTTTTGATTTAATTCGTTAATACTCTCTTTCAACTTTATAATTGCACTTACTAAGTCTTGTCTATCTTTTTCCATTTTTTTAATTTCATCTTCATATTTACTTGTCTCCTCATCAGCTCTTAAGTTGACAGATCCTAATTTATCTCTTTGTCTTTTTTTCTCATCAAGTAACTCTTCTTGGGTTAACGCATCCGGAAATTCATCTTCTTTTTCTAAATTAGAATAATTTAATAATTCACTCTCATTTAAACTTAGCTCATCTTGCACTCTGTCCAATAAGTCTTGTCTTCTTTTGTTTAAGCCTTCGACTGTTGCTCCAGAACTAGCTTTTCTTTCTCTAATCTCTATTGAGCTTTCCTTAGTAAAATTTAAATTTTTTCTTAACTCAGAAATTTTTTCATCTAGATCACTTATTTTTATCTCGTTTGCACTTTTTTCTTGTTCAGAAATTCTTAAATTTTCAGAAATTTTACCTTTCTTCTCCGCTTGTGATTGAGGTTGACTCTCAAATTCATCTAATTTGTCATTAAACTTTATTTTTCTTTCCTCAAGCTCATTAACCATTTTCTCCGAGTTAATTGCCAAATTTTTCCAACTCTCAATTTCAGTTTCTATCGTTTTGATTCTTTGACTTCTTTTAATAGAATCTTTTTTAATATTTTGATTTCTACTATAGCTATCTGCATATTCTTCAATAAGGTTTTTACACTCATCTAAAAGCAAGATAGCTTCACCATTTTTATTTGATTTTATTAATTCCTTAATATTTTCAATTTCGTGCTGAAGTTTATTTTTCGAATTATTTAAATCTTCACTAGATTTTTTCTCCGTCTCGTAATATTTTGAATCTATATCAATTAATTCACTTTTTTCTTCTTTTAGTCTTTTCTCATTTGAGTTGGCATCAATAATAATACTTTTTTCTCGATCTTTATCCTCAGAAATCATTCTAAGAGAATTTTTAATGTTTTCCATTTCATTTTTTATTCTCTCATTTTCTTCATCAATATTTTTTAATTCTAAATTTAATCTTTGTATCTTTGACAGATCTTCCATATTCTTTTCTCTAATAGGATTAACTTTTTCTAAATTTAAATCTATTTCGTCTTCAATTTTCGCTAATTCTGTATTAAATTTCTCAACTTCTTGTTCTGCTTCTAGATTAATCTCATTTTCAATTTTTATCTCTCTATCTATTTCTCTTAATTTTAAAAAATATAAGCCAGCTTCAATTTTTTTTATCTCCTCTGAAATTAATTTATATCTCTGAGCTTCCTCTGCTTGCTTTTGTAAATTGATTAATTGTTTTTCTTGTTGTCTTCTTAATTCATCTGCTCTTTTGAGATTATTTTCAGCCGCCCCAAGTCTTAATTCCGCCTCGTGTCTTCTCACATGTAATCCCGCAATACCTGCTGCCTCTTCTAAGATAGCCCTTCTATCTGCTGGTTTTGCAGTCACAAGAGCTCCAATTCTTCCTTGACTAATTAACGATGGTGAATGTGCTCCTGTTGATAAATCTGCAAAAAACATTTGAGCATCTTTTGCTCTAACTTCTTTATCATTAATGTAAAATTTGGAACCTTTATCTTTTTCTATTTTTCTTCTTATCTCTATTTCATCTAAATCCTTAAATTTTGCAGAGCCATCTTTATTATCGTTTGTCAAATTTATAGATACTTCAGCTAAATTTTTTGAGGGTTTGTTAGAGGTACCCGAAAATATTACATCCTCCATTCCTGATCCTCTCATACTTTTTGCAGATGTTTCACCCATGCACCACCTCAATGACTCTACAATGTTTGATTTTCCACATCCATTAGGCCCGACAATTCCTGTTAAACCTTCTTTTATGTCAAAAGTAGTTTTTTCGGCGAAAGATTTAAATCCGTTTATCTGGATTTTTTTAAACTCCATTCAATGATTTATATCATTTTTTCTAAAGTTTTTTTTAAATTTTTATAATTAAGCTTTTTATCGAACTTTTTATCATTTATTATAAGGGTAGGTGTTGACTGTATGTTATATTTCTTTGCACCATCGATTCGCTCCTCTAAAATATGGTCCTCTAAATTTTTGTTATTAACACACTTTTCAAAATCAAGATTGAAATTGCTATCTTTTAAACTATTTTTTAAATTATTATTAATCTCAAGAATATTGTTACCTTTAATCCATTGATTTTGTCTTTTATATAAATAATGAAGAATTTTTGAGTCTCCATTATTTTCACAATGTGCAATTTTTGAAGCGTTCAAAGCAGCGAGATCTAGTGGAAAATTTCTAAATTCAATATTAATTAATCCGGTATCAATAAATTCTTTTTTAAGTTCTGGATAAACTTTTGTATGAAAGTCTCCACAGAATCTGCAAGTTAATGATTCATAGGCAATTATTTTAATTTTTGCATCTTTGTCTCCCTCTATAATGGGTACAATATTTTCAGCGATAGCTAAAGTTTTAAAATTTAGAAATATTGTAATTATAATTAATACGAAATTTTTCATCTACTTTTAAAAATATCACTCATTTTTTTTAAAGATTTTTTAATGTCATCATTTTTTATAGTATTAATTTTTTTTGAAAATTTGTTTTTTGTCACAACCATTATTTTATCTTTTTTTGTATTTAAAGACACTCCATCAAATGTTTTAATTCTAATATCGTTTACAACATCATACCCAAAATAATAATTTATTTTGTCAATTATTTGTTTTTTTGAGTATTCAACATCAACTTCATGTCCGTGTTTTACCATTATATTCAAACTTTTGCCTTTTAAATTAGATTTTTTGTAAGATTTTGGGTAACAAATATTAAACAAATCTTTACCTACTAAATATTTCCAATTATCCAAAGTTTTAGAATAAATTTCTCCCTTTTTAGAAATTATTTTTTTAATTTTTGTGGGTAAAGTGTTTTTAAATGATCTTAATCCTTGAATGGAATTATATCTCTGCTTAGTATCAAATTTCATATGGCTACTTTGAACATATCAAATAAAATTTTAAATTGGTATGATAATAACAAAAGAGATCTTCCTTGGCGTCATCCCAAATCAAAAGAACAGTCTCATTATTATACTTTAATCAGTGAATTTATGTTGCAACAAACTCAGGTAAAAACAGTAATACCATATTTCAAAAAATTTGTTTATGAAATACCAAATATAAACAGTTTATCTAAGGTAGATGATAGAAAGTTGCTCAAATTATGGGAGGGTTTGGGCTATTACTCTAGAGCAAAAAACCTTAAAAAGACTGCAAAATTAATTTTAAAAAGAAAAAAGAAGCATCTATTGCCAGATACATTAAAAGACCTAAAGAAATTACCCGGTATCGGTGATTATACCTCTAGAGCTATATTAGCTTTAGAGTATAACCAAAAAGTAATTCCATTAGACGGTAATATTGAAAGATTAATTAAAAGAATTTTTTATTTGAGGAAAATTAACGAAATAAAAAAAGAGAACTTAATGCTAAAAACACATCTACTCGGATACTCCTCTAGGCAAAGAGATTACGTGCAGGCTTTAATGGAATTAGGATCTTTAATATGTAAACCGTCCGATCCTTTATGTAATAATTGTCCTATAAATAATAAGTGTGCTTCGTTTAAACTAAAAGATTTTAAAATTTTAAAAAAAATAAAAAGTAATAAAGTAAAATATTTTAAAGCTGATATTTACTGCGGCAAAGAAAAGACATTCCTAATTAAAAATAATAAATTTAATTTTTTAAAAAATCTTTTAATTTTTCCAATGCATGAGATAAAGGCTATAGAATATAATTCATCTAAAAGTAAAAAATTTCAAATTAAAATATCTAATATGAATATGAAAATTTTAATAAATAAAAATAATAAAATTCCGAGTAAAAAAGGGACAATTGTCAATTATAATAAAATAGGTAATGCTATTATACCCTCTTTCACGAAAAAAATATTTAATGTAGCTTTAAGTCAATAATGAAAAAAATTTTGATTATTGGCGCAGGAATTTCTGGACTTTACTTGGCTAACCTTCTGGAAAAAAATGGAAACTATGATTATAAAATTTTAGAAAAAAAAAAGGTTTTTAATTTACAGGAGGGATATGGCATTCAGCTTTCAGTTAATGGTGTTAAATTATTAAATGAAATAGGATTTAGACAAATAGCTATACACGACATCAACTACCCTAGAAATATAAATTTTTATAATTCAAAAAATCTTAAATTAATTTCTAAAATTGAAATTTCTAAGTTTAATAAAAATCAAAATTTTTATACGACGATTAAAAGGTCAGTTTTAGTTAATTTTTTAATAAAAAACATACCAAAAGAAAAAATTATTTTAAATACAGATATAGAAAGTATTGATCAAAATGATCAATTTAAAATTAATATTAAGAATAATGTTTCAGAGATATCCGATTATTTAGTGATATGTGATGGTGTATTTTCTAGAAGTAAAGAAATGGTTTTAAAACAAATTAAAAGTATTAAATTTCACAATTCTGTTGCAATAAGAGGTAATTTAAAAAATATTGAGAATAATGATGTTTCATTATATTTGGGACCAAATTTTCATTTTGTTACATATCCTGTTAATCAAAGTAATGAAGCAAATTTTATATCCATAATAGCAGAAAAAAATTTAGAGAAGATTAAAAATGGAAATAAAAATATAATAATTAAAGAATTCATTGATATTTTATCAAAAAATTCCGTATTTAATTTTAAAAATAATCTTGAGAATATCTCTTTATATCCAATATTTGTAAGCAGTAAATTTGATAAACCAAAAAATAAAAAAATTTTTTTATCAGGAGATGCATTGTATGCTTTTCCGCCCTCATTCGCTCAGGGAGCATCTCAATCAATTGATTCTGCGTATGAGGTTTTTAAAAATTTAGAGGGCGTTAGCGATAATTATTATGAGAGTAGAGAAGAGAAAATAAAGCAAATTAAATCAAGATCCGAATTTAATCATTTTGCTTTTCAGGTCTCAAATCCAATAACAATATTTTTTAGAGACATTGCGTTGAAGTTTCTTTCAAAAAATAATAGTTTCTTAGAAGGTTATTTAGGCAAGGTTTATAGATAAGCTTTTATTGATAAATCTTTGCCTCAAGTCATCAATTAAAATTGTATTTTTACCATCTTGATAGTGCCAATAAGTCCAACCATTATAACTTTCGGTACCCATTATTTGTGCAGCGATTTTATGTATAGAACCTTCTGCATGTTTATATTTTATACTACCGTCGACCATAATTTTAGCACTAACTTTCTTCTTTTGATCAAAAAGCATCGAACCAGGTTTTAAGATTCCCATCTCTACCAAAGATCCAAATGCAATTCTTGGCTTTGATTTATTGTTTTCAATTGTATCTAAACTTTCATCATCAATTTTCCTAGTTTTGCTAATTCTCTCTTGCGCCGCTAAAAAATAATTCTTATCTTTCTCAATACCAAAAAATTCTCTACCTAATTTTTTTGCTACTACAGCAGTAGTTCCAGTTCCTAAAAACGGATCAAAGATTGAATGACCTTTATTTGTTGTAGCTAGTATTATTCGATGAAGTAACGATTCGGGTTTTTGTGTAGAATGAACTTTTTTTCCATTTTTTTTTAATCTTTCCTTGCCGCTACAAATAGGTAAAAGCCAATCAGATCTCATTTGTAAATCATCATTTAAACACTTTAATGATTGGTAATTAAAAGTATATTTAGATTTCTTATTTTTTGAAGCCCAAATTAAAGTTTCGTGAGCATTAGTAAAACGAGTCCCTCTAAAATTAGGCATTGGATTTCTTTTTCGCCAAATTACATCGTTTAATATCCAGTAATCTAAATTTTGCATATGATAACCTAATCTAAATATGTTATGATATGAACCAATTACCCAAATACTTCCATTATCCTTCAAAACTCTCTTACATTCTTTTAACCATAAATTTGAAAATTCATCATAACTTTTAAAGTCTTTAAACTTGTCCCACTCATCATTTACGCTATCAACCTTTGAATTGTCTGGCCTTTTTAACATTTCACCAAGCTGCATATTGTATGGTGGGTCAGCAAATATTAAATCAAAACTTTTTTCTGGAATTTTTTTTAATTCATCAATACAATTTCCATTTACGATTTTATTATTGTAATTTAAATGTTTCATTTCTATAAAGTTTAGTAGACTCTAGCTTAGAGTCTCAGTCAACTTCAGATTGAAATTTTAATAAATAATTTGTGTTAGAGGTTATTTTTTAATCAATATATTGTGTATAGGCTTAAATTTTTTACGATGATACTCGGTAACCCCAAGTTTTTTAATAGCTAATATGTGTTTTTTAGTTCCATATCCATAATTTTTATCCCAAAAATATCCTGAAAACTTTTTTGATAAATTTTTAATAACTTTGTCACGAGAAACCTTAGCGATTATTGAGGCAGCCGATATTTCTGCAATTTTTTGATCTCCTTTGACAATGTATCTTAAATTATAATAAGGCATATGGGGAGTTTTGTTTCCATCAATAAGGGTTAAATTTGGTTTTTTCTTTAATTTTCTAATTGCTCTTTTCATTGCTAACAGTGTTGCATTTAATATGTTGAGTCTTTCAATTTCTTTGACTGAAGCTGAACCTACCGACCAAATAGAATTTTTTTTAATATATTTATCTAAAACTTCTCTTTTTTGTTTTGAAATTTTCTTGGAATCTTTTAATGATTTTTTATTTATGTTTTTTTTTAATATTACAGCTGCAGCGTAAACTGGGCCAATAAGACTGCCTCTGCCAGCTTCGTCAACTCCTGCAATTATTTTTTTCATTAGATTTTTATATTTGATCTATCGATTTCTTTTTTTATCTCTTTTAGATCTATCCAAGAAAATTTTTTCTGATCAGGTTGTCTTAATAAGTATGCGGGGTGAAATGATACGATAGTTTTATATACTTTGTTTTTAATTATTACTTCTTTCCAAGTACCTCTTTCTTTCGTTATCTTAAGTTTATATCCTAGCAAAGCTTCCATTGCTGTACTACCTAACAAGATTAAAATTGTTGGATTGATTATTAATATATGTTCACGAAGGAATTCTGAGTATCTTGCCACTTCTTTTGGCTCTGGTTTTCTGTTATTCGGTGGCCTGTAATTAACGACATTTGTTATGTAAACTTGTTCTCTTTTAATATTTATGGCCATAAGCATTTTATTTAAAAGGATACCTGCCTCTCCAACAAAAGGTTTACCCTGTTCGTCCTCCTTTTGACCAGGTCCTTCACCGATAATCATTATTTTACTATCTTGTTTACCGTCACTAAATACAATTTTTTTAGCATTTTTTTTTAGTTCACAATTTTCAATATTTTGTATTTTTTTCTCTAAATCTACCAAAAGTTGAGTTTTATTTTCCTGTTCGTCTATCTTTTGGACTCTAATTATAGGTTTATTTGCAAATACATAATCTATCTCCATCTCATCAAATATGTCATTTTGATTTTTATCATTAATAATCATAATATTCAGAATGTTTAAAAAATTTTTAATTTTGAGTATATTTTTATTATACCAAACAAATTTACAATCAAAATCATTTGATCAAAAAAATTTCAACCAGAGGTATCTGTCCAATTATTTTTCAGCTTTAGTCTCATTTGATAATGTAAATAATGAAAGAGCTATAAAATATTATAATTCTTCTAAAGCTCTAATTTCTCAACATGAAACTTTTTTAAAAAATTTTATTTTTTCATTAGTAGAGATTGGAGATGTTAAAAAAGCAATTAGAGAAATCTCAAACAACAAAAGCAACAACAACTCTAATTTTTTTGAAGCTTATGTGATTTTAATCGTAGATGCTATTAATAAAAAAGATTTTTTGACTGCTAAAATATATATTGAAGGCCTGAAACAGTTTGACGAGCAAACTACATTTGAGGCAATTATTAAAAGTACATTAGAAAGTTATGTAAATCTTTTTTCTAACAAAAAAAAATTTAGTAATAACAATAACTTTGGGAAATTAACCCTAGTAACAGATGCATTTCAAGATTGTTATTTAGGCAGAGCAGAGTCTAGTGATAAATTTTTAAACATAATAAATACAGATGATGGTGACTTTTCGAGATATATTTTTTTTTATTTGAGACACTTAATTAACAATAAAAATATTGAATATGCCAGCGAGATTTCAAACTCAATTAACCCTCTAAATAGCAATTTATTAATTTCACAATCAAAGCTTTGGATTGAGAAAGGTGAATTATCTAAGTTTAATGACTTTTTTTCTTGTGAAAGTCCAAACGATCTCGTTGCCGAATTTTTCTTTTTAATTTCTAATCTTTACAGCTCTCAAGACGAATTTGTTAAATCAAACTTTTATCTCAATCTATCTCAGTATTTAAATCCAAAATTTTATTTCAATTTATCCCTTCTTGCCGAAAATTATATTTTAGTTGAAAACTTTGAATTAGCAAAAAAATTTCTAAATCTAATAGATAGAAATGACACAATGTACAGTTGGTATAGAATAAAAAAAATTGGACAAATAATTTCAATTGAGCAAAATGATAGTCAGTCTTTAAAATTCATCGAAAAAAATTTAAATAAAATAAAGGATCCTCATTACAAAATTTTGTTTGATGTAGCCAATATTTATAAGAATTTTGGTAAATACCAAAGATCTATACATTTTTATAATTTAGTGCTGAATAAAATAGATAAAAAATCAGATTCATATGCTGATGCCTTGTATAGAAGGGGGAGCAGCTTTGAAAGGTTGAAAGAATATAAAAAAGCAGATTCGGATTTATTAAATTCTCTAAGTATTTTTCCCAATGATCCTTATGTTCTAAATTATTTAGCCTACAGCTGGTTAGAAAGAAATATAAATATTGATAGATCAATCGAAATGTTAAAAGAAGCTTACGAAAATACCACTAATAATCCATACATAACAGACTCCTTGGGATGGGCATACTATTTAACTGGAGATTTTGTCAAAGCAGAAAAATATATAAATCAAGCTTTGCAGTTAAAACCAGATGATCCTGTTATCATGGACCATTATGCAGATATTTTATGGAAGTTAAACCGCAAAATTCAGGCTAAATATTTTTGGAAAAATGTTCTTAAAATTGAAAATGACGGTGAGATAAATCTCGAGGAAGTTAAAAATAAGCTAATCTTCGGACTTACAAAAAGTTAATGGAACATAAGATAAAATCCTTTTCTAAAATAAATGTTCATTTAAATGTTATAAAAAAATTAAAGGGTAATGTTCATAGAATTGAAACATTAGTTATGTTTTCTGATTTATATGATCTTTTATATGTGAAAAAAATAAATGCAAAAAAACATAGAATAACTTTTTATGGCAAATTTTCTAAAAATATTAATAGCACTAATACAATTTCGAAACTACTGGATTTATTAGATAAAAAAAAACTGTTAAAGTATAAATATAAAATTAAAATTAAAAAAAATATTCCAACGCAATCAGGTATGGGGGGAGGTTCAATTAATGCAGCAACATTATTAAATTATTTTAATAAAATAGAAAAATTATATCTAAATAAAAAAAAACTTTTAAAAATATGCACTCAAATTGGATCTGACGTATGTCTTGGACTGAACACAAAAAATAAAATTATTACTAAAAATGGCAAAATGAGAGAATTTAATAAAAAAATAAAACTTTACCTTACGATAGTTAAACCAGATTATGGTTGTAAAACTGGTCAAATTTATCAAAAAGTTAGGAATTATAGTGATTTTCAACTCTCAAATAATAAAATTTCAAATGTTAAAAAATTAATTAAATTAAATAACGATTTAGAAAATATTGTATTTAAAAAATACCCCTCTCTGGGCAAATTAAAAAATGATTTAACAAGCTTGAAAAATATATTATTTGCTAGGATGACAGGATCTGGTTCGGCTTTGGTAGCTTATTTTTTAACAAAAAAAGATGCGCTAAATGGGACAAAATTAATTAAAAAAAAATACAAAAAACATTGGTGTATTTCATCTAAAACTATATAAGAATTTAGGGTTTAAAAATAATTTTGGGGCGTAGCCAAGTGGTAAGGCAGCGGTTTTTGGTACCGCCATTCCTAGGTTCGAATCCTAGCGCCCCAGCCAATTATGAAAAATTTTTTATTAAAATTTATTAAGCAAAAAAATATCAATTTAAATACAAATTTAAAATTTGAAAATTTAAAGAAAAAATATGAAATCAAAAAAATCTTTAATATTTTTTCTAATGATTTAAATAATTGCCAAATCAGATTTATCGGTGGTTGTGTAAGAAAAGCATTAAGTAACGAAAATGTAGACGATATTGATTTAGCAGTGGATTTAACACCTGAAGAGGTAAAGATAATATTAAAAAAAAACAACATAAAATTTTTTGAGACAGGAATAGAGCATGGAACTATTACTGCTAAAATAAATAACGAAAAATTTGAAATTACATCACTAAGAAGAGATATAAAAAGTTATGGCAGACACGCAGATGTTGAATTTACAAAGAAATGGTATGAGGACGCGTCTAGAAGAGATTTCTCCATCAATTGTATATATGCGGATTTTGAGGGAAATTTATATGATCCATTTGAAGGTAAGAAAGATTTAAAAAATGGAAAAGTTAAATTTATAGGAAATGTAGAGAATAGAATAAGAGAAGATTACTTGAGAGTATTGAGATATATAAGGTTTTTTTTAGATTATAGTAATCAACCACATGATCTCGATATACAAAAAAAAATATTAAAAAATATATCTGGTATAAATAAAATTTCGAAAGAAAGACTATTAAGTGAACTAGAAAAAATATTTAGATCTAAAAATATTTTTAAAATAAACGATGATGAATTTTTAAAAAAAATATTATATTTAGTTTTTCCTGAATTAAAAAATATTCATCTATTAGAAAAATTAAACGATCAAGCATTAGAAATTTTACAGTCAAAAGATTTCTTATTTTGGCTGTCTATCTTAATAATAGATGAAACTGATAATACTGACTATTTTTTGTATAAATATAAATTATCTAATAATGATAAAAGGCGTATGAAATTTCTATATCAGAATTATCCGAACTTAAGCGATAATAATTTTTTTTCAGAAAAAAATTTACACAAACTAGTTTATTATAATGATAAATCATTAGTGATAGATCTTATTGACTTTAAAATCTGTATTTTAAAAAAAGATATTACAAAAATGATAAAATTAAAAAACTCAATAATTGAAACAAATAAACCAATTTTTCCAATTAAGGCTAAAAATTTAATTGAAGAATACAATTTAAAAGAGGGAAAGGAATTAGGCACTAAACTAAAAAAAATTGAGGATATATGGGTGCAAAATAATTTTAAAATTACAAATCAAGAGGTAAATAGAATTATTAATAATTAAATATATTCTACATTTATAATCTCAAAATTTTTTGAGCCAGATGGTGTTTTGATCTCTACTAAATCTCCTTTATTTTTGCCTATTAATCCTTTGCCTATTGGTGATTGAAAGTAAATTAATTTCTTTGTTAAATCTGCTTCATCTTTTCCAACTATCTTGTAACTAATTTTTTCTGACGTATCTAAATTATCTAAAAAAACAGTTGATCCAAAAATTACTTTCCCATCGTTATTTAATTTTGTGACATCAATAACATTGGCTCTAGCTATTATGTCTTCAACCTCTTGAATTCTTCCTTCATTATGTGACTGTTGCTCTTTTGCTGCGTGATATTCAGCGTTTTCTTTTAAGTCACCATGAGATCTTGCTTCTGCAATTGCAGATACAATCTCTGGTCTTTTTTTTTCTTTTAAAAATATTAACTCATCCTTGAGTTTTTGTAATCCATCAATGGTTATTGGTTCTTTTTCCACTCTATATCCACTTTGCAATTGGCGGTAAGGACATTAAAATACCTTCTACGTTTCCGCCAGTTTGTAAACCAAACTTAGTTCCTCTATCATAAAGCAAATTAAATTCTACATATCTTCCTCGCTTTAGATACTGTATGTCTTTATCTTTTTTTTTCCATTTTTTTTTATTTTTAATTTTTATAATCTCTTTAAAAATTTCTTTAAAATTTAATCCTACGTCTCTTATAAATGAAAAATCTTTTTCATAATTATCTTTCTTGTAATCAAAAAAAATTCCTCCAATACCTCTTCTTTCGTTCCTATGTGGCAAATAAAAATATTCATCACACCATTTCTTATATCTTGGATAATACGTTTTATTGTGTTTGTCACATGCATTCTTTAATTTTGAGTGGAACCATATCTCTAATTTTTTGTCATTAAAACATGGTGTTACATCTATTCCACCACCAAACCAACCATGTCCTGTTACTATGTATCGTGTATTAAAATGCATAGCAGGTACGTATGGATTTTTCATGTGCATTACAACTGAAACACCTGACGCCCAAAATTTAGAACTTTTTTCTGTACCTGGGATGTTTTTTTTAAATTTATTTGAAAATTTACCATATACCTCTGAAAAATTTACACCCACCTTATCGAAAACTTTTCCATTTTCAAATATTCTGAACTCTCCTCCACCTTCTTTTTTTTTCTTTCCTCTAAACCATCTTTTTTTTTTAAAAATTCTTTTTCTAGACTCAATAATTTCAATTTCCTTACAAATTACGTCTTGTAAAATTTTAAACCAATTTCTTGCTAATCTTTTTTTTAATTCCTGATTCATGTTATAAATATTTTGTTTGCCGTAAATTTTCTGAAAGAACAATTGAAACAGATGTTGATAAGTTTAAAGATCTTAATTTATTTTCCATTGGTATTTTTAACTTTAAATCTAGCATCTTATGCACTTTATCAGGTACACCAGCACTCTCTCGACCAAACAATAATGTATCACCTTTTTTAAATTTAAACTCTGTATATATTTTTTTTGCCTTCGTAGTCATTAAAATTATTCTCTGATTTTTTTTTTTATCAAAAAATTCTTTTGCACTTTTGTAAAATTTAATTTTTTCCATATTTATATAATCCATTACCACCCTTTGAAATCTCCTATCTGAAAAAATAAAGCCACATGGTTCTATAATTTCTAAGTTTGCTCCTAAACACGAGCAAGTTCTGATAATGGCAGCTGTATTTTGAGGTATATCTGGTTCA
Organism: uncultured Pelagibacteraceae bacterium; assembly: GCA_902560075.1. Taxonomy (GTDB): domain Bacteria; phylum Pseudomonadota; class Alphaproteobacteria; order Pelagibacterales; family Pelagibacteraceae; genus Pelagibacter. Next base: position 48,090 of record CACEKE010000006.1, read on the forward strand.
TATAAGGCTATTTTAGGCCTATAATTCGTGTCTTTCTGTGTCATTGTTACCATGTAAAAATACTTTTTTTCTCATATATAAATATTATAACAACTTAACTAATTAATTAAATAAATGTCTAATTCAGATAAAAAAAAACCAAATAGAAGAGATTTCATCTTAACAGCTACAACTGCAGCAGGAGCGGTTGGCGTTGGAGCTGCTGTATGGCCGTTAATTGACCAAATGAACCCAGACGCATCAGTTAAGGCCCTTGCAAGCACTGAAGTTGACATAAGCTCGGTTCAACCCGGTCAGTCGATCACAGTATTGTGGAGAGGTAAACCAGTTTTTATTAAACATAGAACCCCAGAGGAAATTGAGGAAGCAAGAAAAGTTGACCTAAATGAATTAAAACATCCTGAAAAAGATGAGGATAGAGCGAAGAAACCTGAATGGTTAGTAACACTTGGTATTTGTACTCACTTAGGATGTGTACCATTAACAAATAAAGGTGACTATGAGGGAGGATGGTTTTGTCCATGTCATGGTTCTCACTATGACACTTCAGGAAGAATAAGAAGCGGACCTGCCCCAACAAACTTAGAGATTCCTGAATATACCTTTGTAGATAGTAACACGATTAAGATTGGATAAATAAATGAGCTCACACGAATACACACCTAGTTCTAAATTTGGAAAATGGTTTAATGATAGGCTGCCACTTTTAACCTTAGCAAACCATTTAACAGATTATCCTACACCAAAAAATTTAAATTATTGGTGGACATTTGGAGGTATTTTAACTTTTTGCTTGATAACACAAATTATTACAGGCTTAGTGCTTGCTATGCATTATATTGCACATGCTGATTTAGCATTCGGAAGTGTAGAGCATATTATGAGAGATGTAAACTACGGTTGGTTAATTAGATATGTTCATGCAAATGGAGCATCGATGTTTTTTCTAGCAGTATACATCCATATTTTTAGAGCTCTTTATTATGGTTCTTATAAGTCTCCAAGAGAAATTATTTGGATAATAGGGATGTTAATTTATTTCCTTATGATGGCAACAGCCTTCTTAGGTTATGTATTGCCTTGGGGCCAGATGAGTTTTTGGGGAGCTACTGTAATAACAAACTTATTTAGCGCGATACCTTTAGTGGGTGAGAGTATAACACATTGGCTGTGGGGAGGATATTCAGTAGATAATCCAACTCTTACAAGATTTTTTAGTTTACACTATTTATTTCCATTTTTAATTTTGGGCTTAGTAATATTACATATTTGGGCTTTACACGTCCCAGGTAATAATAATCCAATTGGTATCGATATTAAAAAACCGTCTAATGATACGGTTCCTTTTCATCCATATATAGTAATTAAAGATATTTTTGCTCTTCTAATATTTTTAATTATTTTTGCTTTTTTTGTTTTTTTCTCTCCAAATATTCTCGGTCACTCTGATAATTATATTGAGGCAAATCCATTAGTTACTCCGGCTCATATTGTGCCTGAATGGTATCTGTTACCTTTTTATGCGATATTAAGATCAATACCAGATAAGCTTTTAGGTGTTATTGCAATGTTTGCAGCAATTTTTGTTTTGGTAATATTACCTTGGCTTGATACATCTAAGGTAAGGTCGGCTTTATTCAGACCAATCTACAAACAGTTCTACTGGTTCTTGGTAGCAGATGTTTTAATATTAGGTTATATGGGCGCTATGCCAGCTGAAGGAATCTATTTGTTAATTGCTAGGGTAGCTACCGCTTACTATTTTATTCATTTCTTAGTTATATTGCCTATATTAGGAAGAAAAGAGCGGACACTAAATGTGCCTCTAAGCATAACGGAACCCGTTTTAGGTGGAATGCCAAATCCATCAATGGCCAAAGCCAAAAGTGATAAATTAAAAATAAATAGCCTGGGCTAAATGTGAAGAAATTATTAAAAATTTACCTTACAACAATATTTTTAACCTTATCTATTCAAAATATAACCTATTCAGCAGGTGAAAATTACCCTTTACTAAAACAAGATTGGTCTTTTAAAAGCTTCTTTGGAACATTCGATAGATCTTCTTTACAGAGGGGTTATCAAGTATACACAGAGGTATGTGCATCTTGTCATTCATTAAAATATGTTTCTTATAGAAATTTAGCAGAAAAAGGTGGCCCGGAATTCTCAATTGAACAAGCTAAAGCAATTGCATCTAACTTTGAAGTGACTGACGGTCCAAACAATGATGGTGAAATGTTTACTAGACCAGCAAAATTATCTGATAAATTTGTAATGCCTTATGCTAACGACCAAGAGGCTAAATTATCTAATGGAGGAGCTTACCCCCCAGATATGTCTGTTTTGGTTAAAGCAAGAGCAGGCGGAGCAGATTACATATATTCAGTCATATTAGGATATGAAGATCCACCTGAGGGAATGAAATTAGACGATGGTGTGTACTACAATAAGTATATGTATGGAAATAAAATTAAAATGCCACCACAACTTTATGATGATCTAGTGACTTATGCTGATGGTACTCCTGCCACTCCAGAACAGATGGCTAAAGATATTACAACTTTCTTAGCCTGGACTGCAGAGCCAAAGCTAGAGGAAAGACATAAGTTTGGTTTTAGAGCAATAATTTACTTAGTAATACTTACAATACTCGTTTACTTCAGCATGAAAAGAATTTGGTCACGTATTGAAACGAAAGTTTAATATATCTCCATCTTTTACGATATAATCCTTGCCCTCAAGTCTCATTTTTCCTTTATTTCTACACTCTTGCCATCCACTAAATTTAACAAAATCTTCAAAAGATATTGTTTCAGCTCTTATAAAGCCTTTTTTAAAGTCAGAGTGAATTGCACCTGCTGCATCAGGAGCAATACAATTTTTTTGAATTGTCCACGCTCTACTTTCCTCAGGACCTGAAGTAAAAAAAGTTTCTAATTCTAATAAATTATACCCTTTTTTAATAAGACTATTTAATCCACTATTTTTGATTTTTAGTAGTTCCATGAAACTATTTTTTTCTTCATCTTTTAGTTCATTAATTTGATTTTCAATTTCTGCTGAAATTATAATTGTATTACTTTCGCCATATGTGCTAATGAATGATTTAGTGTGGTTGTTGCCCTTACTAATATTTTCTTCTTCTACATTACAAACATATAATTTAGGCTTTAAGCTAAGCAGTCCAGTCATTTTAATTTCTTTCTGATCATATTTTTTTAATATTTCTAGAAGATTTATATTATTGTTTATTCCTTCAAGTGTGTTTTTTAAAATTTCATTTTGTAAATCACTATTTTTATTTTTATTTCTTTTTTCTAATCTTTTTTCAATAGACTCTATGTCTGCAAGTTTCATTTCAGTTTCTATAATTTCTAGGTCTCTAATAGGATCTACGTTTTTATTAACATTTTGAATATCGTCTGACTCAAAGCATCTGATCATATGAATAATTGCATCTACCTCTCTTATATGGGATAAAAATTTGTTACCAAGGCCTTCACCTTTAGAGGCTCCTTTAACCAATCCTGCAATATCTATAAATGAAATCGATGTATATATTTTTTTCTTTGATTTAGATATTTCGGATAATTTGTCTAGTCTATCATCCTGCACAGGAACATTTCCAACATTAGGTTCAATTGTACAAAAAGGAAAATTCTCAGCTTGAGCAATGCTTGAATTTGTTAATGCATTAAATAGAGTAGATTTACCTACATTAGGCAAACCAACAATTCCACACTTAAAACCCATTTATTTGTTATTCACAGTACTTGAAAATAACTCTAATTTTTTATCAAGAAGTATATTTAAGGAGGTTATAATATTCTCAGTAATATTATCTAATTTCTCTTTTTCTTCGTCGTTGAAATCATTTAATACATAGTCTGAAATTGAAATTTTTGACTCAGGTTTCCCTATTCCTATTCTTACTCTCGAGTAATCTTTTCCAATAAACTTGTCAATCGACTCTATTCCGTTATGCCCAGCACTTGAGCCACCAAACTTAGCTTTAATTTTTCCAACATCAATATCAAGGTCATCATGGAACACAATTACATCTGCAGCATCCATTTTAAAATACTCAATAAGCTCTCTAATACATATTCCAGAGTTATTCATAAAAGTTAGTGGTTTTATAGCATAAACCTTCTTATCACCAATATTACCTGTGGTTAATAATCCCTTAAACTTTGGTTTTTGTTTTGATAATCCAAACTTTTGATTTATTGCATCAATGACTTTGAAACCAATGTTGTGACGGTTGTTTTGACTGTCAGGGGTTGGGTTACCTAATCCTACAAATAATAACATGAAATTATTTAGCTTTTCAAAAATTACTTTTTATCTGTTGGAGATTTTTCCTCTTTTTTGTCTCCATCTTTATTTTTGTCGCCGTCAGACGTTTCTTTAGTTTTCTCATCTCCGCCCTCTGTTGCGCCATCCGCACTCGCCTCAGCTCCTCCCTCAGTAGTCTCTCCGTCTGCTTCAGCAGGTTTTTCTGGTTCTTTAACCACCGTAGGGGCTGCAACAGTTGCAACAACAAAATCTCTGTCAGTAATAGTTGGAATTACATTTTCAGGTAATTTTATGTATGATATTTTTATACTTGAACCGATATCAAGATCTTCTAAATCAACTACTAATTCTTTTGGAATACTTTCCGTTGGGCAACGCAACTCTACTTTTCGTCTAACTATATTTAATACCCCACCTCTTTTTAGTCCAGGACACTTGTCATTGTTAATAAATTTAACTGGGATTTCTAAATTAATCTTTGAGCCAGAAACTATTTTCAAAAAGTCAATATGAATTGGTTCATCGCTGACTGTATCAAATACAATTTCTCTTGGCAAAACATTGTATTCTTTACCATCAACTTTTAATAAAATTACATCAGAGGCAAAATTTTCTTTTTCAATTAAGGTTTTAATTTGTTTTTTTGTAACCGAAATTTTTTGATTTTCATCTTTCCCACCATAAATTATCGCAGGTACATTGCCGTTATTTCTTAAATTAGCCAATTGACCTTTTGTTTTAGTATCTCTAATTGTAGCTTCTAGTGAGTTCATAAAAGATGGATTTTTAGCCCATGAATAGAAATTTTTCAAGAGTTAATTAAATAAGTCAGATACAGATGTTGAATTAGATATTCTTTTTATAGCTTCACCAACTAAATTAGATATTGTCAATATCTCTATATTTTTAGCCTTTTTGACTTTTTGTGAGTTGTCTATTGTATCAGTAATTACCAAATTTTTAATTTGTGACTTCCTGATTTTTTCAACTGCGTCACCGCTCAAAACTCCATGAGAAACATATACATGAACGTCACTTGCACCGCGTTGTTTTAATATTTTTGCAGCATTAACAATAGTTCCACCTGAGTCTATTATATCATCAACAATTATACATGTTTTACCTTTTACATTTCCAATTACATTCATGACAACAGACTTACCTGGTGCAGGTCTTCTTTTATCTACTATAGCTAATCCGACATTTAACATTTTACCCAATGCTCTTGCTCTTGCTGTTCCACCTACATCAGGTGCAACACATATCATGTTTTTAGTTTTAATTTTTCTTTTAATATGCCGAGCAAATATTGGTGTTGCAAATAAATTGTCTACAGGTATATCAAAAAAACCTTGAATTTGACCAGAGTGTAAATCTAACGTTACAACTCTGTCAGCTCCAGAATTAGTAATCAGGTTTGAAACTAGTTTAGCAGAGATCGAAGTTCTTGGAACAACTTTTCTATCTTGCCTTGCATATCCAAAATATGGAATTACAGCTGTTATATTTTTTGCAGAGGATCTCTTCAATGCATCAATACACAGCAAAAGTTCCATCAGATTGTCATTTGCAGGTGAAGAGACAGATTGAATTATAAATATACTATTTCCTCTGATATTTTCGTTTATTTCAATATATATTTCGCCATCACTAAATTTTCTTATACTTGAGTTGACCAACTTATTTTTTAAATATTTAGATATTTTATGACTGAGGTTTTTGTTACTATTCCCAGTAAGAATTTTCATATTTTTTGAGGAGATTTATTTAATCATAATTAACGAAATATTTCTACCATAATCATCATAATTATTTTTTAAAGAGTATCTTGCACTGTAAAATTTATTTTTTCTTATAAATGTATCTTTTTTTATAATTTCTATGTTTTTAATACCATTTTCCCTAAGTTGTTTTTTAATAAATTTGCTTAAATCGAAATAAATCATACTATTTCTTTGAACAAAACAACCATCACAATCATATTTTTTTAGAAACTTCCTCTTGAAATCTGACTTTACTTCATAATTTTTATATCTAATACACGGACCTATGACTGCAATTATATCAATTATATTTGACCCCCAAGTTTTCATGTCATCCAATATTTTTTTCGAAATATTTTTATAAGCGCCTTTCCATCCAGCATGTGCAGCACCAATTATTTGTTTCTCTGGATCGTAAAAAAGAATTGGAGCACAATCTGCTGTTAATATACCTAAAGCTATATCATTTTTTTTAGTTATAAAACCATCCCCATCCATTTTATTATTTGTTATCTTTAATATTTTAAAAGTTTTATTACTATGAATTTGATTTAATAAAATTAAATTTTTTTGTTTACATTTAATTTTTTTTTTAACTATATTCAAATTTTTTCTTATATTAATTTTTTTATCTTTAGATCCTGGGCCACAATTTAAGCCTTTGTATATTCCAGTTGATACACCACCTTGACTATTAAAAAATGCGTGTACTATAGTTTTATTATAATTACTAAGTTTTTTAGATTTAAACATCAAAACCTTTTTTAAATTCATGTTTTTTTTGAGTTGCGAAAATAACTTTAAAAAGATCTCCCATTTGTTTTATATCGGTGAGTCTTTTAACTCTAAAGAAAATATCTGACTTAGCTAAAAATGATTTATTTTTTGACATAATTTCAGCTCTTTCCATTATGCCCATATTCTTTAAAAAGTTTCCTTGTGTTGTAATTATTGCATTAAGTCCACAATGATAAAAATATTTTTTTAAGAAACTAAAGTTTATAAGATGCGTTATATCTTGCTTCCCTTTGTTTAATAGAAAATTCCTCTTTTTATGCTTAGATACAGACTGCAAACTATTAAACATTTTTTTGTTTAAAAAACCATAGTCGATAAATAAAATTCCACCACCTCTTTTTTTTATAAAAACCGAAATTTTTTTTAAAAAAGTTATCTGATTTAAAGATATTTCTATAAATTTTTCTTGATTAAAAAAATTAAAACCAACTATTTTAGAGTATTTTTTTATATTTACTTTGATATCTCTTAATAAATATTTATTGTTTACTTTTTCCACATACTTTTCATACCAAATATTATCTTTTTTGATGAACTGTTTTATTGGAAATGCATCTAAAAACTCATTTCCTATAAATAAAGTTTTATTTTTCTCTAAATTACTTAAATTACTAATCCAATTTAAACCAAATCCTTTCAACTTTTTTTTCTGTATTTCTTTTAAATAATTACTTTTTTCGAAAATATAAAAGTTTAAATTTTTAAAAAAATTTGGAAAATTTTTTGATGTCTTGATCATATTTAACATAAGTTCGCCATCTCCTGAACCCAATTCTACAATATTAAATTTTTTTGGTTTTCCTAAACTTTCCCAATATAATACTATCCAAATTGTTATCATTTCAGAAAATAGAATTGAAATTCCCGGGGCTGTTATGAAATCTCCCTTTTTTCCAAAAGGATATTTCTTCATATAGTAACCTGTCCGCTTGTGGTACAGGGCTTCATCTATAAAACTATCAAGCGTTATTAATTTTTTCTGGTTCATTTTTATTTTTTAGATAGAAGAGAAATATTCCAAAGGCTAAAGTAATCAGACTAATAATTTGGCCCATGCTTAGTTTGAAAATAATTAATCCTAAGTGATTGTCAGGCTCTCGAGTATATTCAATAAAAAACCGAAAAATAGAATAGATCATAAGAAATAGTGAAGATATCAAACCGGGATTAATCAATTTTTTTTTATAAATATTTAAAATGATAAATAATATTAGTCCTTCAAAAATTGCCTCATAAAGTTGAGAAGGGTGCCTACTTAAATCATCAATTTTAACAAATTTAACTGACCAGGGAAGATCTGTTTGTCTTCCATATAATTCAGAATTTATAAAATTAGATACTCTGCCTAAAAAAATTCCTATTGGAGCTGAGAGTGCGACCAAGTCTAAATACCTAAATACATTTAAATCATTTTTTTTTGAAAATATTAGAGAGGATATTATTACTCCAATTACACCACCATGAAACGACATGCCACCTTCCCAAATAAAAAATACTTCGTGTGGTCGAGATAAATAATAATTTAAATTATAAAATAATACATATCCTATCCTACCTCCAATAATAATTCCTAAAATTATATACGTAATATAATTATCAAATAGTGACTTTGAATTAACATCTTTTAAAAAGAAATTTTTAATATAAAACCAGCCGAATAAAATACCAAAAATATAAGAAAGAGAGTACCACCTAATCTCTAATATGAAAAAATTAAAGGCGACTGGGTCAAAATTATTGATAAACATTAATAAAAAATATTATAAACTTAATTAACAAAAAAAAAATAATATTATGGCAAATTCAGAAGAACTGTTAAAAAAATTCGGTAAACTGATTGAGAATGGAATTAATAGCTATAAAGATTTAAATTCTGAGATAATCAATATATGTAAGTCAAAAAGGGACGAATTTTTGTTTAAAATGAAAATTGTTGGAAAAGAGGATCTGGATATACTTAGAAAAAGGATTGAGAAAATTGAGATTGAACTTGCAAAATCAAATAAAAAAAAAATTAAGAAGGCAAAGAAACGATAACTCTTAAACCGCCTAATATAGATTTGCTCAACTCAATTTTTCCTCCATGTGATCTAATTATGTCAGAGGATATAGATAACCCTAATCCAACGCTACTTTTAGTGTCTTGTCTACTTTTATCTATTTTGTAAAAAGGTTTAAAAACATTTTCATATTCAGATTCCGGAATACCTGGACCATTATCATCTATTATAACCTTAAAATTTTTTCTCAAAATTTCAATTTTTACGGCTAATTTGCTACCGTATTTTAATGAGTTTTCTATTAAATTATTAAAACATCTTTTTAAAAGTTCTTTTCTTCCTTCAAACTCTATATTTTCAGGACTCTCAAGTGTAATATCTGGATTATCATATTTGTCTAAAAGAGATGAGATTAAGACTTGAAAATTAAATTTCTGTGTTTTTTCTTCTGCTCCAGTTTTAGCAAATTGAAGATATTCATTTAGCATTTTTTCCATCTCATCAACATCATCAGATAATTCTGATGCTATTTTTCTGTCCTTAATTAACGCGAGCTGTAATTTAATTCTAGTTAGTGGTGTTCTAAGGTCATGACTTATTCCAGACAACATTTCAGATCTCTGTGTTAAATGTCTGATAATCCTTTTTCTCATTTTTTCAAATTCAAAACCAGCTTTTCTAATTTCTAGAGCACCAGATGGTACAAATTCCTCAATTTTTTCACCCCTTCCAAATTTTTCTGAAGCCTCTGCTAATTTTAAAATAGGTCTTGTTTGATTTTTCAAAAAAATCATTGCTATAGAAATAACAAGTAAAGCAGGTACTGTTATCCATAAGGCAAAAATTCGAGCGGACGAGCTAGTTAATCTTTCTCTAGGAATGAAAAATTCAAAAAAACCATTTTCATATGAAATTTTAATATTAACTAATTGTTTATATGAAGTTGTATCAAACCAGTAATTTAAATTTCTAGATTTTAATTCACGTCTTAAAGTTCTATCAATAGGACTGAACCATCTTTTGTCGTTATGTATTGGTAATTTTAAATTTTCTTTATATTTAATATTTATATCTAAATTTTCTTTATAAAGAACAATTATAAAATCTTTGTCAGTTTTTTCATTATCATAGGCGTCTATGAAAGTTTTAAGCTCAGAGGCTAGTGCTCGTGTCATACCTTTATTGGTCTTAATCCATAAACTATCAAAAAAAACAAGTGTAATTGTTACTTGTAAAATAATTATAGGTATAGCGACAATTAAAAGTCCACGGTAAAATAATTGCTTAGGTAAAATTTTTTTTAATGATTTAATCAATCCATAAAACATAACCTTTACCTCTTATAGTTTGTAAATATTTTGGGTTTTTAGGATCATCTTCAATTTTTTTTCTCAATCTTGTTATAATAACATCAACAGATCTTTCTTTGTCTATTTTAATTAGATTACCTATCAACTCTCTTGATAATGTCTTACCTGGTGAATTTATCATTTTTTCGAGGATTATTTTTTCTGTATTATTTATCTTATGTTGTTTATTATTTTTAAATATAAAAAGCTTATTTAAATCAATTTTAATATTTTCAAACTCTGCCAAATGTTTAGGTTTTTTAGTCTTTGTCCTATTTAATATACTTTTTATTCTTAGTATCAGCTCCTTCGGCTCAAACGGTTTGGGAAGATAATCGTCTGCACCACTTTCAAATCCTCTAATTCTATCATCAGACTCTCCTCTTGCGGTCAAAAGTATAACAGGTGTATCAATACTTTTTTTATTTTCTAATAAAAACTCCAAACCGCTTTTTCCTGACATCATAACGTCGAGTACAATTAGGTCGAATTCAATAATCTTTATTTTGCTTTGAGCTTCCTCTGCACTTTGCGCAGTTGTTACCAAGTAATTATTTTCGTTTAAAAACTGTTTAACAAGTTTTCTTATACCATCATCGTCATCTACAACTAAAATATGAGCTAAGAAATTATTCATTAATTATTTTTTTAAGTACACTATTAAAATGCAAAACTTCATCTGATGAAGAGTTTAGAAGAGCTTTGTGTATCCTTTTCTTTTGTATAGAAAAAATTTGATTAAATAAATACTCACCTTGTTCGCTTAGGTAAACATGTTTCTTTCGTGTGTCCTTAGTATCTTTTTTAAATTTAAGAGCATTAATTTTAATTAAATCATTTAACACTCTATTCAGACTTTGTTTTGTGACTTTAAGTTTACCCAATAGTTCAGAAATAGTAATACCATGGTACTGAGATATTAAATGAAGTACTTTTTGATGGGCAATGCCTAGATTGTGTTTATCTAAAATTTTTTTAGTATCTGCGAATGTTTCACGATAACTAACAAATAATTTCTCTATAAATTCTTTTAATTGATTATCTTTAAGGTAAAGTAACTGTTTCATTTTGGTAAGTTATATTGACATATTATACATACAAAGATATTTTTTGTTAATAAAATCTAATGATACCCTACGATAAAAGAGAAGGAAAAATTTGGTACAATAACGAGCTTGTTGATTGGCAAGACGTTAAACTGCATGTATTAAGCCATGGTTTACATTACGCAAGTTGTGTTTTTGAGGGAGAGCGAGTGTATGACGGAGATATATTTAAATTAGACGAACATACCTCAAGATTTTTTCATTCCGCAAGAAGAATGGGTTTTGAAATTCCATATTCTGAAAAAGAAATTAATGAAGCATCAAATAAAATTGTACTAACTCAAAATGTAAAAAATGGTTATGTGAGACCTGTAGCTTGGAGAGGAAGTGAAATGATGGCAATTTCTGCCCAACAAACAAAAATACATGTTGCAATAGCAACTTGGGAATGGGGATCATACTTCGATCCAAAATTAAAATTAGAGGGTATCAAATTAAATATTTCTAATTGGAGACGTCCTGCTCCAAACACAATTCCATGGGACACTAAAGCTGCAGGTTTATATATGATTTGCACTTTGTCAAAACATGAAGCTGAAAAACAAGGCTATACAGATTCATTAATGCTAGACCACGAGGGCTTCATTGCAGAGGCTACTGGAGCAAACATATTTTTTAAAGATAAAGATGGGACTTTGCATACTCCAATTCCAGATTCTTTTTTAGATGGAATTACAAGAAGAACAGTAATTGAAATTGCAAATTCTAAGAATATAAAGGTTAATGAGAGAAAGATTAAACCTGAAGAACTCAAAAACTTTGTAGGATGTTTTTTAACAGGTACTGCCGCTGAAGTTACCCCTGTATCTCAGATTGATAAATTTAACTATAAAGTATGTAATACGATAATCCAATTATCTGAAAGTTACCAGCAAACTGTCAGAAAAAAGAAAGCAGCTTAATTTTTTTCATCTTCCGAGATTGCGTGGTCAATTCCTTTTCTTAAATAATCGTACCCAGTATAAAGTGTTAAAAACGCGGATAACCACAATATTATTATTCCAATCGTTTGTGCATTATAATCTTGAAAATTAATTAATTTATTACCCGTCTGCCCTAAGAGTAATATAGAAATAGCAAACATTTGTAGAAATGTTTTTAATTTAGACAAACCTGAAACTGGCATATTGACTTTACCTTTTGCTAAAAATTCTCTTAATCCAGAAATTAAAATTTCTCGTGTTAAAATTATTATAGCTGCAATTACCTCAAAATTTTTTATTGTTCCATCCATAACAAGTAAAATTAATGCTGTGGCAACAATAATTTTGTCTGCAATAGGATCTAACAACTCACCTAATTTAGACTCCTCTTTATACATTCTCGCTAAAAGCCCGTCTAAGAAATCTGTAAATGAAGCTATTACAAATAAAGAAAAAGGTATTATATCACCATAAAAACCAGGTAAATAAAATGTTAATACGAAAATTGGTACAATAATTATTCTTCCTATTGTTAAATAATTTGGGATTTTAATTTTCATTCGTGAAAATAGTTATATATTTTTTTTGCCACTTTTTCCTCAATACCATCAACAGATTTAATTTCGTCTAAACTAGCTGATTCTACTGCTCTAGCAGATCCAAAATGGTTTAATAAAGCCCTTTTTCTTATACCCCCAACACCCTCAATTTGATCAAGTAAAGATTTACTAATTCCTCTCTTTCTTTTGGCTCTATGGGCACTTATAGCAAATCTATGTACCTCGTCTCTTATCCTTTGAAGAAAAAATAGGGTGGGGTCATTTTTTTCAAATTTATATTCTCGTCCATTGTGGAAGAAAGTTTCATTACCACTATTTCTTTGCTTTCCTTTTGCTATGGCCACAACAGGTATATCGTGAAGTCCTAATTCATTCATGGTGTCTCTTGCTGTAGAGTATTGTCCTTTGCCTCCATCTATTAAAACTAAATCAGGAAATGATAAGTAGTTGTCCTTTTCTTGTATTGCTCTTTTAAAGCGTCTATTTAGCACTTCTTTCATCATACCATAATCATCTTGTTCATTACCCTTCACTTTAATATTAAACTTTCTGTATCTTTTTTTTATAAATCCCTCCTCGCCGTAAGCAACCAAAGCACCGACACTGTTTGTACCCTGTATATGACTGTTATCATAAACCTCAATTAATTTTATATTATTATCTAAATCAAATTTTTTACAAACTTCTTCAAATAAATTTTTATTATTTTGACTTTCATATAATTTTCTATTTAAACTGTCTTTAGCATTATTGATAGCTTGAGTTATGACTTTTAATTTAGACCCCCTTTTACCAACAGATATATTTATATCTTTGTTCTCTTTTTGAGTTAAGGTTTTCTCAATCAGTTCTTTTTCTTTAATTTCTTCACTTAGTATAATACTCTTAGGAACACTTTTATTTTCGTAAAATTGAATAACAAAAGAGTTTAGAATATCAGACAATTTTTCATCTGGATCATGTTTAGGAAAATAAGATTGATTTCCCCAATTTTGTTTTGATCTGTAGAAAAATACTTGAACACAAGTTTTACCAGACTCTTTGTATGCAGCAATAACATCTGCTTCAATCAAGTTTGCTTCATTAATTCTTTGTGAAGATTGAATTATGTTAAGTGATTTAATTCTATCTCTTAAAATTGCCGCTCTTTCGAAATCCAGCTCTTCACTTGCAACCTCCATTTGATTAGATAAACTTTTTTGAATTTTTCTTGATTTTCCAGACACAAATTTGATCGCATCCTCTACACTTTTTCTGTAATCGTGCTCTTTAACAAAACCAACACATGGACCTGAGCATCTTTTTATTTGATATAGTATACACGGCCTCTCTCTATTTTTAAAAACTGTATCATCACAAACTCTTAATTGAAAAATTTTTTGAATCATTTTAATAGTCCAATTAGCTGATCCTGCTGAAGCAAATGGACCGAAGAAAAAACCATCTTTATTTTTTTTTCCTCTGTGTTTTGTGATTTGTGGCCATTTAGATTTGTTCGAAATATAAATAAATGGGAAAGACTTATCGTCTCTTAATAAAATATTAAATTTTGGTTTATGTTTTTTTATCAAATTGGCTTCTAAAAGTAGTGCCTCACTCTCATTAGAGGTTGTTGTAATTTCTAATTTTTTAGTTTGAGAGAGCATTCTTTCTGTTCGAATAATATGGTTCTTCTCCGAAACGTAACTTTTAAGTCTATTAGGGAGATTTTTTGCCTTACCTACGTATAAAATTTCGTTATTTATACTCAACATTTTATATACCCCGGGTAATTTAGGTATTAATGGAAGTTGTTTTTTAATTACTTCTTTTCCTATTTCGGAATTACGCATTGCTTCTTTTTTTCGAAATTTGAATTCCTACTGATGAGCAATCCTTTATAATTTCAAGTTTTTCAATTTTTTGAACTATTTTATCAATTCTTTTGTCTTTGAAAAGCTCATCAAAAATATCCTCTGCTAGTGTTTCTAAAAAATTATAATGTCTGTTTTTAACCAGCTTTTTAATAAGTTTTACTAATTTGTCGTAATTTACAATAGACTTTAGATCTTTATCGTTCGTCGGTTTTTTATCCTTATAATTAACTTCTAGACTAAATTTGACTTTTTGAGGCTTCTCTTTTTCAAAATCAAAGTATCCTAATTTAATATTTAATATTAATTCTTTGATTAATACTTTTTTTTCGTAATTGAATAGACTTTTATTTTTATCAATTTTGACAATTTTTAAATTATTTCTTTTCATACCCTAAAGTCTTGACGCGATGTATTCTTTAATTAACTTGTGATAATGCATAAAACAATCAGCAAAATCAATTATATGCGCATCTTTTAATGGTTCTTCCCAATTGGAACCAGCAATTTTACATTTTTTTCCATTAATTGTTTTTTTTTCAGAAACCACTATTCTCTTAAAGTTAGGAACATCATCCATCCAATCAGATGTTAATCCTTCATACGGGTCCAAAGGATGAGTAAAAATTAAAACTGGTGCATTTCCTTTTTTAATTAAATCAATCTGTTCTTGTCTCCATCCAGCCATACCAGGATATTTTTTATGAAATTTGTCCATAGCTTTTTGGTAACCAACTTTTTTTACTTTATATTTTTTTGATAAATTCCAAAAACATGCAGGCATCAAAGATATACCTCCACCTACTTCATTCATATATTTTGCAGTTAGCCTTAACGTTGCCCAGCCTCCGCAAGAATGACCTGACATAAAAATTTGTTTTTTTGGTACACCTAAGTCAACAAATTTCCTAATAACCTTTAAATTTTCCTCAACTCTTCGATCCATTTTTGAGGTCCCTGGATAAGGTCCGACCCACTTTTTGGTCCACATCCCTATTTTTCCTAGTTTGGCACCCAAATCACCCTCTAGTTGACCTTGGCAATGTATATAAACCATAATTTCTTTATCATTTATTTTATCACCAGCAAGCTGAGCCCAATTTCTAAGTTCTGATCTCCAGAAGCAATGTTTTAATTTAACGTCGTTTCCGTCAGAACCATGATTGTATATAATTATTATTTTATCTTCAGGATTATTAATTTCAAAATTTTCGTCAATTTTAATTTTATCTTTCCATTTATTTGTAGGAATTACAAAACCATCAGTTTTTATAACCTCCTTTGGGTTTGCATATGCATTGATACACGAAATTAAAATTAATAAAATTATAAGAAAAAATCTTTTCATTCTTTTCCTCGCATTATATCTGGCGTTTGCCAGTTTAAGCTCTGACCACTATCAATTGAAATTACTTGACCTGTTATAGAACTGGTTTTTATAAAAAAGTCAACAGCATTAGAAATCTCATTAACATTAACTTGTTGTTTTAATGGAGTGGCCAAAAATTGCTTCTTAAAATGTATTTTTGATTGCCTTTTATTTTTGATAGTTGGTCCTGGAGCTATTCCATTTACTCTAATTTTAGGTGCTAAGCTCATGGCCGATGTTTTAGTTAAAGTATAAAGACCTGTTTTGCTTAATGTATAAGAAAAGAAAAATGGAGTAAGTTTAAACACCCTTTGATCAATGATGTTAATAACATTGTTATTTTTACCTTTGACATTTTTTGCAAATTCTCTGGTTAAAAGTGCTGGTGCTTTCAAATTGATATTTAAATGTTTGTCCCAACTTTCAGAGGAGAAATTATCTAATTTATCATTTTCAAACATCGATGCGTTATTAATAAGACAATCAAAATATTTTAAATACTTTTTGGAACTTTTAATTATTTTTCTTATGTCTTCTTCTTTGTTCAAATTTCCTTTCACTAAATAAATTTTCGTATCATTTTTCTCTAGCTCTTTTTTTAATGCTATTGCTTTTGTACGAGACTTATTAAAATGAATTACTATCTCTACATTTTTACCAGATAGTTTTTTAGCTATAGCCGCGCCTATTCTAGTAGCTCCACCAGTGATTATTATCTTGCGTGCTTCCATTTTTTATCTCTTTTTTTTGTAACTCTAGTTCCAGGCATTCCTAATGTAGATCTTCCTTTTGGGTAAACTTTATTTTTAACATCATATTGTCTTATTTTAGGGTTCAATGTTATTTCTAATTCTGTACTCTGAAGTTTTCTGATTTCATCCCTTATTTTTGCAGCTTCTTCAAATTCTAGGTTAGATGCAGACTCTTTCATTTTTTTGTCTAAAGCTTTTAAATGTTTTTTTAAGTTGCCACCGATATTAGATCCTTCGCTTATTTTTACGTAATCTTTTTCGTAAACACTTTCAAGAATATCTCCTATTTCTTTCTTTACAGACTTTGCGTCTATCTTATGTTTTTTATTATATTTTAATTGAATTTCTCTTCTTCTCTCAGTTTCTTTAATAGCCTTTTTAATACTTTTAGTTTCCTTGTCGGCATAAAGTATTACTTTGCCATCCACATTTCTTGCAGCTCTACCAATAGTTTGTATTAAGGAAGTTTCTGATCTTAAAAATCCCTCTTTGTCTGCATCTAGTATTCCAACAAGAGCACATTCAGGTATATCTAAACCTTCTCTTAACAAGTTGATACCAACTAAAACATCAAAAACTCCCATTCTTAGATCTCTCATGATTTCAATTCTCTCCAAAGTATCAATATCAGAGTGCATGTATCTAACTTTAACACCATTTTCGTGCAGATACTCTGTTAAGTCTTCAGCCATTTTTTTTGTTAATGTTGTTACTAAAACTCTATAATTATTTTTTACAACTTCTTTACATTCATGCATCAAGTCATCCACTTGATTTTTTGCTGGACGAATTTCAACCAATGGATCAATTAAACCAGTTGGTCTTATAACTTGATCAACAAATTTACCTTTAGTTTGATCTAGCTCCCATGGTCCAGGTGTTGCAGATACAAAAATAGTTTGTGTTCTCATTAGATCCCATTCCTCAAATTTTAAAGGTCTATTATCCATACAAGATGGAAGTCTAAAACCATATTCTGCAAGCGTGCTCTTTCTTGATCTATCACCTTTAAACATTCCATTTAACTGCGGAACAGTAACATGAGACTCGTCAACAAATATAAGAGCATTATCAGGAAAATATTCAAACAAAGTGGGTGGGGGTTCTCCAGGTTTTCTTCCTGATAAAAATCTTGAATAGTTTTCAATACCCGCACATGATCCGGTAGCCTCTATCATTTCTAAATCGAATTTTGTTCTTTCCTCTAACCTTTGAGCTTCTAGTAATTTATTTTCAGATCTATGTTTTTTTAAAGTCAACTCTAACTCTTTTCTAATATTTATTACTGCTTGCTCTACTGTCGGTTTGGGAGTTATATAATGACTATTTGCGTAAACCTTCACTAAGTTTAATTCTCTAACTTGATCCCCAGTTAAAGGATCGAATTCCTCAATCTTTTCTAATTTATCCCCAAATAGACTTAATCTCCAAGCACGGTCCTCAAGATGCGAAGGAAAAATTTCCAGATATTCACCTCTTGCTCTAAACGTACCACGAAAGAAGTTTTGATCATTTCTTTTGTACTGTAAAGCAACCAAAGATTTTATAATTTGTTCACGATTGTAGTCATAGTTTTTTTGCAAAGTTAAAGTCATTTTGCTGTATGCTTCAACAGAGCCTAATCCATAAATACATGATACACTTGCAACAATTAAAACATCATCTCTCTCAAGAAGAGATCTGGTTGCAGAGTGTCTCATTCTATCAATTTGCTCGTTGATGGATGCTTCTTTTTCTATATAAGTATCTGACCTTGGCACGTAAGCTTCTGGTGTGTAATAATCATAATATGATACAAAGTATTCGACAGCATTATCTGGAAAAAAAGCCTTCATCTCCCCATACAATTGCGCAGCTAAAGTTTTATTAGGAGCAAGAACCAGTGCTGGTCTATTAGTTTCTTCAATAATTTTAGCCATCGTAAATGTTTTTCCTGAGCCAGTTACTCCAAGAAGAACTTGATTGAAATCATTCTTTTTTGCACCGGCTACTAATTTTTTAATTGCCTCAGGCTGGTCTCCCGCAGGTTTAAAATCTGACTTTATTTTAAACTTTTTACCCCCCTCGAGTTTTCCACTGATTTGGGGAGATTTACTTTGAATATCTGTAATTAAATCTTGATAAGTATTTTGCATATATTAAACAAAGTAATAAAATAAAAATATATTTCAATGAGCATAATATCTAATAGTTTAAAGAGAATTAAACCCTCCCCAACGATCGCAGTTACTCAAAAAGCTAGGGAACTAAGAGCGGCTGGAAAAGATGTAATAGGTTTAGGTGCTGGAGAGCCTGATTTTGATACCCCAGATAACATTAAGAGTGCTGCAATAAAAGCGATAAAGTCAGGAGATACAAAATATACCGCTGTTGATGGAACGCCCGCACTTAAAAAAGCAATTATTAAAAAATTTAAAAAAGAAAATAATCTTTCATATAATACAAATCAGATAACCGTTGGAACTGGTGGTAAACAAGTTTTATACAATGCATTCATGGCAACTCTCAACAAGGGAGATGAAGTAATTATTCCAGCTCCATACTGGGTTTCATATCCAGACATGGTACTACTAGCAGGTGGAAAACCTAAATTTATTAAATGCGATGAAAAAGATGGATTTAAGCTCACACCACAAAAATTAAAAAAGGCTATTTCGAAAAAGACTAAATGGCTAATTCTTAACTCACCTTCAAATCCAACTGGCTCTGGGTATACTAAAAAAGAAATATTAAAATTATCAAAAATTCTTTTACGAAATAAAAAAATTTTCATTTTAAGTGATGATATATACGAGCATGTTCGATATGATAATTTTAAATTTTTTACAATTGCTCAAATTCCTAAACTTAAAAATAGGGTTTTAACAATGAACGGTGTTAGCAAATCATACGCTATGACAGGTTGGAGAATTGGGTATGCAGCGGGCCCAGTAGAAATAATTAATGCTATTAGAAAAATTCAATCGCAATCAACCTCAAATCCATCCTCAATAAGTCAGGCTGCATCTGTTGAAGCACTAAATGGAACTCAAAAATTTATAAGAACTAGGGCAAAATCTTTTAAAGAGCGAAGAGATTTTGTTGTAAAATCTTTAAATTCCATAAAAGGTATAAATTGCTTAAAACCAAATGGTGCGTTTTATGTATTTCCAAATTGTAAAAAACTATTAGGAAAAAAAAATAATTTAAAAAAAGATAGTGATTTTGTTAAAAAATTATTGGAAAAAGCAAATGTTGCTGTTGTTCAAGGATCAGCGTTTGGTTTAGACGGATATTTTAGAATTTCATATGCCACATCAATGAAAAATTTAAAAGTTGCTTTAAAAAGAATTAAAGACTTTTGTGAAAAATTAAATTAAAAAATGAAAACAGCGTTAGTTTTTGGGTCCTCCGGACTAGTCGGTAGTCATGTATTAGACCTATTAATCAAAAATAATAGTTACAATAAAATAAAGATATTTGTAAGATCTGTACCCTCAAACATAAATGAAAAAGTTGAGGTAATTGAGACTAATTTTATAAATCAAGACCCAATTAAATCTTATATTAATGGAGATGATTGTTTTTTTTGTATAGGAACTACAAAAAAAAATACACCTAATAAAATGGAGTACAGAAGAATAGAATATAATATTCCAATTGAAATTGCACAAATTGCTAAAAAAAATTTAGTTAAAAATTTCTCATATGTGTCATCTGGGTATGCTGACCCAAGCCATGCAAGCGCATATCTTAAAAATAAGGGAGAGGTTGAATTATTTTTACAAAATTTAAATTTCTCAAAATTAGCAATAATGAGACCATCTTTTTTATTAGGGAATAGAAAAGAATTCAGAATTGGGGAAACAATTGGTTCAATAGCTTTAAAAGCTTTATCACCTATACTATTAGGAAAAATTAAAAAAGTTAGACCTATTAAAGCCGAGACAGTTGCAAAGGCAATGATTAAAGCCTTAAATTCAGATAATCATCAAAAAATTTTTGAGTCTGATCAAATAGAGGAGTTAGTTTTAAACTAAGCCAAGTCTAACAACTGACTTTGCAGCTTCTGACATTGCACTTTCTGCAGATTTAAATTTCATTCCTAATAAATCCTCAGAGTAAGTAGTGTCTGTTTGCATAACAATTTGTAGATCAGGTATCATAGTTTTTGCACTTGAATCTACAAAGCTGATTAATTTAACCATAAAATTTGGCAATTCTCTTTTTGGAAGTTTTTTTGCGTAGTCTGGAAGAGCCTCTGCCATTATATTTGATAATTCAAGCAATGTTTTAACATCTTTTCCAACAATTATTCTTCGACCTCCAACTCCCATTTTTCCCATGCAGACAATATGTGATCTAGCTACGTCCTCAACATGTGAAATTAATACTCCCCATTTTGGTGCTGCCGGAAATTTACCTTTTAAAAATTGTTTTACGTATTCTATTGATGTGCACTCTTTACTATCAAGCGCATCTCCAAAAACTCCTCCAGGATTAATAACAGTTAATTTGTCTTTTAAACCTTTGCTTTCCATAAATTCCCACGCTGCTTTTTCTGCAACTGTTTTTGACAAAAAATAATCACTAACACCTTTTTCCCAATTAATATCAGTCCAATCATTTTCTCCAAAAGAGTATGGACTCGTTCGATTTGGTTTTCTGAACATTGCGACTATTGATGAGGTTAAAATTATCTGATCAACGCCTGCATTAATACTTGCTTTTAAAACTCTCAAAGTTCCGTCTTTAGCTGCAGGCACTAACTTTTGTCTATCATTAGAAACCTTTATTGGAAATGGAGATGCGACGTGCATTGTATATCTGCATCCTTTTGCGGCCTCATCCCAACCTTCATCTTTTAACAAATCTAGTACAACAAAAGTTAAATTATCTAAGGGCGTGTTTTTGCTTTTTAGAGTTTCCTTTGTAGGCTCAATTAAATTTTCATTTCTAACAGTTCCAACAACATGATGACCCTCTTTAAGCAATTGAATAGCTATATGTTTGCCAATCCATCCACTAATACCTGTTAATAATACTTTACAAGACATTTATTTAATTATGTGAGAGGTGTTTTTCTGCCTCAAGTGCTGCCATGCAACCCATTCCGGCAGCTGTTACAGCTTGCCTAAACACTTTATCCTTTACGTCTCCAGCCGCAAAAACTCCAGGAACGTTGGTCTCAGTAGAATCAGATTTTGTTACTAAATATCCCTCATTATCCATTTCAAGTTGGTCTTTAAATAATTGTGTTGCAGGATCATGACCAATTGCAATAAAAACACCGTCTAAATTCATCTCAATTACTTCATTAGTTTTAATATTTTTTATTTTAATACCTTTTACATTTTTGGGATTGTCATCACCAATTACTTCTTCAACAACACTATCCCATATTATTTCTATTTTTTTATTTTCCATCAATTTAGTTTGTAATAATTTTTCAGCTCTTAATTTATCTCGTCTATGTATTAATTTTACTTTAGATGCAAATTTGGTTAAAAACATTGCCTCTTCGACAGCCGCATTTCCACCCCCAACAACTGCAACCTCTTTATCTTTAAAGAAAAAACCATCACATGTTGCACATGCCGATACACCAAATCCCCTAAATTCTTGTTCTGACTTTAAGTTAAGCCATCTTGCTTGTGCACCAGTAGATATAATTATTGAGTCTGCAGTATATTTTTGACCACCGTCACCTATCGCCTCAAAAGGTTTAGATTTCAAGTTTACAGATGAAATATGATCTTCAATCATCTCTGTACCAACTGCATGAGCTTGTTCTTTCATCTGCTCCATCAACCATGGTCCCTGTATAGCTTTTGCAAAACCTGGATAATTTTCTACATCAGTGGTTGTTGTAAGTTGCCCACCTGGTTCAGAACCGTAGACCAATATTGGTTTTAGCATTGCTCTTGCTGCGTAAACTGCTGCAGTATATCCAGCAGGACCTGATCCAATTATTAACACTTTTGTATGTTTAGTTGGTTTTTCTGACATACAAGTTTATATAGTGATAAATGAGTAAATTAAAAGGGTTATTATTAACCGAAGGATTACATGGAATGATTAGCCAAGTAGAGGGTTTGGCTAAAGCATTGGACTTAGAATATTTTCACGAGAAAATTGAATTGAATAATTTTTGGAAATTGATTCCCCCGTCTTTAACTCCTGTCAAAAAATATGTTTTTAAAAACAACATTGAGAAAGAATTTGATATAATTATATCTTGTGGAAGAAAAAGCGTTGTTCCATCAATTTATCTAAAAAAAAATTCAAATAAAAATATTATAAATATACATATACAAAATCCTAAAGTTTCCTTAAACAATTTTAATTATATAATCGCACCTGAGCACGACGGAATATCAGGTAAAAATGTCATTTCCTCTAAGGGTGCACTACATTACTTGACAATAGAAGAAATAGAAAAATCTAGAGATTACTTAGAAAATAAAATAAACAAAAAAAAAGATATTTTAACATTAATTTTGGGTGGACCTACAAAATATTATAATTA
Organism: uncultured Pelagibacteraceae bacterium; assembly: GCA_902560075.1. Taxonomy (GTDB): domain Bacteria; phylum Pseudomonadota; class Alphaproteobacteria; order Pelagibacterales; family Pelagibacteraceae; genus Pelagibacter. The sequence goes on from CACEKE010000006.1 coordinate 71,373, forward strand.
TTCAACGCAAAATATTAAATCTATATTTTCTAATATAAAAAACTTAACAGAAAAGAATAATCTTCATCTAATTGTTATACCCTCGAACAGAACACCTATGGAAACAGTCTCATTAGCTAAGTCAGAACTAATAAATGATACAACTATTATTGAAACTGTGGATAAGAAGGCATATTTATCAGCTTTATGTTTAGCTAAATATATTGTTGTTACATGTGACTCCAGTTCTATGATCTCTGAAGCTGCATTGACAGGAAAACCGGTTTATGTCGCAATGATAGAAACCAAAAGAAATGATAAAAGGTTCAAAGAATTTAGAAAACTATTTGAAAATATGAACATATTAAGAAAACTAGATGACAAATTAGAAACTTGGAGCTATGAAAAGCTAGATGAAGCAAATAGAGTATCAAAATTAATTAAATTAAAATAAATGTCTTTTTTAAATTCATTAACAAGTAATTCAAATAAATTCGACAAACCCTTTCCTCATTGGGAATTAAATAATCCATTATCAGAAGAGGCGATCAATGAGATTATAAAAGCAGATATTGCAAATCCAAATGAACACAAATTAGAATATGATGGGACAAGAGCAATTGATGGTGGAGAAGGTAAATTTAGAGAAGGAATTAGTACAGGTGGAAAAGCCTTAAAGTTTAGATGTTTTGTGACTAAAGAAAACTCAAAAGAATTTCCAGGACTTTCAAATTTTATTAATGAGTTACAGCAAAAGGAAACACACTCAAAAATATCAGAATTAATCAATAAAGATTTGTCAAACTCATTTGTTAGAGTTGAGGTTATCTGTGACAGAAAAGGCTTTTGGTTGAAACCTCATTGTGACATTAAAGAAAAATTACTTTCATGTTTGTTATTTGTGAACAATGAAAATGAAAGCGAAACTTTAGGCACAGATTTTTATGATGAAAATTTAAATAAAGTTAAAACGGTGCCTTACAAGCACAACTATGGTTATTTCTTCTCAAGTGGACCTAATACTTGGCATGGCATGGAAAAAAAAGAAATTGTAAAAGAAAGAAGGTGTCTGCAAGTAAACTATGTAACTTTTCAAACAGATTGGAAAGTTTTCTAACTTTTTAGTTATCTTGTAGAGAAGATACTCTTAGCTTTTTAGTCTTAAGGGCTTCTATCCCTTTAATGCAGGCATAAGCAGTAGACATATTTGTACAATAAGGGACCTTATTTATTAATGTTGCTCTTCTTAAGGCTTTGGCGTCACTTATTCTAGTTTCGCTGTTACCACCTCCCGTATTTATTACTAATGAAATTTTATTTGAATTTAATATGTCGACAATATGTGGTTTGCCGCTACTCACTTTATTGATTGTTTTGCATTTCATACCATTTCTTTTCAAAGCTTCTGCGGTGCCTTTAGTTCCAGAAAGTGTGAAACCTATCTTTTTTAATTTTCTTGCGAGGTTGATAACTTCTTCCTTATGAGAATTTTTTACCGAAAGAAAAGCCATTCCTTTTGTAGGTAGCAAATTAGAGGATGCTATTTGGCTTTTTGCAAAGGCCATTCCAAAATCGCGATCAAAACCCATTACTTCACCCGTAGATTTCATTTCTGGTCCAAGCAAAACATCGCTATCAGGAAACTTATTAAAAGGAAATACAGCTTCTTTGACGGCGAACACCTTATTAGTTTTATACTTAAGTTTATATTTTGAAAGCTTTTCTCCTGCCATAACCCTAGATGCAATTTTTGCTAAAGGCTCACCATTAGCCTTGGATACGAATGGAACAGTTCTACTTGCTCTAGGATTTACCTCAATAACGTATATTTGATCATTTTTAATTGCAAATTGTATATTTAGAAATCCTACAACTTTCAAAGATAGTGCTAATTTTCTTGTTTGAATTTTTATTTCTCTTAATAAATTTTCTTTAATAGATATTGGGGGTAAACAACAAGCAGAGTCTCCAGAGTGAATTCCAGCTTCTTCGATATGTTGCATAATACCTGCAACATAAACATCTTTTCCGTCAGAAATCGCATCAACATCCACCTCCATTGCATTGTCGATAAATTTGTCTATCAATATTGGATTTTCTTCAGAAGCTTTAAAAGCTTCTTTAATGAAGTTATCTAATTGTTTTTCTTCGTAAACTATTTCCATCGCTCTTCCACCTAGTACATAAGATGGTCTTACAATTAAAGGTAATCCAATTTTTTCCGAGATTTTCAAAGCCTCAGTATAATTATTTGCTATGCCACTTTCTGCTTGTTTTAAATTTAATTTGATTAACAATTCTCTAAATTGATCTCTATCTTCTGCAAGATCAATTGATTTATATTGTGTTCCTAAAATTGGTAGGGAATTATCACTTAAAAATTTAGCAAGTTTAATAGGAGTTTGACCTCCAAATTGTGCAATTATTCCGATTAAATTACCTTTTGATCTTTCTTTTAATATTATGTTTTCAACATATTCCTCAATTAATGGCTCAAAATATAATCTATCACTTGTATCGTAATCAGTTGAAACTGTCTCTGGATTACAGTTTATCATTATCGTTTCATAACCAGCCTCTTTAAGAGAGTAGCTAGCTTGACAACAACAATAATCAAATTCTATCCCTTGGCCAATACGATTTGGACCTCCTCCAATTATAATAATTTTTTTTTTATTCGATGGATCTGCCTCACATTCTGTTTTAAAAGAAAAATTTCTTTGATAAGTCGAATACATATATGGTGTGAAAGATTTAAATTCAGCAGCACAGGTGTCTACTTTCTTATAAACTGGAAAGACTTTTAAAGCTTTTCTTTTTGATTTAACAAAATTTTCTTTTATGCCTGTTAATTTAGATAATTTCTTATCAGAAAAACCAATTGATTTAATTCTATTAAATTCATCAAATGATTTTGGTAGCCCCCTTTTTTTTAAAATTTTTTCTTCATCAACTAATTCTTTTATTTGACTTAAAAACCAAGGATCAATTTTTGATAGAGACTGTATTTTGTTAATTGAAATGCCTTTTCTAAATGCCTCAGCAACTAATAGTAATTTATTTGGTATATTTTTTTTTAATTCTCTTAAAATATCTGTTTTTTTATAATTAAATATGTCATCTAATCCAGACAATCCTATCTCTAAGGAAACTAAAGCCTTTTGAAGAGACTCTTTAAAATTCCTTCCAATAGCCATTGCTTCGCCAACAGATCTCATTGATGTACCCAATATTGCTTTTGTTTCACTAAACTTTTCAAAAGTGAACCTTGGAATTTTTGTGACCACGTAATCTATCGTAGGCTCAAAAGAAGCTGGTGTAACTTTAGTAATTTCGTTGTTTAGTTCATCTAAAGTATAACCAACTGCCAACTTTGCAGCTATTTTTGCTATGGGAAATCCTGTGGCTTTTGAAGCCAAAGCGGAAGATCTAGAGACTCTTGGATTCATTTCAATAATCACCATTCTCCCATTTTTTGGATTGATTGCGAATTGAACATTAGACCCACCTGTCTCAACACCGATTTTTCTAAGGCAAGCTATCGATGCATTTCTCATCACTTGATATTCTTTATCTGTTAAGGTTAAAGCAGGAGCAATTGTTACCGAGTCTCCAGTATGTATACCCATTGGATCAACATTTTCTATTGAGCAAACAATTATACAATTATCTTTTCTGTCTCTGACCACTTCCATCTCGTATTCTTTCCAACCCTCAAGACATTCCTCAATCAAAACTTGATTTTGAGGAGACTCGTGCATTCCCTCTTTAATTATTTTAAAAAAATCTTTTTTATTTTTTGCTATTCCCCCTCCTAAACCTCCTAAAGTAAATGAGGGTCTTATAATTGCTGGAAGACCTATTTTCTTTAAGCACTTAGAGGCATCAGAAAATTTATTTATTATTTCTGATTTTGGTAAATCGATTCCAATCTCCGCCATATTCTTTCTAAATCTTTTTCTATCTTCTGCATTTGCTATTGCTTTAGATTTTGCTCCTATCAATTCAATTTTATACTTTTTAAGCAGACCTGTTTGTTCTGCTTTAATAGCTAAATTCAGCGCTGTTTGGCCACCCATAGTAGGTAAAATTGCATCTGGTTTTTCTTTTTTTAATATTTCCTCAAGCACTTCGAGGGTAATAGGTTCTATATAAGTTTTGTCAGCCACTCCTGGATCTGTCATGATAGTTGCTGGATTTGAATTTATTAAAATTACTTTATAACCCTCGTCTTTTAAGGCTTTACAAGCTTGGGTACCCGAATAATCAAATTCACATGCCTGACCAATAATTATTGGACCAGCCCCAATGACTAAAATTTTTTTAATGTCTTTTCTTTTTGGCATATTTTTTAACTTCTTTTATAAACTCATTAAATAAATATTTACTATCTTGTGGTCCCGGATTTGCCTCAGGATGATATTGAACTGAAAAGACTGACTTGTTGACTAATCTTAAACCTTCAATAGAATTATCAAATAAAGACTTGTGAGTTATTTTTACATTTTTCGGCAAGCTACTCTCTACTACTTCAAATCCATGATTTTGACTTGTTATTTCAACTTTTCCAGTTAAATAATTTTTTACAGGATGATTGGCACCTCTATGGCCTAATTTCATCTTTCTTGTTTTTGCATTTAATGCTAATCCTAGCAGCTGATGTCCTAAACAAATACCAAAAATAGGAATATTTTTTTTTATAAGATCTCTAATAACCGGAATTGCATATTTACCAGTAGCGGCGGGGTCACCAGGTCCATTAGATAAAAAAACACCATGTGGTTTCAATTCAAGTATTTTTTCTGAGGATAAATTACAAGAAACCACCTTTACTTCACAGTCATAATCTGAAAAGTATCTTAGGATATTTTTTTTAATCCCAAAGTCTATTGCTACTATTCTTAATTTATTTTTTAAAGATTTTTTAAAACCAATACCTTTTTTCCAAGTTTTTAAACCTTTCCAAGTATAGTTCTTCTTAGTTGTAACTTCTTTAGCAAGGTCTAAACCGTTCAAACCATGCCATTTAATTGACTTATTTATTAATTTTTTGATATTGAAAATCCCGTTTTTACTAACAGACATCGTCCCTTTAGGAGCACCCTTATCCCTTATAAAATTTGTTAAGCTACGAGTATCAACACCAGTAAGACCTACAACTTTATTTTTTTTTAACCATAGGTCTAGATTTATTAATGATCTGTAATTAGATGGATTTGTAATTTCGGAGTTAAATATTACACCTCTAGTCCAGATTTTGTCTGACTCCATATCTTCTTTGTTGGCCCCAACATTTCCAATATGGGGAAATGTAAAGTTTATAATTTGACCAGCGTATGATGGGTCAGATATAATCTCTTGATATCCTGTTATAGAAGTATTGAAACATACCTCTCCTGTTGTTGTACCATTATAACCAAGGCCTATTCCTTTAAAAATAGTTTTGTTATCAAGAACTAAAATGCCTTTTTTAAATTGATTGTTTTTATTGAAATAATCTTTTTGTTTTTTTTTCAATTACAACTCATGAGTTAAAGGTTATTACAATAAAACCCTAATTTTCGCAAGAGATGTATAACAATTTAAAAAAAAACAATTTTTGTTTTTGAATAATTTTAACTTTCGAATAAGTTAATGAAATAATTTATGTCACTAAGAGATAAAATCGAAAATGAATATAAAAATGCACTTAAATCAAAAAATAAGGCGGTGATATCAACTTATAGGTTAATTTTATCTGGCATTAAGGATTTAGATATTTTAAATCGATCGGGACCAAATAAAAAACATACGGACGATTCTGATATTTCTAAATTGTTAAAAAAAATGATCAAACAAAGATCCGAATCAATTGAAGTTTATAAAAAAAATAATAGAAAGGATTTGCTTGAAATTGAGCAGCAGGAGGTAAATATACTCTCTGCTTATCTACCGAAACAACTAACTGAAGATGAAATTAAAAATATTTGTACAGAAATAATATCTAAATTAAATGCAGAAAGCATCAAGGATATGGGAAGGGTAATGGGTGAATTAAAAAAAACAAATTCGGAAAATATTGACTTTTCAATAGCAGGAAAAATTTTAAAGGAACTATTAAATAATAAGTAACAATGAAGTATCCAAAAGAGTACTTAGATGAGATTAAAGCTAGAGTAAAAGTTTCTACTGTAGTTTCAAAAACAGTCAATTTAAAAAAAAGGGGTAAGGAGTTTGTAGGATTATCACCTTTTAAGAATGAAAAAACACCATCATTTACTGTTAATGATGAAAAGGAATTTTATCATTGTTTTAGTACAGGCGAACACGGAAATATTTTTGATTATTTAATGAAAACCCAAAATTTAAAGTTTGGTGAAGCAGTCAAAACATTAGCTAGTTTAGCAGGTATGCAGCCATATTTATTTTCAAAAAAGGATGAAGAACGAGAGAAAAAATTCAATGAATATGTAACAGTAATTTCTAAGTATGTAGATTTTAGTCACCAAAATTTACTTAAAAGCAATAATCAAAAGTTAAAAAACTATTTGAATAAAAGGAATTTAAACAAACATATAATTGAAAAATTCAAAT
>CACEKE010000007.1 GCA_902560075.1 uncultured Pelagibacteraceae bacterium
GGCATTGAATTGAAAAAATATGGATTTAATTATTTTGATGGTGCAGACATTTCTAAAGAATTACTAAATCAGGCTCCGGATAATTTATATAACAAACTTGAGCAAATTGATTTAAATAAAAAAATTGATAAAGAAGACAATTTTTACGATGTTGTAATGTGTGTTGGTACATTTACATTTGCCCATGTAAAAGCTCACGCTTTAGATGAATTTGTGCGTATTACCAAAAAAAATGGATTTATTTGTTTTACTATAAATGAGGCTATATATATTGATTATGGATTTAAAAGTAAGATTGAAAGTTTAGTTGATAACAGCAAAATCAAAGAAATTGAATTTTTTAAATCAAATTATTTAGCAAGCAAAGATGTTAATGCTTGGTTAGGATTATACAAAGTTTTATGAAAATAATATTAATAATGGGACTTCCTGGAGCTGGTAAAACTACTCTAGCTGATGAATTGGCTCCGTTGATTAATGCAAAAAGATTAAATGCGGATGAAGTTAGAAAAGCTGCTAATGATTGGGATTTTTCTGCAGAGGGAAGGAAAAGACAAGCAAAAAGAATGGCTGAATTTGCACTTAAACTTAAAAATGAAGGTAATAATGTTATTGCTGATTTTATAGCCCCAACCCCTGCTGCAAGAGAATTATTTCCTGCAGATTATATAGTTTGGGTTGACACTATTAAAGCAGGTAGATTTGATGATACCAATAAAATGTTTGTTAAACCTAAAAAATATAATTTTCATGTAACTTCACAAAATGCTAAAATTTGGGCATCAAAAATATTAGACGATTTAAAAAAATAAATTGCTTTTTTATTTGAATGATTCTTTAATTAATGTGTATGAGGTTTTCATCATTTTTTTTTGTTTTTATAATAATTAATTTCAAAGTTATTGCAGGTATAACGGATTTAAATGATCCCATGAATGTTCATACTGGAAATGCTTCATTAACAATAAATCAAACTCCTGCTGGTTTGGTATTTAACAATGATGGAACTAAAATGTTTACAACAGGTTCTGCTTCTACCGATGACGAAATTAACGAATGGGATTTAACAACAGCATTTGATGTTTCAACTGCAAGCCATGTTGATAGACTTTCAGTTGTAACTGGCGATCTTGAATGGGATAGCGAACCATTTGGATTAACTTTTAATGACGATGGAACTAAATTATTTCTTATGGGTGCGAAAGATGATGATCTTCATGAAATAACTCTTGGCACTGCATACGATCTATCAACTTATGATGATACAACAGTAGTTGTTTGGGATATTAGCAGTTTGGATGTAAGAGCTTGTGGAATAACTTTCAATAATGATGGAACCAAACTATTTATTTCAGGATTTACAGACAGTACAATTATAGAAGTTCCATTAAGTACACCTTATAGTATTGCAGAATCATCTAGAGGTACTCCAGAAGAATATAGCGTGTTCGCTAATGATCGGCTTCCACGAGATGTTGATTTTAATAGTGATGGGACGAAAATGTATATTATTAGTGGTCATGGTAAAGATTTAAGCGAATATACATTAAACACTGCTTTTGATTTAAGTGAAGGATTCACACACAAAGGAAGTTACGATGTATCTTCAGAAGATAATGAACCATTTGCAATTGAATTTAGTAATGATGGTACAAAAATGTTTATGTTAGGCTATGGAACCAGCGATAGTGTTCATGAATATTCATTATCAACTGCTTTTGAAATAAATAATACAGCTCCAACACTTTCCTCTTCTTCACCATCAGACGGAGCATCAAGCGTTGGTGTAAACGATAATATTGTTTTAACTTTTTCTGAAGTTGTAGACGCAGAAAGCGGTAATATTTTAATTAAAAAATCATCAGATGACTCAACAGTTGAAACAATCAGTGTTACAGGTACAAAAGTTTCTGGATCAGGTTCTACAGAAATTACAATTAATCCCGGTAACACTTTAGACGGCGAAACAGGTTACTATGTAACAATTGCCTCGACAGCTTTTGATGATGTAGATAGCGCAGATTATCCAGGAATATCTAGTTCAACTGCGCTTAACTTTACGACAGAAACAATTGCCACAGAAGCCCCTGATCCTTTTGAAGATAAAACAGTTGTTGCATTAGTTGAAGCTCAAACAAAGATGCCAAAAAGAATTATACAAAATGTATCAATACCAATATTTAATCGATTACAGTGGTTGAGAAACTATAACGAAGATAGAGAATTATTTAGTCAGGGAATTAAATTTAAATTTTCCAATCCTAAAATTGCTTCAATTGCAAAAGTAGTTCCAGTAGCTCTTACCGATGATGAAGATGTCGAAGAAGAAGAAATTAATACAACCTGGTCTTTTTGGAGCGAAGGAAGTGTTAGCATAGGTAGGGTTGGAGATACGAATGCTTCACATTCAAAGGATATAAATACTAAAGGTATTACTATTGGGGTAGATAACAAAGTAAGCGATAGATATCTTTACGGATATACAATTAGATATACTAAAGACGACGTTGAGGTCGGAACTCCTGGAACCTCATTAGATACTGATGGTTACAGCCTTTCCACCTATGCAAGCCTAATGACGGGTGAAAATAAATTTATTGACGGTATTTTTGGTTTTAGCAAACTTGATTTAAAAAATGTTAGAAAAAGTGGCAGTAATACCTTGAATGGAGACAGAGATGGAGCACAATTATATGGATCTATAAATTACTCTACTGTTTTAAATAGAAATAATTTAAATATTTCGCCAAATATCAGATTTGATTTTAGCCATACACGTCTAGAAGAATATTCAGAGACTGGAACCGACGCATTAGATTATGATGATCAAACAATTAAAAACGGTGCTTTATATTCCGGTATTAACTTAAACAATATATTTAAATTAAATAATATAAATTTTATACCTTCTACTGGTATTGAATTAGGATTAGATATTAGTCCTTCTTCAGATGTTTCTATAAAATATGTTTCTGATCCCAATACGACTTATACGAGATCAATTGATCAGCAAGAACCAAAAAGTGGTAAAGTAAAATTAGGCTTAGATGTAATTACTCAAACTGGATTTTCATTGACCACTTTATATGAAAGAAATCAAAGCGAGAACAGTCACAGTGATACATTTTACTTAGGAACAGCTTATATAAAATTAAGGGAAGTTCAGTATGCACTTTCTATTCAAGATAATGTTGCGTCTGCTAATTATGGTAAAAAATTAAATGGTTTCGATATTTTATTTGAAACAGATTATGATTTACTTAGTGAATATCCCGAGTATGAAGCTAACTTAAAAATTTCTAGTACATTTTAAATTAAATACTTTAAATTTCTATATTAAAGAATAAACTATAAATATCAGGAGTATAAATGATTTACCAGTGGGATAATAAAAAACCAACCGCACAAATGCTTGGAAGATGGCAACCATTTCATGATGGTCATTATGCTTTATTTGAGGAGATAGTCAAAAAAACTGGTCAAGTATGTATTCAAATAAGAGATGTCCAAGGAGTTGATGATAATCCATTTGATTTTGACACTGTTAAGAAGAATATTGAAGATAGATTAAATCCTAAATATGAGGGGAGATTTAAGATAATGCTTGTGCCTAACATTACAAATATTTCTTATGGTAGAGGAGTTGGATATAAAATAGAGGAGGTAGTTCTTTCTGAGGAAATTCAAAAAATATCAGCAACAAAAATAAGAGCTAAAATGCGTGAAGAGGGAGAATTGGAGTAAATATGAATGTTATTTCAAAAGATCTTAGCTTTGGCATAAAATCCATAACACTAAATGACCCTAAAACATATAACTCATTATCATTTAAAACATTAAATGAATTATCAAAACTCTTAAAAAAATTTGATGCTGATAGCAAAACAAGAGTAATAATTATAAGTGGCAACGGAAAAGGTTTTAGTGCTGGACATAATTTAAAAGAAGTTAAAAGCCTAAAAACTAAATCTAAATATTTAAAATTATTTAATTTATGTTCTAAAGTAATGATACAAATTGTTGAGGGCAGGAAACCGGTAATAGCAAAAGTTCATGGTGCAGCTTTTGCTGCAGGCTGTCAATTAGCTGCAAGTTGTGATCTAGCTTACAGTACTAATGATGCAATTTTTGCTACTCCTGGAGTAAATATAGGTCTTTTTTGTAGTACACCTATGGTAGCAGTAAGCAGAAAGATAAATCGAAAACAAATGATGAAGATGTTGTTAACCGGTGAGCCAATTAAAGCGAACTTTGCAAAACAAATTGGATTAATCAACGACCATTTCACAAAAAACAAATTAAACAAGGAGATATTAAATATTGCAAAAAAAATATCTTCCAAATCAAATTTAACAATAAAAATTGGTAAAAGAGCTTTTTACAAACAATTAGAGATGCCATTAAATAAAGCTTATAAATACACAAGTGAAATGATGACACTAAATATGATGGCAATGGATGCAAAAGAGGGGATTTCAGCATTTTTAGAGAAAAGATCCCCAAAATGGAAACATAGATAATGGATGATCAAGAAATAAAAATTATCTTAGAGAATGCTAAAACGATCGCAATGATTGGTATTAGCTCAGAAAAAAAAAAAGAGGATCCAAAGAAAATAAAAAGAAAGCCAGCAAATGTTGTGATGAAATATATGCAAGATTTTGGATATAAAGTAATACCAATTAATCCTAATGCTGAGGGAGAAATAATAAATGGAGAACAAGTAGTTTCAGGCTTGGATAAAGTTAAGGAGAAAATTGATATTGTTGATGTTTTTAGACCGTCTGCTGAAGCACCAGGTATTGCTGAGCAAGCAGCTAAGATAGGGACAAAAGTCTTATGGTTACAATATGGAATTCACCACGAAAGCGCAGAGGAAATAGCAAATAAACAAAATATAAAATACATTTCAAATAGGTGTATTAAGCAGGAGTATCAAAAAATATTCCAAAAATCAAATCCAGTCTTTCCAGCATTAAAAAATTAAAATAATTATCTTTGATATTCTACAAATTTTTTTAATGATTTATTTAAAAACTTTTCATAAACCATTTCCTTTTTTTGGTTATAATTTTCATTAAGAAATGATTTTTTCATCTTAAAATCAAACGAGGGTTCAAAAAAAAATGGGATAGACATTCTTTTTTTCTTATTCCAAATAACTCTATGATTTGTTGCCTTATACTTTCCTTTGCTTAAAAATTCCATTGCTCTTCCTGTATTTACTACAAGAGCTCTATTATTAAATGGAACGTTATACCATTTTTTGTTCTTTCTATTTTGAACTTGTAGTCCACCAGTTTTGTCTTGATATAATACAGTAAATATACCGCTATCAACATGTGTCTCACAACCTAATGCAACGCCATCCTGTTTAGAAATTTCAACTGGTTTATTTTGCTTGGGGTAAAAATTAAATCTCAAAGTACTCAAAGTCTTATACCTTGAAAATACTTCACTTGAAATGCAAGGGTTCTTGCCATAAAGTTTTATTATTCCTTTAAATAATAGTTCGCTTAAATTAAATATATTATCAAAGTAATCAGATAAAATTTTAATTGATTTTTTTTTAAAACATTTATTCAAATCAATAAATTCTATATATTTATTTTTAACCTTCTTTGAATAAGTTTTAGTAACTTTAAGATCTCCAATATCTAAACCTTCTTTTCCATTAACATCATTTGGGAAATAACCTCTATACAAATTGTTATTTTTTCGGTTCCATTTTTTTGGCGCTAACATGAGTTTTTTTTCGCTTTTTAAGTTAAAAAATAAATTCCCAACTTTCGTAATTTTCTTAATATCACTCTGCCTAATATTATGACCAACTATTTGGAAAAAGCCTACTTTAGTACACGCGTGCTCTATTTTTTGCAAAATTTTTTTAGATTTTTTTTTTTCCAATCCGTACTTTAAGATAAAGGAAATATCGATTGTAGGAATATAATTTTTTTTTATCATCTATTAACAGTTGGTGTGTCGGTTGCAATCATTTGACCTTTTACTTTTTCTCTATAGTAAATATAAACACCGGCAGCTATAATAATTGCGGCACCAAAAAATGTTCTAGGTAGAGGAATTGTTTCAAATAAAATATATCCAGCAAGCATTGCCCAAATGATATATGAGTATTCAAACAAAGAAATGATAGAAGGTGATGCAATACTATAAGCTGAGAAAACGCATAAAAATGATATAAAAGCAACTATACCCATTACAACAACATAAGGCCATGCCTCTAAAGGATTTGTAAACCACTCTCTGGTAATGAATTGGAAAGTTGGATCAGAGAAAGTATTAAATTTTCCATCACCACTAACTAAAAAAATTATTATTCCTGCAGAAATAGCGAATACATACAACCAAGACATTTGAGTATAAATATCATCTTTGTCAGATGTATATTTAGTTATAGTCATCGAAATAGCATAACAAATTGCGCAAGCTACTGGTGCCAATTTAAGAAAATTAAATTCCTCTAATGTTGGATTTAAAACTATAATTACACCAATAAAACCTACAACGATCGCTGACCATCTTCTAATACCAATTTGCTCTTTTAGAAAGAATTTTGCAAACATAGACATAAAAAATGGGCAAGAGAAAAACAAAGCACTTGTCATTGCAAGTGTCATAAAGGTCAAAGAGATGTAAAAAAAACTAAAACCAAAAAAGAAACATACAACTCTTAAAAGTGTTAACAAAGGATAATGTGTTTTAAAAGAAACTTTACGCTTTGTTATTAACACTAAAGCTAAAAGTAGACTTGCTTGTATTATTGTTCTTATTAAGTACAGCTCAAATAATGCAATATCGTTATATATAAATTTTATTAAAGAATCTTGAATGGAAAAAAAAGCCATTCCAGTCATTATGTATAAAATACCTTTTGTATTTTGATCTTTAACCATTGGCGACATATACCAAAGTTTTTTTGATCTTTATATTAATTTAAAATGATGTCCGAAGCTTTTTCTGCCACCATGATTACTGGTGCATTCAAATTTCCGCTAGTAATTTCAGGAAGGACTGATGCATCAGCAACTCTTATGCCTTTAAGTCCATGAATTTTCAGCTTCTGGTCTACAACCGCTGATTTATCAATGCCCATTTTAAGTGTACATGAGGGATGATAAGCTGTCTCAGCTTTTGATCTTATATACTCGACAATAGTTTCATCAGATGTAGCATCCTCACCAGGTCCTATTTCTTTTCCTGCATACTCCTTAAGAGAATTCTGTTTGAGTATATTTCTTGCAACTTTCACGCATTCAATTGTCTGCTTCATATCATCTTCATGCTCTAAATAATTAAATTTAATAGTTGGAGCGTCGAAAATATCTGAACTTTTTAATTTTATATTTCCTCTACTTTTTGGATGATTTGGACTTGCATGTAATTGAAAACCGTGTCTATCAGGGTCAACTAAACCATGGTCAATTACAAATGCAGGAAAAAAATGAAATTGAATATTAGGATATTCCTGTTCTGGCGAGGATTTACAAAAACCTCCTGCTTCTAAGAATGAATAAGAGCAAGGCCCATTTTTTGATAAGAACCATTGGATTCCAATTCTAACCATATTAATTTTATTAACATAAGAGTAAAGTGTTAAAGGTTTTTTACATTCTTGTTGTATATAAACCTCGAGGTGATCTTGAAGGTTAGCACCTACGCCCTCTAAATTATGAATAACATCTATTCCATTTTCTCTTAAATGATCTCCTGGACCTATTCCAGATAGCATTAGTATTTGTGGAGAGTTAATTGCACCAGCGCTTAAAATAATTTCTTTATTTGAGTAAATTTTTTCAACTTTTTTATTTTTGCTTAAAATTTCTACACCAATTGCTTTCTTTCCATCAAATAATATTCTTTTGACATATTTTTCAGTTAGAATTTTTAAATTATTTCTAGATTTAGCTGGTTTTAAATAATATTTAGAAACACTTGCTCTTTCACCTTTATGTATTGTTACGTCGTACATTCCAAAGCCTTCTTGATCTTTTCCGTTCATATCTGAATTTATTTTATATCCGGCTTCTCCAGCAGAATTTATAAATGCCTTGAAAAGAGGGTTTGAGTTTTTTGATTGGTTAACTGGTAAAATACCATCGCCACCTCTATATTCATTACCTCCTTCAGACCAAGTTTCAATTTTCTTAAAATAAGGTAAAACTTTTTCATAAGACCAGTCATCTAGTCCCATTTTAGCCCATCTTGAGTAATCATTAGGATTTCCTCTAACATAAACCATCCCATTATGTGCGGAACAGCCACCAATCATTTTTCCTCGTGGACAAAAAATTTTTCTATTATTTAATTGAGGTTCAGGCTCAGAATAATATTTATAATTATACTTAGGATCATGCATTGCATAAAGTATTGCCAATGGCATATTAACTTTCCAAATATCGCTATCTTTACCCGCTTCTATAAGAGCTACATTATTTTTTGAATTTTCACTTAGCCTGTTGGCTAATACACAACCAGCAGATCCTCCACCGATTATTATATAATCAAAATTCATAATTTATTTTGGTTCATCGCCTTCAATAGCTATTCTATCCATAACTCTCTCATAGCCTAAGCCACGACCAGGAAAAAAGTCACTTAATCCTTGATGTAAGAGTGATCTATTATCCCAAATAGCTACTGCGTTTTCTGTCCATTTAATCCTGCAGGTAAAATCTAATCTTTCTTGATGTTTAAAAATTTTTTTTAATATTTCATTACTCTCTCTTTCACTCAAATCTAATATTTTTTTGGTGTACATAGAATTAACAAACAAAATTTTATTTCCAGTTTCTGGGTGAACTCTAACTATAGGGTGAATATTTGAATATTCTTCTAAATTCCCGTTTCCTTGCATCTCTTTGTAATTTTCAGTAAACGCGGCTGCGCCTAAGGAACTATGTACTGCCTTTTTTCCTTTAATTTTATTCTTAATATCGTAATCTAAAGTTTCGTATGCTAACTCCATGTTTGAAAACATTGTATCTCCACCTACAGGTGGGATTTTATGAGATCTTAATATTATAACTTTAGTTGGTTTTGGGTTGTAGCTTACATCTGTATGCCAACCTTCGCCCCATTGATGTTTTTCATCCGGTGCTTTAATAATTCTTAAAATTTCTGGATAGTTTTTTCTAGCTTTGACATATACGTGTTTTTCAAGTGGTCCAAAGTGTTTCGCTAGTTCCATCTGCTCATCTGATGAAATATCCTGATCTCTAAAGAAAACTACTTTATGTTCTAGCATTAAAGAATTAATCTTTTCCCAATTTTCTTTTGAGGTATCTTTTAAGCTAATACCTTTAATTTCAGCACCTAGAGCGCCTGAAAGTAAATTAATTTCCATTATCTAAGAATATATATTGCCTTTAAATTTGTCACTAAGAATTTTAAAATTATTTTTTTAATTTTGATAAAAATTTTAAATTATCGATTTTAAAATTATCTTTATGCTTTGATATATAGTCATCCATTATTTGAACTTTCTCTTTTTCAAATTCTGCTACTTTTCTTTCAGCTAAATCTACATATAGAGACAACGCCTCAATTGTTGATGCAACATATTTTTTCTCACTGTGCACCATTTCAAGCTTATATAAAATCCTTTTTTTATCATGATCACAAAAAATTAAATTAACTTCAACCTCATCACCTTCTTGAACCTCTTGATTGTATGTAATATGAGACTCAACAACCATAGTACTCTTCTTTGTATTTTTGGCTGACTCTTCACCCATTTTAAATAATGTCATTAATTCTTCTGATCCATATTGATCAAAAATTAAAACATAATATGCTACATTCATATGGCCATTGTAATCGGTCCACTCTTTTTTAATTTTTTGTTTAGTTAAAAGTATACTCATTGATTAATTTTATCTGCTACTAATATTCTTCTTTTCATTTCTCTAAGTACAGGTTTTTCAATCAATTTACCGTCTATAACAACTAGTCCTGTATCAGAAGCATTAAATTGATCTATAATTCTTTTAGCTTTTATTATTTCTTCTTTAGATGGTGTAAAAACTTCATTTAAAATATTAATTTGTTTAGGATGAATAGACCCTTTGCCAGTGAAGCCTAAATTTCTAACAAGTTCTGCCTCTTTTTTCATTCCATCCATATCTTCTAGATCTAAATAGGGAACATCTATAACATCAATTCCAACACTTGCTCCGGCATGTACCAATTTAGATCTTGCATAAATAAGATTTTCATAACTATTTGGAACTCTTAGCTCTGCAGCCATATCAACTCCTCCAAAATACAACGCAACAATTCTTTTACTTGCATGAGCAATATCATATATATTTTCAAGAGCTTCATTT
This sequence comes from uncultured Pelagibacteraceae bacterium, assembly GCA_902560075.1. Lineage (GTDB taxonomy): Bacteria > Pseudomonadota > Alphaproteobacteria > Pelagibacterales > Pelagibacteraceae > Pelagibacter. The sequence goes on from CACEKE010000007.1 coordinate 10,347, forward strand.
GTTTCCATTATAACATGAAGATCAGTGTCCATGTTACAGTCAGTTAATAAATCATCAATGAAAGTTATCTCGTCTGGAGTTTTAACTTTTGGTAACATTAAAGCTTTGACATTTAATTTACTTGAAATAAAAGCCTCTAAATCTAAAAGGCCAGGTTTAGTCCTTTGACAATTAACTCTTACAACTAGTTCAACGTCGTTATTAATTTTCAAATTTTTTAATGCATTAATTGTATTTTTTCTCGCTTCATCCTTATCTTTAATGGCAATTCCATCCTCTAATTCAATGCAAACCATATCTGCACCAGAAGCTAGTGCTTTTGGGAACATTTCTGGGTTCAGACCAGGTGTAAAAATAAAGCTACGTCGTACTTTTATTTTATTTAAATCCATTTAGTTATTATATCCTATAATTTTAGATAATTTGATATTATACTTCTAACAAATTAAAATGAACAATAAAGTATTTATCTCATGCGCAGTAACAGGATCTGGTGACACTGCTAGCAAACATCCTGATTTACCAAAAACTCCAGAACAAATTGCAAAAGCTTCAATAGAGGCAGCAAAAGCTGGGGCAGCAATTGCACATATTCATGTAAGAGAGGAGGATGGAACTCCTAGTAGAAGATTAGAACTTTATAAAGAAGTTGTTGATAGAGTCAGATCTTCAGATACAGATGTAGTTCTTAATTTAACCACAGGGATGGGAGGGGACCTTGATATCGGAGAAAAAAATCCCTTAGAGTTTGGCCCATTAACTGACATGATCAATGTGATGGAAAGAATTTCAAATGCAGAACAATTTCTACCAGAGATATGCACATTAGATTGTGGAACCTTAAATTTTGGCGATGGATCTGTTATTACAGTTAACACACCTAGAGATTTAAGAAAGGCTGCAAAAAAATTACAAGAAATAAAAGTAAAACCAGAAATCGAAGCGTTTGACCTTGGTAATATGTGGTTTGGAGCTCAGCTTTATCAAGAAGGTTTGTTAAGTGACCCACCAATGTTTCAAATGTGTTTAGGAATTCCATGGGGAGCACCTGCTACTCCATTAGCTATGCAAGCAATGAAAGACATCATGCCTAAGGAGGCTGTATGGTCTGGTTTTGCAATTTCAAGAAATGAAATGCCTTATGTTGCACAAACTGTTGTTATGGGAGGAAATCCAAGGGTTGGATTGGAAGATAATCTTTATATATCTAAAGGTAAGTTAGCCACAAACCCTCAATTAGTTGAGAAGGCTAGACGAATAGTTGAAGATTTAGGCGTATCCATCATGACGCCACAGGAAACAAGAGAGAAATTAAAACTTGTAAAACACAAGTAATGTCTAACATTAAAAATGTTGCCATAATAGGAACTGGAGTAATTGGAACTGGTTGGGTAATCAGGTGCTTGGCCCATGGTAAAAAAGTAAGAGCCTACGACTTTAATCTTAAACATAAAAAAAATTTAATTAAAGAAATCAAGAGGAGTTGGCCATTTGTAAAAAAAATGTTCAAAAAAAAAAAATTAAATTTACATAATCTGTCCTTTTACACAAATTTACATGACGCCCTTATAAAAGCAGAATTTATTTTTGAATGTGCTCCTGAAAATTATAATATAAAAACAAAACTTATGAAAAAGATTGGTTTATATTCTAAACCAAACAGTATTATATCTTCTAGTTCTTCTGGCCTGCTTCCGTCCAAAATATACTCAAAGTGTAAACATCCTGAAAGAGGCTTGATAGGTCATCCATTCAATCCAGTATACTTATTACCAGGTGTTGAAATTGTGCCTGGAAAAAAAACGAAAAAATTATTTTTAATAAAAGCTAAAAAATTTTATGAGTCAATTTCAATGAACCCAATCATGGTTAAGAAAGAATTACCAGGTTATTTAGCAGACAGACTTCAAGAAGCCTTATGGAGAGAGGGATTGCACATAATTAATGAAAATTATGCAACTACAACGGAATTGGATAGAGCAATCGAAGATGGACCAGGGTTGAGATATTCACTTATGGGAACATTTTTAACTTTTCACCTTGCAGGTGGAAATCAAGGAATGAAACATATGTTAAGACAATTTGGACCAGCATTAAAATTACCTTGGACTAAGTTAAAAGCTCCAAAACTTACAAAAAAGCTATCTGATAGAATAATTAAAGGTACCCAGATTCAAGCTAGGGGTAAATCTGTGGCAAAATTAGCTGATATAAGAGATGATTATCTTATTAATCTACAAAATTTAAGAAACAAATACTTAAAGAAAATTAGAAATTAATGGAAAAAAAGTTTGTAAATAAAACAGGTGGATGTATTTGTGGCGCAGTTAAATTTAATGTTACTTTAGACGAGCTTCCAAGAGTTTTTAGTTGTCATTGTATAGACTGTAGAAAAAAAATAGGTGGTATAATGTCAATCATAGAACTTCGTAAAGATGCGATAGATATAAACAAATCATTATTATCTACCTTTGAACATATAGGAGGTAGTGGAAATAAAATTACCAAGTATTTTTGTGGTAAATGTGCCGCCCCAGTATTAACGTATGTTGAAAGGTGGAATAAATTTTATCTCTATGCTGGATTGCTAGATGATATTAGTATTTTAAAAAAATCTAAAAATATTTATTATGAGGAGTCACATTTTCCTTTTATGGAAATTTCAGAAAAAAATCTGAAAACTTAAATACTGTGGCAACATGTACCAAAATTCTTCATTGATTGAGTAAAATAAAGTTCTATATAAGCATTATGATTTCACTATTAAAAACAACTCTAACAGTATTAATAACATTCTTTATTTCAACAACAGCATTTGCTGAGTCACATACGATTGAGATGTTAAATAAATCTGGTAATGAAATGATGGTTTATTCCAAGAAGATTGTAAAAGTAAACGTAGGAGATACGGTATCTTGGAAAGCTACTACCAAAGGACATAACGTAGAGTTTATTAGAAATGGAACACCTGAAGGCGTAGGTAAATTTAAGTCAAAAATGAATGTTGATGTAGACTATAAATTTGAAGTTCCGGGAATTTACGCTTATTGGTGCACACCTCATAAAGCTATGGGAATGATAGGTTTTGTTGTTGTTGGTGAAGATAAATCTAACTTAGATAAAATTAAAGCAATTAAATTTGTAGGTAAATCAAAAAAGATTGCTCCCGAATTAATCAGTCAGTTGTAAATCAATCTAATCTTATTTCGTTTCCATTTACTCCTATAATCTGTCCAGAAATTCTTAAAGCATCTTCTGAAATTAAAAATGCACACATTTTTCCTATATCTTCTTCGTAAACCCAACTTTTTAAAGAGGACATAGATAAAAAGTCTTTTTCTACTTTTTTTTTAGATAGTTTTAAAAATTTTGCTTTATCTCTTATCACTCTTACCATCCTATTACCTTTTATAGTTCCAGGACAAATTGCATTTACTCTTATTTTATATTTACCAAGCTCCATTGCTAAAGTCTTAGTAATGCCTATAACTGCCCATTTACTCGCAGCATATGGAGATCTTAAAGGGAAACCCAAAACTCCTGCGCCTGAGGAAATATTTATTATTGAACCACCTCTATTTGTTTTTAAAAAAGGTATTGCACGTTTAGTAAAATAAAAATGACTTATAACATTAGTTTTTAAAGTTTTTTCCCAATCTTTTGAGGAAAGTTTTTCTAATGTTCCAGTTGGCCCAGCTATACCAACATTATTTATCAGACAATCAATTTTTTTAAATTTTGATTTAACTGATTTAAAAAAATTACTAACATCATTTTCATCAGAGGCATCAAAATTATATAAAAATAATTTTTTCTTATATTTAGAATTTTTTTTAAGTGTATTTATAAATTTATTATTTATATCAGTTGCTAAAACTGTTGCACCCCTATCTAAACAAGTTTTTGTTATTGCAAGACCTATTCCAGATGCACCAGCAGAAATGACTATTTTTTTATTCTTTAATGAATTGTTTTGCATACTTAAGACTTAGTGAGTGTCTTCTGTAATTCTTTATTCGTTATATACCCTGTAACATTACCAGATTTATCGACAACCTCACAATTAGCATTTGTACAAACAACTTGGGGTAAAAATTCCTCTATAAATTGGTCTTCTTTTACTGTTACAAGATTATTTTTATCAATTCCATTTACATTTTCTTTAGACTTCATAATAGTTTTTGCTTTAATTACCTTAGTTCTGTTTACATCTTTTACAAATGCTTTAACGTAATCATCTGCGGGATTCATTATTATATCTACAGGAGTACCAACTTGAACTAATTTTCCATGGTTTAAAATTCCAATATGATCTCCTAGTCTTAAGGATTCATCTAAATCGTGTGTTATAAAAACTATAGTTTTTTTTAATTCCGACTGAAGATCGATTAATTGTTTTTGCATATCACTCCTAATTAAAGGATCTAATGCTGAAAATGCTTCATCCATTAACATTATGTCTGTATCATTTGCTAATGCTCTAGCCAAACCAACTCTTTGTTGCATTCCACCTGATAATTGTGCTGGAAATTGATTTTCGAACCCGCTTAAACCTACGGCTTCAATTTTTTCCATGGCTGTTTTTTTTCTTTCTGCCTCAGCCACCCCTTGCATTTCTAACCCATAACCAACATTGTCGATAACTGTTCTATGAGGAAATAACCCAAATCTTTGAAAAACCATACTCATTTTGTGTCTTCTAAATTCGATTAACTGCTGTTTGTTTAAACTCATTACATTAGTACCTTCAACTATTATTTCTCCATCTGTTGGATCGATAAGTCTATTTAGATGTCTTATTAAAGTCGATTTTCCCGATCCAGATAAGCCCATACAAACAAATATTTCTCCCTCCTCAATTTTTAAAGTAACATTATCTAGCCCGACTGTATGTCCTGTTTTGTCAAGAATTTCCTCTTTAGATGCTCCATCCTTAACCATAGGGAGAATTGACTTAGGATTACTGCCAAATATTTTATATACGTTATTTATTTCTATTTTGGACATTTAAATGACTTTGTAACAGCTGATTTTGTATCTTGCAAATTTTCGTATTTTAAATAATTATTGATTTATGGCTGAAATAAAGAAGCTAGAAAAAAATAATACTTATTTAAAAGTTCTTTGGTCAGATGGAGAAGAAAGTAAGTTTAATTATTTATGGCTTAGAGATAATTGCCCGACTGCTCATGATAAAGATTCAAATCATAGAATGTTTAATATACTTAATGTAAGTAAAGAAATTAATCCTAAAAATTACAATATTAATAAAGAGGGTAAACTGGAGATTGAGTGGAGCGAGGGCAATCATACAAGCTATTTTGACTTAAATTGGTTAAGAGAAAATTGTTACACAATTAAAAATAAAAAAAAATATATTTCACCTTATAAATTGTGGGATAGTTCACTCAAAGATGAATTTAAATCTATATGTGTTGAACATGATGAAATAATGAAAAGTGACAATGGATTGATTAAATGGCTTGAATTGTTACATCACACTGGTATTGCAATTGTTAAAAACGCACCAATTGAAGAAAAATCTGGATTTGCAGTTCTAAACAGAATTAGTCATACCAGAGAAACTTTTTTTAAAACGCCATTTGAGGTCATAAATATTCCAAAGCCTAATAACTCAGCATACACAGCTCATGCTTTGAGAAATCACATGGATTTACCCTGGTTTGAAAACCCACCTGGATATCAATTTTTACATTGTTTAATAAATTCTGCAGATGGAGGAGAATCTTCAGCGGTCGATGGGTTTGCTGTCGCAGAGTATTTAAAACATAATAATAGTGAGATCTTTAATACTTTAACCAATGTTTATTTAAAATTTAGGGATAAAGATTATACACAAGAAAATCATAGAGGTTTTCATGCGCCAGCTATAGGATTAACTAAAGATAACGATTATCATGATATAAGATTTAGCGTTGCTACAATGGATGCCTTAGACTGCCACCCAGATATTATGGACAAAGTTTACAAAGCTCATCATGAATTTGGAAATTTATTACATAGCGATAAGTTTCAAATTAATTTTAGAATGGAACCAGGTGATATATTTTCCTTTAATAATAGAAGAGTCTTGCATGGTAGAACTGCATTTGACCCAAATTCAGGTCACAGACATTTACAAGGATATTATATGGATAGAGATGAGATTATTGGAAGATTAAATTATTTAAAAAAATCAAAATCATAAATTTTCAAATATAAGATTAAAATTTTTATTATATTTTAAAAATTCTTTTTTTTCTTTAATGGTATAAAAATATTTATTTTTTTTAACATTTAGTATAGATTTATTACTTATAAAAAATTTATCTAAAATTAGGTACTCATAATTTTTTTTATATGATGCTTTTATAATATCTGAAATTTTAGAGCTCTTAGAGAATGAAAAACCGATTTTTACTTTTTTGTTAATTTTGCGAATTTTAAACAAATTTGAATGTATAAAAGATATAATTACACAATTCTTATAGTTTTTAATTTCATTTAATAATATTTTAATATTTCTCAAGTTTAATATTGGTTTAATCTCTATAAAAACTAAATATTTTTTTTTAGATAGCTTTAATACATCTTTCAATAATGGAACTGAAATTTTTGATTTTGTCTTATTTTTAATCTCATCGTAGTTAAGATTTTTAACACTTTTGTTTATCTTAAATAATCTATTTAATGTAAAATCATGAAAACATATTATTTTGTTATCTTTGGTAAAATGAATGTCTGTTTCTATTCCGTGCTTTTTATTAAATGACTCCTTAAAAGACTTTAGACAATTTTCTTTGAGTTTTTTATTCGCTATTCCTCGGTGAATTATATTCATGCAAAAAAAAAGGGCCCTGTAAACAAGGCCCTTTAATATTTTATAAAGTTATAAAATTATGGAAGCCAACTTTTCCATTTATTTGGATTGTTTTTCTTCCACTCCGCTACAACTTCTTTAAGATCTCTGTTCTTTTGCTTAACTTCAACTAACATTACTGCTTGATCAGCATTATCAAATTTCATTTTTGTGAAAAATTTAGCTGCATCAGCATGTTCAGCTTTAGCAAATGTTGCTGGGTTACCGTAATTCATTGTGTAGTCTTTAGCCCAACCAGTTGCTGGCCATGCCGCAGTTCCACAATCTTTCCAGTTATTTGCTTCCGTAAACGAGTCACAAGTTTTGTGATCTGGAAGTTGAACACCTACCATTTCATATGCTCCAAAGAACCAATGTGGCTCCCAAAGATATAATAAGAAAGGCTCTTTTCTTTCATATGCAGCAACTGCCTCTGCAATAGCAGCAGCTTCAGTTCCTAATTCATCTGCTTGAAAATCAATTCCTAAAAGATCTAATCTTTTTTGGTCATGACAATTCCAACCAGCAACAGGACAACCTATAAGTCTACCTCTATTACCAGTTTCGATTGTCGCAAACTCTTTTTTGTGTTTGTTTAAATCTTTCCATGTTTTGATGCCAAATTTGTCAGCAGCATATTTTGGAATATAGTAATCCGATAATCCAATTATACCACTAGTACCTAGAAGTTTAACACTTCCGTCACCTTCATACATGAATTTAGTATCTCCATCATATACAAGTGGACCTTTTAGCATCACAGTATCTGCTTCCGCATAACTTGGCCAGCTTTCACAAGCAAAGTCAATTTCACCTGCTGCGATCGCTTCCCAAAGTCCAGTACCTGATGGGAATACAACTCTCTTAACTTTGTATCCTAATTCATCTTCAAGGATACTTACAGCAACTTGACACGTAATTTCACCACCTGTCCAGTCAGCTACTGCTGCTGTCAATCTTTTTGCAGCATTTGCAGTACCAAAACTAGCAATTACAAGTACGAAAGAAAGTATCACTGCTGATATTTTTTTAGATATTTGCATAATCTTCCCTTTATTAATTAATTAATTAATTTTTAAAAATCAATTTTAAAACAAAACTAGACTTAAAGTAAAGTCAATATATGTAACACCTAATAGTCTTATATTTTAAGGGTTTATAGTCCTAAAGCTTCTCTTTGTTTCTTAGTCCAAGCTAGTGAAATACGGTCTATTATTATTGCAAGAAGAACTATACCTATACCAGCAGCCAAACCTCTTCCAGTATCTGATCTTGCAAGGCCATTAAATACCTCTAATCCTAAACCTTTGCCCCCAATTAATGGAGTAACGATCTGCATTGCAAAAGCCATAATAACAGTTTGATTAAATCCAATAACTAGACTTGGAACTGCAAGAGGAAACTTTACTTTATTTAATGTTTGTATAGTTGTGCCACCAAATGATCTAGAAACTTCGGAGAAAGTACCAGAAACTTGAGTTAAACCCAAAGAGGTTAATCTGATTATTGGTGGGATGGAATAAATTACTGTTGCTAAAACTGCTGAAACTATACCTCCTCCAAAAAACATAAGCACTGGAATTAAGTAGCAAAAATAAGGAAGTGTTTGCATTGCGTCTAGCACAACATTTTGTATATCTTTAAATCTTGGATTATAGGATGCAATAATTCCAAGTGGGACACCTATCGCAAAACATAGCGCTACTGAAACTAAAACAGAAGACAAAGTGATCATGGATTGAGGCCAAATTCCACAAGCACCAATAAATAATAATAAAAGAGCAGTTATTACCGCAAATCTAATTCCAACAGTAAAATATCCAATAGCAACAAATATTGCAGTTGTATACCACCAAGGAATATGTGTTAGAAAAGTATCAAGAGGATTTAATAGATTTAAATAAACAAATCCTCTTAAACCTTTTGTAAAAGCAATAAATCCAGGATTTACTGTTAATGACTTAACAGTATCTGCAATTGGCTGTCTTATTGATAACTTCCATTCCTCTGGAAAAGTTCCAATGCTTATTATGTTTGTGTCTATAAAGCTAATTATAAAAAAAACAATAAAAGATGGTATTATATAAAATCTTTTACTTACAAACTCTCCAATATCTCTACCAAATGGTTTACTAAATAAACTTGTCAAGAATTCCAAAAGATAAGAGATTAAATTTGTAATTTTTTTACAAACAAAATTAATTACAAAATGAGAATAACTTAAAGGTTTTTCCAAAATTCTAGCAATAGAGTATTTTTCCCAACTTTGAGGTAGTAAGTAAAATTTTTGAACATCTGAAGGAAGTCTCTCAGGCTCCTTACTAAAAGACATGCTAAATCTATCAAACATAATAGCCATAAACAAAATACATAATCCACCTTCCATAGCCCAGCCTACATCAAGATTTCTGATCGCTAACCATACTTGGCCTCCAATTCCCTCTGCTCCAATGAAACAAGCCAATACAACTAAAGCTAACGCCATCATAATTACTTGATTAATACCCATCATTATACTTGGCAATGATAATGGTATTTTGATTTTAAAAAGAAGTTGAAGTTTGTTTGATCCAAAAGATGTTGCAGACTCAATTATTTGATCTGAAACTTGTCTAATACCTGCATTGGTTAATCTAATTATTGGAGGCATAGCATATATCATAGTTGCTAAAATTGCAGGCGCTCCACCAATTCCAAAAAAGAATAATGCAGGAAATAAATATACAAAAGCAGGCATGACTTGCATTGTATCCAGAATTGGTTTCATAAAATTTTCAAACCTATCGCTTTGTGAGCATAAAACTCCTAACAAAACTCCAAAAAATACACACAGCGTCACTGAAAGACCCATTAGTGCTAATGTTTGCAGTGACTCGTCCCACATTCCAACACCTCCCCAGAAGTAAATAACAAATAATGAATAAAGACCTAGCCTCAAACCTCCAGCAATCAAACACGGTAAAAATAAAATCGATGCGATAAGTAACCATGGTGACTCGATTAAAAAATCTTCAAGGAAATAATAACCAGATTTTATATAACCAGCGATAATCTTAGTGATCCATCTATAATTTTTTTTTAAATAATCTTCACCATCATTTACCCAAGCTGTAAAAGTAAATTTATCTGTTACTTCTTTTGGGAATTTTGATGGTCCCTCACTCTGAGATGAAAGCCACAAAGCCCCTAAAAATACAATTAATACAACTAAATATTTAATAACATTTTTTGACGTATTTGGTTTGCTAAGTATTTCTGCTGACATATTATATTAAATTAGAATATATTATTTTACTTTTAAAGGAAAATATTGTCTATTTTCTTAATTAAAATTAAACATGGCAACTGAACAAAAAATTACTTGTTCCAATATATGGAAGCTGTTTGGACCAGACGAAAAGCGGATTATCAAAAATTTAGATAAAAGTCTTTCAATCAAAGAAGTTCAAGAAAAAACTGGACATGTTGTTGCTGTAAAAGACGTAAGTTTTTCAATTCAAAAAGGAGAAACGTTCGTAGTAATGGGCTTATCTGGAAGTGGTAAATCTACTTTAGTAAGATGCATATCTAGATTAATTGAACCTACTTCAGGTACAGTAAAGATGGATGATATTGATGTTACAAAAATGAGTAACAGCCAGTTATTAGATTTAAGAAGAAATAAAATGAGCATGGTATTTCAGCACTTTGGTTTATTTCCTCATAGAACGGTTCTTGAAAATATAGGATATGGTTTAGAAATAAGAGGAAGTAAAAAAGATATAAGAGTTGATAAATCTATGGAAGTTTTAAAAATGGTTGGACTAGATGGATGGCAAAATAATTACCCTAGAGAACTATCTGGAGGAATGCAGCAAAGAGTTGGATTAGCAAGAGCACTTGCAGTTGATCCAGAGATATTAATTTTTGATGAACCTTTTTCCGCATTAGATCCTCTAATTAGAAGAGAGATGCAAGATGAGCTCTTAAAGATTCAAGAAAAATTACAAAGAACAATGGTATTTATTACTCATGATTTTTTAGAAGCAATAAAGATGGGAGATCATATCGCTATAATGAAAGACGGAGAGGTTTCTCAAGTTGGAACACCTGAAGAGATAGTAGCAAATCCAAAAGATCAATATGTTAAAGATTTTTGTGAGGATGTACCTAAATATAAAGTTTTAAGTGCTGGAAAAGTAATGAGAACAGATTGTTGCGATGAAACAAAAAATTTATTTTCAAAAAAAACTGATTGTATAATGGATAATTTAAAAATTGAAACTTTGATCGATAAATTAGTAGACTCGGACAAAAGTTATCCAGTTGTATGTAATGAAACTGGTGATCTTCTAGGTGAAATAGATAGGTCCATTGTTATGAAATCAATGAAATCTAAGTCTTAACTTAATAAAATTTTTTATTACCTTTAACCGGTTTATTTTTTTGAGCATCTCTCCAAATAATAATAAATCCTGCTGATACTATCAATAATACACCAGGAAATAACTGAGACCATGGAGCTTCATTAAAAAATAACCACCCTAATAAAAATGATGAGGGAATACCAAAATATTCAAATGATGCTAACTTACTTACTGATATAAGTCTGTAAGCATAAACAAATAGAATTGCTGCTGATCCTCCAAGAATGCCTGTTAGCATCATAAGCATTAGGTCTCTTGTGCTATTTATATTAAAATCACTTGATAAAATAATAAACAATATTAGAGCTCCAATTACATTAAACAGCAATGTATAAAATTGAATTTTTGAAGTTGAGTAACCTTTTGGAATAAACTTTAAAATTATAACTGAGAAAGCCCAGGCGACAGCAGTAAATATTGAAAATATCGAATAAAAATTGAAGATATCACTAGTTGGTTTTAGTATTAGGACAACACCAATAAAGCCGACTATAATTGCAGACCATCTATAAATACCAACTTTATCATTTAAGAAAAAAATTGACAAAATCACTATAAAAAAAGGAGAGGAAAATGTTAAAGTCATAGCAGTTGCAAATTCAACATTAATAACTGAGATAAAAATAAATAAATTCATAGCGAGAAAACTTAATCCTCTTAAACAACTAAGAACTATAAATTTATTGCTAACTTTTTTAAAAAGAGATGAGTACTCTTGAGTAAATAGTAGTAATATTAACAGTGGAATGATTGCAAAAAAATTTCTAAACACAGCTAATTTAAATACTGAATAATCATTACCAATAAGTCTTATAACAACAAGATATAGGTCAACGCACACAACCCCAAGTAACATTGTAAAGATTGCAAGAAATGTTTTTTTTAAATCTGTCTTTTCTGAAATAATTTTCATGTATAATATAGTATTTTAGTATAGATTTTTAATTAAATATGCAAAATTTTAAATTAAACGAACAAGATTTATTGAGTAATCAAGATTGGACATTTCCCACATTCACAGCCTATGGGCCAGGAAGATTTAAAGAAATTGGAAAGTTTTGCAAAAATTTTAAAATTACTAATCCATTAATTGTAATAGACAGTGGAAGTATAAAATTACCTTTTATAAATGACCTACAAAATTTACTTTCAGATGCAAAAATAAAATCTGAGATTTATTCAAATATATCTCCTAATCCTAGAGATGATGAAATTGATGGTGGCTGCAAAGTTTTTAAAGAAGGTAATCACGACGCAATTATAGCAATAGGTGGAGGTAGTGCCATGGATGGTGGTAAAGCAATTTCCTTAACAGTCAACAGCGGAATTCCACTATGGGACTTTGAGTTTTTAGACAAAGTACCAAGAGATCTCAAAGGCACAAATCCTTTTCCAAAACTTATTACAATACCAACAACTGCTGGAACTGGAGCAGAAACAGAGATTACTGCGATGGTTACAGATACAAAAAAAGGAATGAAATTTTGTTTGTGGCATCCCGAAGCTAGACCTTGTCTTGCTCTAGTTGACCCAGAACTAACTTTAAAATTACCAGCAAATTTAACTGCGTGGACAGGTATTGATGCGATGATACATGCTATTGAAGGGTACAGTGTTCCATTATTTCATCCGTTATGTGATGGCTCTGCTTTAGAAAGTTTAAATTTAATTTCTAAGTCTTTATATATTGCAGTTGAGGAACCCGACAATCTGGTAGCTAGAGGAGGTATGATTGTTGGATCTTATTTAGGAGGAGTTGCATTTTTAAAAGGTCTTGGACTTGTTCATGCAATATCACATATGGTTGGAGCTGAATATAATACACATCACGGTTTAACAAATGCAATTATCCTTCCAGCAGTAATGGAATATAATTTACCTGGCTTGGAAGAAAAAGTTAAACGAATGTCGGAGGCAATGCAATTCACAGATCATTCGGTTGATGGTTTCAAAAATAATTTAAATCAAATGTTAGATAGATTAAAAATACCAAATGGATTAAATGAAATTGGTGTACCTGAAGATTGTTATGAAAGGATAGCAAAAAAATCTATGTTAGATCAAGCTTATGGTCAAAATCCCAAGAAAGCTACACTAGACGAAGTTAAAGAATTAACTTTAAAGAGTATTAAAAAAGCTAGATAGCATTAAATGCTAGAGACAAAAACAGTTTCAGAGATCATTAATCATATAAAATCTAAAGATTTATCCATTAAAGAGGTAATTGAATATTATTTAAATAATATAGAAAAATTAAATCCTAAAATAAATTCAATAGTTTCAATTAAAAATAAAAATAAAATTATAGAAGAGGCAGAAAAAAAAAGTAATACAAAATTTTGCGGGCTTCCTATTGCAGTTAAAGATTTATCTGATGTCGTTGGATTTTATACGACTTATGGATATCCAGGTACCAAAAATTACAGTCCAAGTAAAAATTCTTTATTTGTAGATAAGTTATTAGAAGCAGGCATAACAATAATTGGAAAAACCAATACAGCAGAACTTGGAGTAGGGGGGCAAACAATTAACAGATTATTCGGTCCTACTTCAAATGTTTACGATGTTACGAAATGTGCAGCCGGTTCTAGTGGTGGAGCAAGTACTGCTGTTGCATCAGGAATGTTACCTTTTGCCGATGGAACAGATCAAATGGGGTCTTGTAGAGCACCTGCAGCTTTTGCCAACATATATGGATTTAGACCGACGACAGGACTAATAGCCTCTGATAGAACTTTTCAGGATCCAAAAATTCCAGTTTTAACTACTCCAGGATGTTTTGCAAAAACACCAGAAGATATGTCATTATTATTGGACTCAATTGTAGGGTCAAACAATAACGATCCACTTTCATTTGACTTAGATAGCCAATTTGAATTTAGCAATTTAACAGATAAAGAATTCTCAAAAATTAAAATAGTTTTGTTAGAGGATGTAATTGAAAACTACCATTTTGAAAAAGGTATAATTGAAATGTGTAATAATAAACTTAATAAACTTAAAGATCATTTGAAAGTTGAGTCTATCAACTCAAAATTAAAAACATCTGATATTTGGGATAGCTGGACATGTTTTCGAGCTAAAGGAATTTTTAATGATACAAAAAATATGCAAATCCAAAATATCAATGATATGTCTGAACAAGCTATTTGGGAATATAATAAAGGATCTAAAATTAATGACGATGATATCAAAATTGCATTTGATAAAAAAAACAATTCTCTTATTCAGATAGAGGAAATATTCAAAAAATTTGACTTTATAATTCTTCCTTCATCACAAGTTTTTCCGTTTAATAAAAATATTCAATATCCAAAAAAAATAAATGAACAAGAGCTTGATACTTACCATAGATGGTTGGAGGTATTTATCATTTCAAGTTTGTTTGATTTACCGACTTTGACAGTTCCAATTGGATTTAATGAAACTGGTAGCCCAATGGGTTTACAAATTATAGCTAAGAAGGGGGATGATATTAAACTTTTGTCCTTTGCAAAAACTTATGAGAAAATTTATAAATACTCTAATATAAAGGCCAAATTTAAATTATGAAAAGACACAAACATCATTTTAAAATTGCATTAGCTTTAGCTGTATCAGCGGGAGCTTGGGGAATTTACTGGTTGCCTCAGAGATATTTAGAAGCTGGAGGTTTAACTGGTGGATGGGGAACAATAGCTCAAATGATAATAGGTGTTCTTTTATTGCTGCCCATTGCAATATGGCGAGGTTTTAAAAAAAAAGATACAGGTTTTGAGCTCCCCGTTACAGGATTTCTAGTTGGTGGAGGCTTTATTTGTTACGCGCTTAGTTTTCTTTTAACAGATGTAATAAGAGCACTAATATTATTTTATATGACACCTATATGGACAACAATTTTCGAAATAATGTTTTTAAAGAAAAAGCCAGGGTGGCAAAGAGCTGTAACGTTAACTTTAGCTCTAGCGGGCTTATGGATTGTATTTAGTAAAAATACTATTCTGCCCTTACCAGAAAATGCTGGAGATTGGATTGCATTAATAGGAGGTGCTATGTTTGCCGGTGGAATGATAAGGCTTGAAATAGTTAAAACAGATGGTGTGTTTCCGATTATTTTTTCATTCTTTTTCTATGGCGCTTTATTTAATATAGCTGCAGGATTTATTTTATCTGAATATTTAGGTCCAATGCCTAATTTGGATGCGTTTATATCAATGTCTTTTTTTCTAATTTGTCTTTCTATTTTTTATTTCATTCCAACTGGAATAGTGATCTTATGGGCTCCAAGTAAGTTGGGTGCAGGCTTATGTTCAATATTATTTTTAACCGAAATTGTTGTTGGAGTAGTGAGTTCTAGTCTTTTGACCGATGAACCATTCGGATGGAGAGAGGTCGTTGGAAGCTCAATGATTATTTTAGGTGGTATTTTAGCAGTTGTTCTGTCTCCAAAAGACGATAAAGCTACTTAATATTTATCATTAACTATATCTATCAACATATTTATCATGTCTTTTTTATAACTTTCTTTAGTAGCTGATTTAGTTTCAAGGACTGAAAAAAAAGCAGCTACATTTCCTGTTTTAAGATTAATTGCTAAATACTGACCACCATAACCAGAATGACCAATGACATTTCCTGAAGTCATAGTTGAATTAGAATAGTATAAATATTTATTTTTTGATAGCTCCATATATTTTGGACAAATATTTTTAATTGTTTGATTTAAAAACTTTGCAGACCCAATTTGTCTTTTTCCAACCCCCTTACCTTTTCTTGCAAATAAAAGTCCCATTCTTAAAAAATCTCTTGTAATTAAGCATCCTCCACCTGATAACCATGGCATTCCATATCTATCTGAGGCAATATAAAGACCATCTTCAAATCCCGCTGCCTCTACTGTTGATAAGACCCAATCTCTTAAAGGTATTCCGCTAATTTTTTCAATTATTAATCCAATAACATCTGTATTTGCAGATTTATAAAGTGCGTAATCAGAATTATTTTTTAAGCCTCTATTTTTAATATTTTTTATAGTATTTAAATATTGTTCTTGGCTGAGTTTAATCTGTCCTGATTTCGGTAGTCTCCAACCACCAACAGGCTCATGCATAAATGAAGATGAATAAGCTTTGGTGTAGTCTTCTGTATATGCGTTTACAACATTCATGTTTAAAATATCTTGAACTTTTGCGTTTGCATATCCACTACCTATTTTAGGAAGATAGTATGAAACATTTTTGTTTAAATTAATTTTCTTATTCTTTAAAAGCTCACCTACAAATAAATTTGCAAACATTTTAGTAATCGACATTATTGTTTGAGGTTGGCTATAAGAAAAATCTTTTGCGTATTTTTCAAACAAGATACTTTGACCATTTCCGACAATCAAAGAACAGAAAGATTTACTCTTTGTTAATCTTTTAACAAGGGGTTTTACTCCGATTTTTTTTTTGTAATTTTTTTTAAGTTTTAAAACCAAGTCTGACCTCAAAAAAAGCCCATATCTATTTATTTTGTGAAGGTTTCTATAACCAAATCTTCTTGTTTTAGGAAGATTCCATAAAGCTTTATTATCTTTGATTGTAGCTAGCTCAGGATTTTTATATGATATTATTTTAGCCAAACTTTAAAGACTTATTTTTTTCATACTTTTGATGGTAGCCTTCAGCCTTACAATAATTTTTTTCTTTTGAAACTTTTGTTGAAACTTTTCCATCTAGTTTTTTATTCATTTCGTCTAATACTTTTTCAGCAATCTTTTTTTCCTCATCATTTGCATAAAAAATTTCTGATCTATATTGAATCCCAACATATGTGCCCTGGCGATTAACTTGTGTGGAGTCGTGAAGTTCAAAAAATAATCTAACCATATCCTCATACGATTTTATTTTTTCATCATATTGAACTTTTACTACTTCTATATGACCAGTATCACCACCACATACAGCTTTATAGGTTACATTTGGTTCATCCCCGCCACAATATCCACATTCAGTAGACACTATTCCATCAATACCTTCGTATTTTTTTTCGTCCCAAAAACAACCTATTCCACCAATGAATGTTTTCATAAGTTTATAATATATTAATTTTTTAGAATTGATATTGCTTTTATTTCTTCAACTCCAATACCACAGCATCCGCCAATTATCTGAGCCCCGTTATTTTTCCAACTTTTGGCTTTATCTAAATAATCTTTTGGTTGAATGTTATCTATAAATTTCCACTCAGGTTTTTCAAAATAACCTCGGTTTGGATATGCACCAATTATCTGATTATAATTATCTTTTAATATTTTTATAGCCTCATCTGTAACACTCATATTTGAATGTGCTACTAAGATTGGTCCTGTGTGAATTTTTTTAAATTTATACAATGACTCTTTAAAATTTTCATAAATTTGTGGTTTATCGTTTTTTACGTCATCATCATATCCAAGATAAATTTCCTTATTTTTGTCGAATACGCACGATATAGAGAGCCAAATAGGTAAATTTATATTCTTAGAACATTTCAAAAGAGCTTCGACGATTTCTGATTGAGATGACATTGCCTCTAATATTATTAAATCAACGCCTGAATTAGATAAAATTTTTAAATGCTCATTAAAACTGGGTAACATGTTTTCTATTCCATCTTTTAAAAAATAACCGTAAGTAGATACTGATCCTGCAACAGCAATATTCTTCCCTCTAGCTGCATCTTTTGCAATTTTAACACTTTTTAAATTACATTCCTCAATTAGGTTTTTATAACCATATTTTTTCATAGATATAGGTGTAGAGGCATATGTATTTGTAGTAATCACATCAGCACCTGCATTGATATAATTTTTGTGAACTTTTAATAATTCATTTGGGCTATCTATAGAACACCTCCCACACCATAAACCTTTATCCATTTTTGCACCGAGTTTTTGAAGTTCTCCCCCAATACCTCCATCTAAAATTATCGTCTTACCTTGACTTAATTTTTCTTCTATAAATGAATATGTCATTTAAACTATTTGTTATTTGTAAATGCACAGATTTTGTTTCCGTCTAAATCGCGAATATATGAATAGTAAACACCAGAACCCTCGGGTCTTTCACCACCACTTCCTTCACTAGTACCACCTACTTTTAAAGCAATCTCGTGAAATTTATCTACTATTTCTCTTGATGAAACTAAAAAAGAAACTTGTGTTCCATTTCCAAATGTTGCGGTTTTTTTATTTGCAGGTTTAGTTACATAAAATTCAATACTACCATCACCATTATTTTGTGTGTAGCCTGCACAAACATCATCAGTATCTTTTCTAGTTAAATTTATAATTTTTAGAACTTCATCATAAAAAATAATTGCCTTATCAAGATTGTTAGTTCCAACCATAACATAACCAATCATTTCAATTTTTCCACTCGGTGATTGTTTTAACTTCTAAATATTCATGAAGGCCCCATGTTCCTCCCTCACGTCCGTTTCCAGATTGTCTATATCCCCCGAAAGGTGTCCCTGAGTCTGCGGGTTTATGATTTACATAAACAATTCCTGATCTTAATTTCTTTGAGACTCTTTTAGCTTTTTCCTTGTCTTCTGTTTGTAGATAATTTCCAAGCCCATATTCAGTATCATTTGTTATTTTGATAGCTTCCTCTTCATTTTCGAAAGGTATTATAGACAAAACTGGACCAAATATTTCCTCTTTTGCTATTCTCATGTCATTATTTACGTCAGTAAATACAGTTGGTTTTATAAAGTAGCCTTTTTTAAAGTTTTCAGGTTTGTCTGGTCCTCCTGCAACTAAAGTTGCACCCTCATCTATTCCACTTTTAATAAGACTTTGAATTTTATCAAACTGGGTTTTAGATATTACAGGACCAATATGTTCACCAGTTTTTGATGCTAAATCTACTTTAATTTTATTTGCTTCATCTGCAGCTTCCTCGACTGCTCTCTTGTAAATGGATTTTTCAACTAACATTCTTGTTGGTGCGTCACAAGATTGTCCCGAATTACTCATGACATTTCTAATTCCATCTCTAACCGCATCTGGATAGGAGTCTGCGAAAACAATATTTCCACCTTTGCCACCCAACTCTAAACAAACTCTTTTAATAGTATCAGCTGCATTTTTAGTTATTAATTTTCCTGCTCTGGTAGAACCTGTAAAGGAAACCATATCAACATCAGGATGCCCTGATAAGTCTGTTCCAACTCCTGGACCATCTCCATTTACTAAATTAAAAACACCAGCAGGAAAACCTGCCTCATGTATCATTTCTGCAAATAACATTCCTGAAAGTGGAGCAATTTCTGAAGGCTTTAATATCATAGTGCATCCTGTTGCAAATGCGGGTATCACCTTTAGTGCAATTTGATTAATAGGCCAGTTCCAAGGAGTTATTAAACCACATACTCCAATCGGTTCATAAACAATGTGATTAACGGAACCATTATCAAATCCAGGTTCAAAGTTAAAATCTTTTAATCTTTTAATAAAATCCTCTATGTGACCTGCACCAGATGAAGTTTGATTTGCAGAGCACCAATCTTTAGGACAACCTAATTCAGTTGTAATTGCATCCGTCATATCATCCCATCTTGCTTTGTATATCTTTAGAAGTTTTTCTAATAATAGTAACCTTTCTTCTTTAGAAGTTTCTTTCCATGTTTCAAAGGCATTTCTTGCAGCCTTAATAGCAGAATTTGTATCATCTGAACTTCCTAAGTTTATAACAGCACACACCTCCTCAGTAGAGGGATTGATAACTTCAAAATTATTCGGATTTTTTGGATCTACCCATTCACCATTTATATAAAACTTTTTTTTATCTAACATAAATTATTGTAGCATAATTGTTAAATTTCATAACCTTTTTTTTGAATTTCAAAATCTTTTAACTCTTTTGGAAAACCTGGTGCTCGAAATTTTAATTTATACTTATCCTCTAATCTTTTAACGACCATTGACGACCAAGCTCTGGATCCATATTGTTTTTGAGCTTTATTAAAAATGTTTAGAACAAATGGTGATATTTCTAATGGTGTTTTTAGTTTTTTAGATAAATCATTAAATAATTTCATATCTTTTTTAACCAAATCCATTGTAAAATTAATATTATAAGACCCATTTAATATTACCTGACTTTCTGTTTCATGAACAAAGGAATTTCCGGATGAGGCGGCTATTCCTTTATAAACTTTATTTAAGTTTAATTTAGATTTTTTCGCTACAGTCCATGCTTCACCAAGTGCAGCTAGATGAACAGATGCTAGATAATTTGTTATAACTTTTAAAATTGATGCTGTACCTAATTCTCCAGTATATAAAATTTTTCTGCCCATGCATTTTAAAACAGGCAAAACTTTTTTAAAAATTTTTTTGTCACCACCCGCAAAAATTGAAATATTTCCAGTTGCTGCTCTATGGCAACCACCACTGACTGGTACATCAAGTGCATGAGAACCTTTTTTCTTGACCATAATTCCTATTCTTTTTACCTCTGATTGATCAGTTGTACTCATTTCAAGCCAAATTTTATTTTTTGACAAACCTTCAAGAACTCCATTTTTAGCAGTCATAACTTTAGAACATGCTTTAGGTGATGGAAGACAGGTAATAACTATGTCACTATTTTCTGCTAGTTCTTTTGGAGAGCTGGCAATAACTGCTCCTTTCTTCTTAAATTTTTTTGACAATTTGGCATCTAAATCTCTTACAATTACTTTATATCTACTCTTAATTAAGTTATTTGCTAGTTTTCCACCAACATTACCTAAGCCAATAAATCCTATTTTCATTTTTGTCTCATTCGTTAAAAATTATAATTTAATAATATATTTAAAAAAATAAAATGCATTTAAAAAGATTAACTTTAATTCTTATTATAATGTTTTATAGCTTGCCAGCTTTTGGCGAGATAATAAAACCAAATAATGGGATAGAACCAATTCAAGTTGTAAAAATTCAATTAAGAGGGTTGATGAACAACGATGAACCTAATAAAGACAGTGGAATAGAACAAACATGGGAATTTGCCCACCCAAACAATCAAAGATACACTGGGCCATTAGATAAATTCAAGTCGATGCTTAAGGGTGCATCATACTCAATGCTTTTAAATCACAAAGAGCATAAAGTAGATCAAATTTATTTAACAAAAGAAGTCGCAATGTATGAGGTAACTATAATGGATGAAGAAAAAAAATATTATAAATTTCAGTGGAAAGTTGAAAAATATAAATCGTCTGGACCTTTAAAAGATTGCTGGTTAACCACTTCAGTTTCTCAACCTTTAAACATGGGTTCATCAATATAATGGATAAGTGGCCTTTTTATAAAAAACTTCCTGTCTTGATGGCTATTCTATGTATACCACCAATTGGAGCAACCCAAATTGGATGGTATTTCTTTGGAAAGGTTATTGGACTTAACTGCGGCATGGTAGCTGGAGCTATCAGTGTAAGCGTTGCAGCTTATTTGTTATACATTAGAGGTTGGAGAGATTCTGACGACGAACAATAGATTTTTGTTTCGTAAAATATTAAAATTTAGTAGAAATCATTAAATGAAAAATAAAGCAAAAGTTGTGGTAGTTGGTGGAGGTGTTGTAGGTGTAAGTGCACTGTATCACCTAGCAAAAAAAGGCTGGTCAGATGTTGTTTTGGTAGAAAGAAAAGAATTAACTTCGGGATCTACTTGGCATGCTGCTGGTTTACTCCCTTTGTTTAATATGAGTTACTCTGTTGGACAATTACATAAATATGCAGTGAATTTATACAAAACACTAGAAGAAGAGACAGGAAAAAATGTTGGTTTTAGTGTTGTTTCAAATATTAGATTAGCAAGCAATAAAGATAGAATGGACGAGTATTATCAATATGCAGGAGTTGCCCAAACTATTGGAGTAAAAGTAAATTTTTTAAAACCTGAACAGGTAAAAGAAATTTGGCCTTTGTGTCATACAGATGATTTAGTAGGTGCTATTCAGCATCCTGAAGATGGGTATATACAGCCTGCAGATTTAACGCAAGCATTAGCAACAGGAGCTAGAAATAGAGGTGCAGAAATTTATAGAAATACTTCGGTAGTTGGAATTAAACAAACTAAGACTGGTTGGGTAGTTGAAACTGACAAAGGGTCAATTGAGTGTGAACACATAATTTCATGTTCAGGTAATTTTGCAAGACAAACTGGAAAAATGGTTGGATTAGATATTCCAGTTATCCCTGTCGAACATCAGTATATTGTAACAGAACCACATCCAGAAATTCAAAAAAGAAAAAAAGATGGTTTGCCAGAAATGGGAGTTTTAAGAGATAGCGATAGTAGATGGTATATGAGAGAGGAAGCAGGTGGATTAATTTTAGGACCATACGAAGACGGTGCTCCAGCATGTTATGTTGATGGTCCATCAAAAGACTCTGAATATGAACTTTTCCAAGAGGATTTAGAGAGACTTGCTCCGCATATAGAAGGCGCAATTCATCGTGTTCCAGCTTTTGGTGAAGTTGGAGTAAAAAAAGTTTACAACGGGGCTATTTGTTATACACCAGATGGTAATCCGATTGTTGGTCCTGCTTGGGGCTTGAAAAATTTTTGGATCAATGAAGGTCACAGTTTTGGAATAACTGCAGCAGGTGGCGCAGGTTGGCAGCTTGCTGAATGGATAGTCGATGGAGAACCAACAATCGACATGTTAGGTGTTGAACCAAGAAGATATGGTGATTATTGTTCAAAATCTTATCTAAAAGCTAAAAATGAAGAAGCTTACAGTCACGTTTTCATTACTCATTTTCCTGACGAAGAAAGACCAGCAGCTAGACCGTTAAGAACGGCCCCATGTTACGATCGTATGAAAAAACTAGGAGCGGTTTTTGGACAAAAATTTGGATGGGAAAGACCAAATTTTTTCGCAACTGATGGAATGGAACAAAAAGATGATTGGTCCTTTAGAAGATCAAAATGGTTTAACGCAATTGAAAAGGAATGCAAAAATGTAAGAGAGAATGTTGGTTTGTTGGATATGACTGCTTTTGCAAAGTGCAGAATTAAAGGTCCAAAGGCTGAGGAATTCTTAGATAATCTTGTAGCAAATAAACTACCAAAGAAAGTTGGAAGAATTAATTTATGTCATGCACTAAATACTAAAGGTGGTGTTCATTCAGAATTTACAATAATGAGAGAGTCAGAAAATAGTTTTTATCTAGTTTCAGCTGGTGCTTTTCAAAGATTAGATCATGATTGGATATTAAAATGGATGCCAAAAGATGGGTCTGTTCAATTTGAAAATCTAACTAATAGTACAGGTGTGTTGGTAGTTTCAGGTCCTAAAGCTAGAGAATTAATGACAAGGGTTTCTAAGGATGATTTTTCAAATGAAAATTTTAAATGGTTAAGTGCAAAAAATGTTGACGTAGGTTATGCACCAGTTAATGCTATGAGGGTAAACTTTGTTGGTGAGCTAGGATGGGAACTTCATCATCCAATTGAGTATCAAAACCATATATTCGATAAATTAATGGAGGCGGGACAAGATTTAGGTATTAAGCCCTTTGGTATAAGGGCAATGAATAGTTTAAGAGTTGAAAAGTCATATAAATTGGTTGGTACTGAACTTTCCATTGAATACTCACCGTATGAAAGTGGTTTAGATAGGTTTGTTCATCCTAATAAAGGAAGTTTCATAGGACTTGAGGCATTAAATAAATGGAGAGAAAAAGGTTTTGATAACAAGCTAGTAACTTTAGAGGTGCATAATATAGAAGATGCTGATGTATTAGGAAACAATCCAATATATGAAAACGGAAGTGTTATTGGAAGAGCAACAGGTGGTGATTATGGTTTTAGACTTGGAAAATCAATTGCATTAGGAATGGTTAAGCCTGATTTAGCTAACGTTGGACAAAAATTAAAAGTAGAAATTTTAGGAAAAAAACATGAGGCTACTATTTTAGATGAAAGCCCTTATGACCCTGAAAATAAATTGTTAAGAGCATAATGAAAATATTAGTAGCAGTAAAAAGAGTTATTGATTACAACGTCCAAATAAGAGTTAAAGAAGACAATAGTGGTATCGTAACTGATAATGTTAAAATGTCTACAAATCCACCAGACGATAATGCGATTGAAGAAGCAGTAAAAATAAAAGAGGCTGGTAAAGCTACAGAAATAGTTGCTATCACAATAGGGGATGATAAAGCACAGGAAACAGTTCGAAAAGCATTAGCGGTTGGAGCTGATAGAGGAATTCATGTTAAAGCTGATGGGATTATTGAACCATTAGCTGTATCAAAAATTTTAAAAGCAGTTGTAGAGAAAGAAAACCCTGACTTAGTATTCATGGGAAAACAAGCAATCGATGACGATTGTAACCAAACTGGGCAAATGTTGGCTGCATTATTAAATTGGCCACAAGCAACTTTCGCATCAAAAATTGATGTGAAAGATAAAAGTTTAGAAGTAACAAGAGAAGTAGACGAGGGTCTAGAAACAATAGAGGTAAATATTCCAGCTATTGTAACCTGTGATTTAAGATTAAATGAACCCAGGTACGCTTCATTACCAAACATAATGAAAGCTAAAAAAAAACCATTAGATCAAATGAGTGCTACGGATTTAGGAGTTGATACCAAACCAAGAATCGAGCAAATTAAGGTTGAGGAACCACCAAAAAGAAAAGCAGGAATTAAAGTTGCTAATGTTGCAGAATTGGTCAATAAATTAAAAAATGAGGCAAAAGTAATCTAATGTCAGTATTATTAATCGCAGAGCACAATAACAAAGAGTTAAAACCATTTACTCTTAATGTAATAAATGCTGCAACACAAATTGATCAAGATACACATGTATTGTTAATTGGTCATAATGCAGACTCTGTTGCTAAATCAATATCAGAGGTATCAGGTGTAAAAAAAGTCATTCATGTAGACAGCCCAATTTACGAAAATTACGTTGCAGAAAATTATGTGCCAGTAATTTTAAAAAATGCAGAAAATTATTCACATATAGTCAGTGCTGCTAACACCTTTGGAAAAAATTTAATGCCTAGAGTTGCAGCAAATTTAGACACTTCTCAAGTAAGTGACATAATAAAAGTATTATCAGCTGATACTTTTCTAAGACCAATTTATGCAGGTAATGCATTTGCTACGGTTAAAACAAATGACCCAAAAAAATGTATAACAGTAAGACCTACATCTTTTGATCCCGCACCTTCTACCGGAGGCTCTGCAGAAATTGTTAAAGGTGATCCAGGCGAAGAATATTCATTAACTAAATTTGTAAAAAAAGAGGAAATTAAATCTGATAGACCCGAACTTGGCACAGCTAGAATAGTGATATCAGGAGGGAGAGGTCTGCAAAGTGGTGAAAATTTTAAACTAATTACTGCTGTTGCTGATAAATTAAACGCAGCAATTGGTGCATCTAGAGCAGCGGTTGATGCAGGATATATTACTAACGACCATCAAGTTGGACAGACAGGCAAAGTTGTTGTTCCTGATTTATATATCGCAGTTGGTATTTCAGGTGCAATTCAACACCTAGCAGGAATGAAAGAGAGTAAAGTAATTGTCGCAATTAATAAAGATGGTGAAGCACCTATTTTTAGCGTTGCAGATTACGGTTTAGAAGCTGATCTTTTTGAGGCGCTACCTCAATTCTTAGAAGAGTTGAACAAATTAAACACTATACAAAAATAGTAAATACTGTAAAAAAATCATATGTCCAGAGAAGTAATGGAATATGATGTTGTAATTGTTGGAGGTGGACCATCAGGTCTTTCAGCTGCAATTAAATTAAAACAACTTAATCCAGAAACCAATGTATGTGTTTTAGAAAAAGCATCTGAGATTGGTGCACATATTTTATCCGGAAATGTATTTGAAACAAAAGCATTAGATGAGTTATTTCCAAATTGGAAAGAATTAAATACGCCCGTTAAAACTAAAGTTACAAAAGAAAAATTTTTATTTTTAGGAAAAACCAAATCATTTAGTTGGCCAACATGGTTGTTACCTAAAGTTCAAAAAAACCATAACAATTACATAATTAGTTTAGCTAATATGTGTAGATGGTTGGCAGAGCAAGCAGAAGCTCTTGGTGTTGAAATTTTTCCAGGTTTTCCTGCTAATGAAATTATTTATAATGATGATGGATCTGTGAAAGGTGTTGCTACCCAAGATATGGGTATTGATAAAGAGGGCAATAAAAAAGATAGTTTCGAGTCTGGTATTGAGCTTCATGCCAAAGTTACAGTGTTTGCAGAAGGTTGCAGGGGCCATCTTGGAAAACAATTAATAAAACAATTTGAATTAAATAAAGGAAAAGATCCACAACAATATGGAATTGGTCTTAAAGAGATTTGGGAAGTTAATGAAAACCAACATGAAGAAGGTCTTGTAATGCACACTGCGGGATGGCCGTTAGATAATAAAACATATGGTGGAAGCTTTATGTATCATGCAGAAAATAAACAAATTTTTTTAGGATATGTTATTGGTTTAGATTATAAAAATCCTCATTTATCTCCTTTCGATGAGTTTCAGAGATTTAAAACACACCCATCAATTAAAAAATATATAGAAGGCGGAAAAAGAATTTCATATGGAGCTAGGGCTTTAATAGAAGGAGGTCTGCAAAGTCTTCCACAAATGTTTATGCCAGGAGCATTATTAATTGGATGCGATGCTGGAACACTAAATATGCCTAAGATTAAAGGCTCCCATACAGCAATGAAAAGTGGAATGATAGCAGCAGAGACTATTATAGAGCATTTAAAAAATAAAAAACCTTTATCTATTTATGAGGAAAAATTTAAAAAATCCTGGGTATACGAAGAATTATTTGCTGCAAGAAATGTTAAACCAAGTTTTAGTTGGGGACTGATTTTAGGAATTATTTTTACGGGTATAGACCAAATATTATTTAGAGGTAAACTTCCTTTCACTTTGAGTCATAAACATGCTGATCATGAGGCTTTAATGCCAGCAGATAAAATGCCTAAAATTGATTACCCTAAGCCTGATAATGTTTTAACTTTTGATAAGACAAGTTCTGTTTACTTGACAGGCACCAATCACACAGATAATCAACCTGTTCATTTACACTTAAAAAACCCAGAATTACCAATAAGTTTTAATGTAGCTAAATATGATGAGCCAGCTCAAAGATACTGTCCAGCGGGTGTTTACGAGGTTCAAAAAGAAAATGACGTGTTAAAATTTGTAATCAACTCACAAAATTGCATACACTGTAAAACTTGTGATATTAAAGAGCCTTCTCAAAACATCAATTGGGTCACTCCAGAGGGTGGGGGCGGTCCTAGATATGGCAATATGTAATTAAGAAAGATCTTTCGCAAATCTTTTTAAAGTCTCTATTGGAATAATTTTCAAAGTATTTACGTGAGTTCTTTTTAGGAATATTGGACAACCTTTTCCTGCCTCAACAGCTCTAGCAAACCAACTTGCACAGACACACCATTTATCACCATTTTTTAAACCTGGAAATCCATGATTTGGGTGTGGAGTAATTAAATCGTTGCCAGCATTTTTACACCACTCAAGAAACTCATCATTTACCTGCACACAAACTGTATGTAATCCCTTATCATTTTCATCTGTGTTGCAACATCCGTCCCTAAACCAACCAGTAAGAGGCGTATTAGAACATAGTTCCAAATCTTCACCAAGTACATTTTTTTGTTTACTCATAAACGTTATAAATACTTTGATCTATTTTTGCGTTAAAAGAAATAGATCTTCTCTCCTCTAAAGATTTTTTAAAAGGAAAAACACTATGCATTAAATAATTTGGAAAAAAATAAAAATCACCTACAACTGGTTTAATATTAAGAGTTGAATGATTTAAAAACATTCTTGAACCATGAATTAATTGTAAGTTTCCACCCCTATATTCTTTATTTCTTTTTTTTTGAACGTGTAAACCTAAATCCTTTGGAACTTTTAAGAATCCAGCACCTGCAATATGTCCCCCATGCCAGTGGGTTGGATTATATTCATTCTTAAATTGTCTTACCACCCATGAATTCATAACATTAATTTTTTTAACTTTTTTATTTGTTTCAATTTCAAGCCACCGTTTGACCGACGATTTAATAAAATTTTCCCAACCAGTTACTTTCATTATTTTTTTTTCAAGCCTAAATTCTTGACTTACATCTCCAACGAGATTTTCTCCGTAGTCAAGTTTATTAGATTTTGTTTTACTTTTAACTACATCATCTATGTATTTATTAAGTTTATTTACAATTGATATAGGAATTCTAACTTTTAAAACAGATGGACCAAATCTTTTTATAATTTTAAAATTTTTTTTTTTCATGAATTATTTTAAATTTTAGTAGGATTTGGTTGTCCCTTATATACTTCTTCAGGATCAAATTTCTTCTCTTTTTCCTCGAAGTTCATCTCGACATTGCGTCCGTTTTCTATTTTGCCAAGTGGAATTGATCTGTAAAAGCAGGATCTATACCCTACGTGACAGCTAGATCCTTTGCCAATATCTACACTCATCCAAACCGTATCTTGATCGTCATCTACTCTAAGTTCCTTTACTATTTGAACAAAACCACTTGTTTTACCTTTGTGCCAAATTTCCTTTCTTGATCTGCTCCAATAGTGAGCCTCTTTAGTCTCAATAGTTAACTTTAGTGCTTCCATATTCATGTAGCCATGCATTAATACCTCTTTAGTATTTGCGCAAGTTGTCACAACTGGTATCAAACCATCATTGTCAAATTTTGGTGAAAGTAGGTTACCTTCCTCTATTTCAGCTACATTTTCTCTTTTTTTAAACATACATTATTTTATTAGCATATTTCGGAATATATTAAATATTTTAAAAATAAAGATTTATATATATAACGTTTTTGATGAAATCTGAAAAAAACAAAATTGTAAGTTTTAAAGAAAATTCTAAAATTTCCGATCATGAAGCAGAAGAAGCTTTTAAGACAATACTTAGATGGATTGGTGAAGATCCATCAAGAGAAGGTTTAATAGAAACTCCAAAAAGAGTATCCAAGGCTTTTAAAGAATATTTCAAAGGATACAATGAAGATCCTCACAAAATTTTAGATAAAACTTTTGGCGATGTTGAAGGTTACGATGACATGGTTGTTCAAAAAAACATATCTGTACAAAGTCATTGTGAGCACCACATGGCACCTATAATTGGAATTGCACATGTGGCGTATATTCCAAATCAAAGAGTTGTTGGTTTAAGTAAACTTGCAAGAGTTGTGGAGGTTTTTTCTAAAAGACTTCAGACACAAGAGAGACTTACAATGCAAATAGCTACAACTTTAATGGATACATTAGACGCGAAAGGAGTAGCAGTAACTATAGACTCAACTCATCAGTGCATGACAATGCGTGGAATAAAAAAAGAGCAAGCGACTACTGTTACAAACTATTACTTAGGACAATTCAAAGAAGATTTAAGCTATCAAAATAGATATTTGCGATTTATCAGTAAATAATATTAAATATTCATTATAAATGTCTGAAAAATTCAAAGCTATAGTTATAGATAATCAAAATGATAATTTTTCAAGAAAAGTAGATGAACTTGATAAAAGTTTTTTAGGCAATGAAGATGTCCTTGTAAAAGTTGAATATTCAGATCTAAATTTTAAAGATGCAATGATTTTAAAAAATGGGGGCAAGCTTGTTAAAGAGTATCCTAGAATACCTGGTATTGATTTTTCTGGAATCGTTGTTGAGTCAAAAAATGAGGAATTTAAAGAAGGAGATAAAGTTATCTTAACCGGATGTAGAGTGGGAGAGCTATTTCATGGAGGTTATTCACAGTTTGCAAGAGTAAAAAAGGATTTTTTAATAAAATGTCCCAACGGTTTAAGTACCAAGCAGGCAATGGTGCTTGGTACAGCAGGGTTGACAGCTTTGTTGTGCGCCTTTTCAGTAA
Organism: uncultured Pelagibacteraceae bacterium; assembly: GCA_902560075.1. Lineage (GTDB taxonomy): Bacteria > Pseudomonadota > Alphaproteobacteria > Pelagibacterales > Pelagibacteraceae > Pelagibacter. Next base: position 40,525 of record CACEKE010000007.1, read on the forward strand.
AAGCTAGAGAAGAACTTCTTTTACAAAGTAAAGTTAATGACGTGCTTGTAACCGGGTCAACAGGTGGAGTTGGTATGGTAGCAGTAATGGTTTTATCAAAAATGGGCATCAATGTAACAGCATTAACTGGGAAACCCGAGAAAGAAAATTATTTAAAAGAATTAGGCGCAAAAAACGTTATAAATCGTAAAGAATTTGAAGGCGAACCCAAATTGTTAGACAAAGGAACATGGGATGGAGTAGTTGATACAGTTGGGGGAAATATTTTATCAAATGCTATATCTCAAACAAAACCAAAAGGTATTGTTGCCCTATGTGGAAATGCTAGTAGCAATAAACTTAATACAAATGTTTTACCCTTTATATTAAGAGCAGTTAAACTTTGGGGTGTAGATTCTGTGAATATCAGCAAAAAAAGAAAAGAATTTGTATGGGGTGAATTTCCAAGTTTAATTAATTTTGAAATTTTAGAAAAGTCTATAAAAGAGATTGGTCTTAATGAACTTCTTGATACATTTCCAAGCATGCTAGAAGGTAAGCTATCAAGCAAAATATTAGTAAATGTAAACAAATAATGGATTGGGATAAATTAAAAATTTTTCATGCAGTCGCTGAGGCCGGAAGCTTTACTAGCGCAACGGTAATCTTAAATCTTAGCCAATCTGCGATTAGCCGTCAAATTCAATCTTTAGAGGAAGATTTAAAAGTAAAGCTTTTTGAAAGACATGCAAGAGGATTAACCCTTACAGAAAATGGTGAATATGTCTACAAAACTGCACACGAGGTGATTAGTAAACTCAAAGAAGTTGAAACGACATTAAGCGATAAAAAAGATAAACCAAGTGGTAAAATAGTAGTGACTACAGTCATGAGCTTTGGAACGACGTGGTTAACACCAAGAATACAAGAATTTATGGATTTAAATCCAGAAATTGAGGTTGAGTTAGTCTTTGACAATAAAGAGTTAGATTTAAGTACTAGACAGGCTGATATTGGGATTTTTATGAGAAGACCAAAACAACTAAACTATATACAAAAAAAACTTATTGATCTTAACTATCATATCTATGGATCTCCAAAATATCTTGAAAAACACGGATATCCAAAAACTATAAATGATTTAAATAAGCATAAATTTATATCTTTTGGAAAAGGAGCACCTTCTCCAGTATATAACCCTGATTGGGCTTTAAAACTTGGAATGAAAGATAATAAAAAAAGAAAAACATGCATGAGAGTTAATAGCGTTTATGGATTATTATTAGCGGTACAAAGCGGAGTAGGGCTAGCAGCTCTCCCAGATTACATTACTGTAAAACAACCTAACATTGTAAAGGTGCTACCAAACGTTGAGGGACCTATTACCGAAGCACATTTTGTGTACCCTGCATCTTTAAAAAATGTTGCAAGGATCACATCCTTTAGAAATTTCTTATTCAGTAAAATTCAAGAGTGGGAATTTTAGTCAAAAAAACCATTTAATAGTGATCTTCTTGCTGCTACAATATGATAATAATTATCATTTGCATTGAGAATAATAATCAATTACAAGGGCCTCAACTAAAGATTCATTTAATAAAAAAAGGAGAGAATAAATGAGATTATTAAGTTTAATATCAATTATATTTTCATTATTGCTAGGTCCAGCACTTGCTGATGGTCACGGTGTTGTCAATGTTTATAGTGCAAGGCACTATGATAGTGATGTTCAACTGTATGAAAAGTTTACCGCAAAAACTGGAATAAAAGTAAATGTTGTTTCTGGGAAATCAGGAGCATTGGAAAAAAGGATAATCGAGGAAGGTGGAGGAACTGCAGATCTTTATATTACCGCTGATGCAGGAAGATGTGGAGCTTTCAAAGCCAAAGGAATGTTACAAGCTGGATTATCTTCTGATGTTATTAAATCAGCAGTTCCAAAAAACTTTAGAACATCAAGTTGGGTAGGAATAGCTAAAAGAGCTAGAATAGTTTATTTTGCACCTGAGAGAGTAACTGGAGCTGAATTAGCAGGTTTAACTTATGAAAGTTTAGCTGATCCAAAATGGAAAGGTAGATTAGTAATCAGAAAATCAAATAACATCTATAACCAATCATTAGTTGCTTCATTAATTAAAAATAATGGAAAAAAAGCAACGACAGCATGGGCAGAAGGTGTTGTATCAAATATGGCAAGAACTCCAAAAGGTAATGACAGAGCACAAATTATGGCAGTTGCTGCAGGTGAGGCAGATATTGCAGTAGCAAATACATACTATTTAGCTTTAATGTTATCTGGCAAAAAAGGAGCAGAGCAACAAGAAGCAGCCAAAAAAGTTAAACCGTTTTTTCCTAATCAAGATGGGAGAGGAACACACATGAACATCAGTTGTGCAGGTTTAGTTAAAGGTGCTCCAAATAAATCAGAAGCAATTGCATTAGTGGAATTCTTACTTAGCAAAGAAGCTCAAGAGCATATTGTAAATAACACTTTTGAGTACCCAATGATTGCAGGTGTTTCACCACATGAATTAGTTGTGAATATGGGTCTTGATTTTAAACAAGATCTAACAACTAAAGTTGTTAATTATGGAAAAAATCAAGCAGCAGCTGTTGCAGCAATGACTGGAGCTGGTTGGAAATAATATGACAACTAATAATAAAAAATTTATTCAAGAAGTTGATTTAAATAAATCTTCAAAGGCATGTCCTACATGTGCTTCTGAGTGTGAAAAAATCAATAATAGAATAAATGGGAGAGAATTATCTGATTTAGAGACTAAAGAAGTTCCGCAAATTTTTAAAGTCTTTAATATATAATTCATCTTTTTGGTGTCCATGACAGGGTCTCCTTTGTTGTGGACACATCAAAGTTTTCATGGTTTAAAAATAAATAATGAAAACCTTTAATATTTGGTACATCAGCAGTTTTTTAATTTCACTTTTTGTAATTATTCCAGTCGTAACAGTTTTTTTAAGTTACTTTGAAAATACCAGTGATTACTCTGAACTTTTAAAAAATACGTTTTTATTTGAATACATATCCAACTCATTAATTTTGCTTTTAGGCGTATTGATAATGACTTTAATAATAGGTGTTACAACAGCCTACCTAGTATCATTTTATAGTTTCCCTTTTTCAAATTTTTTTAAATGGGCATTGATATTAGGCTTTGCTGTACCACCATATATCTATGCTTATTCTCTAACTGCTTTTTTCGAAAATTATGGAACAGCTTACTCTATATTAAAATCTTTATTTGGTGACGGTAATTATAACAAACATATACCTAAATTTGACGGAATATTAGGTGCAATTTTATCAATTTCATTTTCGATTTACGCATATGTTTATATTTTAACTAGAGCTTCTTTTTATTATCAATCGAACAATCTGATAGAACTTGGAAAAAATTTAGGTTTTTCCAAATTAAAATCATTGTTTAAAATTATAATTCCATCTGCAAGACCTGCAATAGTTGCCGGACTGTCATTAGTGGCCATGGAAACTTTGTCAGACTTTGGTGCTGTTGACTTTTTTAGTATAAACACTCTGACCACAGCAATTTATAATTCTTGGTTATCATTTGATGATTTGGCATTTTCAAATCAGTTATCATTTTATTTGTTAATTTTTATATTTGGATTATTTAGTATTGAAAAATTCTCAAGACGTAGTGCAAAGTACCACTCTCCATTACAGGGTGGTTTTAAAACAAGAAAAAAAATTGAATTATATGGATTAAATTCTTTTTTTGCATTTTTGTTATGTTTTATTATTTTCTTTTTAAGTTTTATATTTCCTATTTCTCAAATGTTATATTGGACTATTATTTATCCTAAAAATTTTTTTGATTTAAACATTTACGATCTAATATTAAATACACTTTTGCTCGTTTCTTTATCTTCAATCATTTTAATTATTTTTTCATTTATTTCTAACTATGGAAACAGGGTGAGCAAAAGTAAAATCTTAAATTTTTTAACAACCATATCTATATCGGGATATGCTTTACCTGGCATCATATTGGCAGTTGCATACATTACATTTGTTGCTTGGTTCGATAATACAATAATAAATTTCTTTGAAATCCAATCTATAAAAAAAATTTTTATTGGATCTATTTTAGGTTTAGTATTAGCTTACTTTGTTAGGTTTTATTCTTTATCCTGCAATGGTATTAAATCTAGTTATGAAAAAATTAATAAAACATTGGATGAAACTGCATATCTAGCAGGTTACTCAAAATTAAAAACTTTTTTAAATATACATATTCCATATTTAAAAAGTTCAATTTTTTTTGTGATTATTTTAATTTCTTTAGAAATAATAAGAGAATTACCTATCACTTTAATTTTAAGACCATTTAATTTTGAAACATTTGCTACAACAGCATATATATACGCGTCCCAGGATCTACTTGAAGCAGCAGCTGTTCCTTCTTTGTTTTTGGTATTAATCGCTTCTCTATTTATTTTTTTAATTTCAAGATATATTCTTAAAGAGGAAAATGAATAAAAATTTTTTTGAAATTAAAAATGTAGATTTTCAAGTAGGAGGTAAAACAAAAGTTAAAAATCTTTCTTTACATATTGAAAAAAAAGGAGAAATAATTTGTTTATTAGGCCCTTCTGGCATTGGAAAAACCACAATATTGAGATCTATTGCTGGATTAGAGAAAATAAGCAATGGGTCAATCTCTTTAAAATCTAAAGTACTCTCCTCTAAAAATGATTATGTAGAGCCTGAAAATCGAAATATAGCTCTTTCTTTTCAAGAAAACGCTTTGTTTCCTCATTATACAATAAAAAAGAACATATATTTTGGCGCAGATAGAAATAAAGGAAATGGAGTAAGGAAAATTGATCCCAGAAAAATTATTAAAATTTTAAATATTGAAAAAATATTAAATAAATATCCACATCAGATAAGTGCTGGAGAAGCTCAAAGAGTCTCACTTACGAGGGCACTCATATCTAACCCTGATTTACTTTTGTTGGATGAGCCTTTGTCTAATATAGATGAAAATTTCAAAGAAGAAATTCAGGTTAAATTAAAGCAAATTTTAAAAGACCATAAAATTACAACTATTATAGTTACGCATGACTCTTACGAGGCCTTTTATTTAGGCGATAAATGTGGAATTATATTAGAAAAAAAACTTAAACAATTCGATGAACCTTATAATGTTTATCATTATCCAAGCTCTATAAATGTTGTTAATTTTTTAAATAGAGGAGTGTTAGTCCCCGCAAAAGTGACCGGTCAATATACTCTCCAAAACGATGATCTTGGCTTAATAAAGGGAAATTTTGTTAACGAACATAAAGTAGGTACAAAAGTAAAGCTTCTTTTACAACCTGAAGACTTAGAGCACGATGATAAAAGTAATTTACAATTAGATGTGGTAGATAAAAAGTTTAAAGGTACAAACTTTATTTATACTTTAAAGACAAAAAGTAATAAAAATATCTCGGTTTTTGTCCATTCTCACCACGTCCATCAGCACCAAATAAATGACAAGTTTGGAATTAAAAATCCTATACATATAAAACATTTAGTTTGTTTTTAAATATTGAAATTTTTAATATAAAATTACTTATAATTTTTTATATTTTGGTTATAATAATTTATGGGGTGTCGAAAGACTGAGATTAAACCCATGGAACCTGTCCGGTAATTCAGAAAGGGAATATGGAGAAACAAATTTATTTAAGTCAATCAATTACAATATCATTAGTTTTAGGTTTATCATTTTTATTTATAATTTTTGGAATTTATTATTCTAAGAAGCATCAAGGAATTAATAATTATTTGTTGGCTAATAGATCAGTTGGAATTTTTTCTTTAACTGCAAGTTTAGTTTCTTCAGCACTTGGTACCTGGATATTGTTTGGCCCAGCTTCCGCAGCTACATGGGGTGGAGTAGGGGCAGTTATTGGATACTCACTTGGAACTGCGTTTCCGCTTTTTGCGTTAATTTTTTTATCCAAAAAGTTTAGAAAATTTTATCCAAATTGCAGAACACTAATTGAGGTTATTAGACTTAAGTATGGAAAAAATCTTTATAAATTAATTTTGTTATTATCTGTATTTTACATGACAATTTTTTTAATCGCAGAGGTTACAGCAGTTGCAATGTTATTAAATTATATTTCTGGTACCAAACTTTGGATTACTGCATTAATTATTATATCAAGCTCCTTAATATATACACTTTATGGAGGACTAAGAGCTTCAATATTTACAGATAATATACAATTTATTATTTTACTGATTTTAATTATTTTAGCCTTTTCATATTTAATTTCATTTAATCAAGATCAATTTAGCTTTAATTATATAAATAAGAATAACCCATCGTTATTAAGTATAAACTACATTCCAAATTTCACAGCTGGTATAACTTTTTTTATAGCTGTAGCAGCTACAAATCTTTTTCATCAAGGTAATTGGCAGAGGGTTTATGCTGCACAAAATGACAAGGTTTTAAAAAACAGTTTAATATTTTCATCTTTAATTATTATTCCTATTGTTTTCTTGATGGGTTACTCAGGGTTAGTTGCAATATCAACAAATAGCAATGTTGTTCCTGATTTGGCATTTTTTGAATTGTTATTAAAAGATCAATTTTTTACTATTTCTATAATTGTAATATTTTTATCTATATCCTTAACTGTGAGTAGTATTGATACAATTATAAATGCAATTTCAAGTTTAATAATTGTTGACGGTGTAAAAATTATAAAATTTAATAACAGTTTATTAATTTCAAAACAAATAATTATAATTATATGTTTATTTGCATTTTTAGTTGCATCTCAAGGTATAAGTATATTGTACTTATTTTTAATTGCTGACTTATTATGCTGTGCGGGTGTAATGACGGTTTTTTATGGTTTCTATAACAGAAATTTTTCTGAAAAAAGTGCTTATTTATCTATAATATTTGGCTTAACAATTGGATTATTACTATTTCCTAGTCAAGATTTTTCAAAATCAATACTAGTTGGATTTTTAATCCCATCTAGTTACTTTCCTGAATTTATATCGAATTCTTTATTATTTCTGTCATTTTTAACCGCAACATTTGCCCCTGTAATAACTTGGAAAACAAAGTAAAATGTTTATTATAAGTTTATGTTTAGTTATATAATCCCATTTTTAGTTTTATTATCAATCATAGTCTTTATTCATGAATATGGACACTACTACTTTGCAAAAAGATATGGTGTTGGAGTTACAGCTTTTTCAATAGGTTTTGGAAAAGAATTATTTGGATGGACTGATAAATCTGGAACAAGATGGAAGTTCTCTTTAATACCTCTAGGTGGGTATGTAAAATTCTTTGGTGATCATAATATCTTTAGTGATTACAATCGCGAGGAATTAAGAAAAAAATATAGCGTGGAGGATCAAAAAAAATTATTCGCATTTAAACCCTTATATCAAAGAAATTTAATTTTATTCGGTGGTCCATTAGCAAATTTTATTTTGGCTTTTATAATATTTGTTTGTATATTTATGTTTGTGGGAAAAGATTTTACAACGCCCTCAATTGCTGAAGTTCAAAAGGATAGCCCAGCTGAAATCTACGGACTAAAAAAAAATGATATAATAGTCGAAATAAATGATGAAAAAGTAAACAGTATATTAGATGTTTCTAAATTCATTATGCTTTCAAATACTGAATTTATTAAATTTACAGTTCTAAGAAACGATATTGAATTTAAAACAAAAGTAAAACCAAATGAAATAGACACTAAGGATGAATTTGGAAATCCAATCAAAAAAAGAATAGTTGGAATTCAATTAACACCTTACAATGACAATATTGATCATGTTAAACTTGGACCGGCTAAGGCAACATATTTTGCTATAAAAGAAATTTATTTTATCAGTGTAAAATCTTTACAATATATGTGGGGGTTAATTCAAAAAATTTGGGGCAAGGGATATGGAGATATTAATCAATTAGGCGGACCAATTAAAATTGCACAAATCTCTGGCAAAGTTGCTGAATTTGGTTTTTTACCTTTCATAATGACTATGGCTTACATTTCTATAAGTCTTGGTTTGGTTAATTTATTTCCAATTCCCTTATTGGATGGAGGACATATAACTCTTAATACAATTGAAGCAATTAGGGGAAAGGAGTATAATAGAAAAACTATTGAAATCTCTTTTCGAATCGGAATAGCAATCCTCGGTACTTTAATACTTTTCACAACAATTAACGATTTAAAGGGTCTATTTAGTTAACCCTTGAAAATTAAGGTTTTTTTGAAACTTAAAAAAACCAATAAATTCAACACTTTTTAGCTACCATATATTGTGTAAATAATCTTATAAAACACTAAAAAAAAGCTTGAATTATCAAGGATTTTGTTAAGTATGAATTAACGTTTAAACTGGAGCTAAAATGAACAAAAAACAATTAGTGGCTAAATTGGCTGGTTCTTTAAACCAAAGTAAAGCTGATGCTGAGCGTACTTTTGACACTATTACCAATACTATACTGGATGCATTAAAAAATGACGATTCAGTGAAAATCGCTGGTTTTGGTACTTATAAAGTAGCAAAAAGAAAAGCACGAATTGGTAGAAATCCTAGAACTGGGGAGCAAATTCAAATAGCTGCTTCTCAAAAGGTAAAGTTTTTACCTGCAAAAGCACTTAAGGAAATCTTCAATAGATAACCACATTTTACAACCCTAATCAAATCTATGATTAGGGTTGTACTATATGCAAATACTGCATAGCTATTTTTCGCTAAAAACATTTTTTTTTAATTTTCATTAAAACTATAAGCACCTCTTTAACTTAGGAGGTTAAATGAGGAAAATTTTAAAAAAATTTATCACACCTGCTGTGAGTTTTATCCTTTTAATGGGTACGACAAGTGCGGGTATGGCAGAATCAACAGTTTCTGCTGAAGTTGGTTTTATATTTAATACATTCCTTTTCTTAATGTGCGGTTTTCTAGTCATGTTTATGGCGTGTGGATTCGCAATGTTAGAATCTGGAATGGTTACATCAAGAAGTGTTGCAGTAATATGTGCAAAAAATATTGGACTATTTTCTATAGCCGGAGTTATGTTCTGGTTAGTTGGGTACAATCTCGCTTATGGAATTCCAGAGGGTGGTTATATCGGAAAATTTGTGCCATGGTCAGATGGAAGTAAATTAGACACAGGTTATGCTGATGGTTCAGACTGGTATTTCCAAATGGTATTTTGTGCAACAACGGTTTCAATTGTTTCAGGAACATTAGCTGAAAGAATTAAATTGTGGCCGTTCTTTTTATTCGCAGCGATATTATCAGGAATTATTTATCCAATTGTCATGGGATGGCAGTGGGGTGGTGGATGGTTAGCAAAAGCTGGTTTCTCAGATTTTGCTGGATCAACACTTGTTCACTCAACAGGCGGAGCTGCAGCATTAGCTGGGGCAATTCTACTTGGACCAAGACTTGGAAGATTTACAAAATCTGGTGCAGGTCCTATTAAACCATTTGCAGCTTCATCTATACCGCTTGTAACAGTTGGTGTATTTATCTTATGGCTAGGTTGGTTTGGTTTTAATGGTGGATCACAATTAGCAATGGGATCATTTGATGATGCTGTTGCAGTATCAAAAATTTTCATCAATACAAATTTAGCTGCGTGTGGTGGTGTTTTAGCTGCTGCTGCGGTTACAAGACTTTCGGGCAAAACCGACGTTATTCAAATGTTGAATGGCGCAATAGGAGGTTTAGTTGCAATTACCGCTGAACCTTTAATGCCTTCTCCAATTGCCGCTATATTAATCGGTGGTGTAGGTGGTGTTATTGTAGTTTATGGAACTAAACTTCTATTTGCAGCGAAAATTGATGATGTTGTAGGCGCTATTCCTGCTCACTTGTTTGCAGGTGTTTGGGGAACATTAGCTGTTCCAATAACAAACTCTGGAACAAATTTTGGTGCTCAACTTCTTGGAGTTGTTTCAATCAACGCATTTGTTTTTGTGGTTGCGTTTATAGTTTGGTCTATAATGAAAGCAACTATGGGAATTAGATTGAGTAAAGAAGCTGAGTTGAAAGGTACAGACGTATCTGAAACTGGAGTAATAGCTTACGCAATAAGAGACTAATAACTATTTTTCTCTCCCTCAAAGGCCCCTGTAATAAGGGGCCTTTTTTTTAATTTTCATCCCAAATTTTTTTATAATTAACAAACGGAGATAAACCATAACTTGAATTAATATTTGCCATGTGAATAGAAAGGCTTTTTAATGGAGATATACAAATTTCTTTCTCATACATTTGATTTAAGTACTTTTCAAATGGATCATGTCTATCTGAACAGTTTTTTTCAAAATTATTCCAATATTTATCTAATAATTCTTTAGTTGTGAAAAAGGTACATAATGTTTTGTTCACAGTTCTCCAGTGTCTATCGTTACCGATCAAAACGTTAGTTTTTTCATTATTCATATAAAGATAAGGATAATCTGATGGGCATAAAAATATATCTTTACCTATTTGAGACGAAACTCTCTCGAAAGTTTTAATACATTCTACTATTAAATTATTAAAATGAATATAGTCGTCCTCAACAAAAAAAATTAGATCTTTCCCATTTTTTTTACCTAAGTTAAAAGATGTAAGCAAAGTTGATAAATTAGAATAAGTTTCTTTAGTTTTTTGTTCCTTTATATTATTTCTATTAATTTGAACATCGTGATTCTTTATTTCATAATTTATTCCAGCTATATCACAAATTTTTTTAATTTTTTCTAAGTTTTGATCGTTTGAATTATCATCTAGAATAATTAGTTTTATATCTAATGAACTTAAGTTTTGCTCTGCAAACTTTATACTTTTAATTAAAGAGTTTAGAGATTTTTCAACATATATTATTTTATCTTTCTCAAAAATTCTTTTTTTATTTTGATCCCATATACCAATGTTACTATTTGTTCTAAATATAATTAGTAAAGACTCAATTTTTCTTTTAACTTCAACTTCTCCTAAAGGAAGAACAATAGACTTTTTATTAAATTCACTTAAATTTTCATTTAGTTCTTTATTTAATGTTGGTGATACAAAATTATTTTGATCAATGATTTCAAATCCAAGTAATCTCGATATTTTAATAAATACTTTTTTTAGACTATTTTTTATCATAGAATTTAATATAATAATTATAGTAATATGAATGTTAAAACACCACAAATTCTAATTTCAGAAGCTACAAAGGAAATTAAAACAATCTCTGCTGGAGAAGCTCTTAAATTATCAGACGGAAATAAATGTAATTTAATTGATTTAAGAGAAAAAGGTGAATTAGAAAACAGTGGATATATCGAAAATGCAACACATATTCCAAGAGGATTACTAGAGTTCTCATTAAACCCAAATAGCCCACTAGTTCAAAACAATGTAATTGATACAAACAAAGATATTGTTTTATTTTGTGCAGCAGGCGGTAGATCGGCATTAGCAGCCAAAACTCTAAAAGATATGGGCTTTCAAAACGTTTCGCATATTGACGGTGGTTTTACTGCAATGGAGCAAGAAGGTTTTAAAGTAAAAAAATAATCTAATCGAATAAGCTGATTTTTTTCGCAAATATCATTCTGATTAACCAATAAATAAATATTCCAATTGGACCTATAAAGTAAGTTATAACTAAAGGAAAAAAATTTATATATTTAGATATATTAAATTTCAGACTATCTTTAACAATCCAACATCCGCAAAAAAGATTTACTGCTAAAAAGTGTATCCAAAGCAACAACAAGAAACCATTTTCAGTAAAAAGCGTACTAAGATTTTCTAGACTTAGATACAATGAGAAATTACTACTAAAATCATACCCATTCATAAAGAACAAATATAATAGATATGAATAAATCAAGGATAATAAGAAAAATGGAAACACAGACGTCACAAGGTAGCTGCAAGTTCTAGATTGTGGAAAAAAAATTAATGTTATCCAAAAAGGTAATACACCAAAGTTTAACCATAAATAAATCATTTCGATATTAAAAAAAGATGATATTTGTTCGATCATATAAATTTATAATATAATACATCTTTCTATGATTCCTAATAAAAATAAGAAAAAAACTTTAGAGGCAACTGTAGATGAAATGCGTAACTTTTCGTACACTTATATTGAGAAGTATTCTCCATCTAAACAGCAGTTAAAGACCTATCTTCTTAAGAAATATTTAAAATTAAATTCTACAGGAATAAATAAAAATAATATTAAAGACTTAATTGAGGTGGTTTTAGAGGATTTAGAAAAAAATAAGTTTTTAAATGATAAATTCTACTCTGACTCAAAAGCTAAAAACTTGATAAAAAGAGGTAGTTCAATAAATAAAATTAGAAACTATCTTCTTACAAAAGGTATAAATGAAAAATATGTTAATCAAAGCATCACTACAATTAAAGAAAATAACGAGGATCAAGATTTTTTTTCCGCAATAAAAATATGCAAAAAAAAACGGATTGGTCCAGCTCGAGATGAAAATAATAGACCACTGTTTTATAAGAAAGATATAGGTATTTTAGCTAGATCTGGTTTTGATTTTGATACATCAAAAAGAGTAATGGATATAGATAAAGATGAATATTTAAAAATTATTAATCTTCTTTAATATTTTTTTTATTTTTTACTTCTAAATAATATTCAATTTTTCTTTTCATATAGTTTTTAACAAAAACAAATAATAGTAAACCAAATATGCTAACAGACACTATTATAATTAATATTATTCTGACAGTTTCATCCATATTATAAATTAGCACCTCTTCTCAAAATTAAACTTGGATTTATAAAATCTTTTTTTCCATAAGTAATTTGATTGTTCTCAAAGTCAGTTACTATGCCACCAGCGTTCTGCAATATAGCATGCCCCGCAGCTATATCCCATTCCGAGGCTCTAGGTTCAGAAATATAAATATCATACTCACTAGTCGCGATTACACAAAATTTTAAAGAACTTTTCATTTTATGATGTTCGGTTACTCCATATTTTTGATGAAGTTTCATTATTTCTGGCTTTAATTTATCTGAATAATGCACAGCCTTAATTTGATTTACTTTAGTTTTTTTTTTACAGTCCAATTTTACTTCGTTATTATTTATTATTTCAAAACTTTCACCTGATGCATAAGTATAAAACATCCTATTTTTTGCTGGGGCATAAATTAAACCAATTGTTGGTAATTTATTTACTATTAAAGCTGCATTAATTGTAAATTCATCTTTGTTGTTAACATAATCATAAGTTCCATCTATGGGGTCTATTAACCAGAATGTTGTTAAATTATTATTTGTTTTATTTTTTGTGCTTTCCTCTGACACCAAGGGAATATTTGGTGTTGTCTTTATTAACTTGTCACTTAAAATTTTATTAACTTCAATATCACCATTTGTTACGGGTGTATTGTCCTCTTTATATTCTGTTATGAGACCTTCATTTCTCATTTCCACACTTTTTTTTCCTGCAAAAAGAAAAGTATCTATCAAACTGTAGCATATTTCTTTATAATCTTTTTTATTCATCATCTATCTTTTCAAGATTAATATTTTTTGCATTTATTACAATTTTTCCTTTATTTTCAAAATTTACAGTAACTTTTTCTTTAACAATCGACTGCACTTGGCCTATACCCCAGTCCTTTTTTAGGGGGTTAACTACTCTGTCGCCTGGTTCAAAATCTAAAATCATTTAATTTAATTTATAATAGAAATAAGTATAAATACCATAAATATGAAAAGACAATTAAACTCTTTAGGCATAGATAAAGACCCAAAAGAAACTACAGTAGTGGTTGCAATGTCTGGTGGTGTGGACTCATCTACAGTAGCAGCTTTGATGAAACAACAAGGCTATAAAGTCATTGGTGTAACTTTAAAATTATATGATGATAGCAAAGAAATAGCTCAATCTAAAGTTTGCTGCTCAGGTCAGGATATTCTGGACGCTAAGAGGGTTGCGCATAAATTAGATATTGAGCACAAGATTTTTTATTATCAAAGTAAATTTAGAGAGGGTGTAATAAACAATTTCGTAGATAGTTATTTAAAAGGTGAAACACCAATTCCATGTGTGCAATGTAATAAAACAGTGAAATTTAACGATTTATTTCACGAGTCTAAAAATCTAAAAGCAGATGCACTCGTTACAGGACATTATGTAAAAAGTTTTACTAAAAACAATGTAACCGAAATGTATCGAGGAGTTGATGAAAACAGAGATCAAAGCTATTTTTTATTTAACACTACTAGAGAACAGCTCAATTTTTTAAGATTTCCACTTGGAAACTTGCTTAAAAAAGAAACGAGAGAAATAGCGAAAAATTTAGATTTAAATGTAGCTGATAAACCAGATAGTCAAGATATATGCTTTGTGCCAAATGGAGATTATGTTTCAGTTATAGAAAAATTCAGACCTGACTCTTTTAAAAAAGGTAATATAAAAAATACCTCAGGAAAAGTTCTAGGAGTGCACGAAGGAATAGTTAATTTTACCATTGGACAAAGAAAAGGAATTAAAATTGCACATCATAAACCCTTATACGTTATAGATATCATTGCTGATAAAAATGAAATTATAGTAGGAGCTAAAGACGAATTGTTAAAAAAAGAGATTTTGCTTAAAGATATAAACTTTTTAGTTAATAAAGAATTCTTTAATAATGAAATTTTTGTAAAGGTTAGATCAACAGGTAAATTATTACGATCAAAATTAAATATAAATAATGGATCCACAAAATTAATTTTATTAGAGGATGAATATGGTATTTCACCTGGACAAGCATGCGTTTTTTACTCAAAAGATGAATTAGGCGACAAAGTTCTTGGTGGTGGTTGGATTACAAAAAATTAATTTTTTTTCCACATAAAAAATGTCAATAAATAAAAACTTATAACTCCAACAAAATAATCCCACTCAAGTGCGTGTTTTAAATACTTATTACCCGGAACACTTATTATTGGTATAGAGATTAAAGCTACAATAATTAATAAAGAAACTAGGAAAATTTTAAGTTTTAAAAAAATTTCATTTATATTTTCAGAAATTGAATATCTTATTTTGTATAAACAAATTACAAGATATGTTTGAGCAATAATTTCAAAAACTATAAAAAATAAAATTACCACACGTCTAAAAAGTTTATATAAATCATATTCAAATTTAATTCCCAAAAAAATTGAGTGTATAACTAGAAGCACAGCAGAGCCTATACCAAAAAAAACAAACTTATTGATGTGGGTATTTTTTGGATCTTTAAATAAAATTATTTTTTTATTATTTAACCAATATTTAATTAATAAAAATGAAGTTAAGAACATTGCTGGCTTAAATATCAAATATGTTGGAAAAACCCTTGCGGTACGACTTATTGAAGCCTTTCCATCAATGTAAGGAATTGTATCATGCAATATGTGTTCTTGATTTGGAAATAAACCATGAAATTGTGTAATTAAAATTAAACAAGCATTTATTGCAAAGAAAGGTACAATAAAAATCCATAAACTCATGGATTTTACTTTTGAGATATTGTCCATTTTGAGATTTCTTATTTCTTTTTATTCTTTTTTCTCGCTCTTCTTTTTTTTGAGCCCATTTTTCTTCGGCCTCTATGTTTTTTTGGGTAACCCATAATCTCCTTATTTATAATTTTATTGACTTATTTGTGGGATATAGCATTGTCAAACTTACTTATCAAATTTATTTATGGTTAAATCTGTCAAAACCTTTTTAAAACATACATACAAAGACTACATAACCCGTTCAGTTAACCCACCACTAGTAAGAACCTCAACTATGGTCTTTAAATCAATGTCTGATTTAAGAAAGGTTCAGAGGAAAAATTTAAAAAATCCTAGAGGAGGACATTTTGAGTATGGAAGACAAGGGACTGCTACAACATTTGAACTTGAAAAAATTTTAACCAATTTAGAAGAGTCTTATCATACTTTTTTAACACCAACTGGTTTTGGATCTGTTTTTTTGTGTCTTTTTAGCATTCTAAGACCAAATGATGAAATTATAATCGCAGATCCAATATATAGCCCAACAAGATTATTAACAGAAAATTATTTAAAAGAGTTTGATATTAAAACTAAATTTTATGATCCAAACAATTTAGATACCATTAAAAAAAATTTTACAAAAAAAACTAAATTAATTTATGTTGAGAACCCAGGAAGTAATACTTTTGAATTCCAAGATTTAGGTAAAATCATTTCTTTTGCAAAAAAACATAAAGTCTTAACAGCCATCGATAATACCTGGGCTACACCATATTTCTTAAAACCTATAAAAATTGGTTTTGATTTATCAATTGTATCTGCAACAAAATATTATTCAGGCCATTCTGACGTTATGGGCGGAAGTCTAGCGGTAAGTAAAAGAGTATTTAATAAAGTAATTAAAGCTCAGAATATGACTGGTCTAAGATTAAGTCCTGATGACGCTTATTTTATAATGCGGGGAATTAGGACATTAGATGTCAGATTAGATAGACATCAGGATAATGCAATTAAAATAGCAAAGTTTTTATCGAAAAAAAAGAATATAGAAGTTTTGTATCCTCACAAAAAAAATAGCAAAAATTATAATTATTGGAAAAAATATTATACAGGATCATCAGGACTAATGGGTCTGAAAATAAAAGTGCAAAATAAAAATTCAGTCGATAAATTTGTAAATTCACTTAAACTTTTTGGTCATGGTTATAGTTGGGGAGGATATGAAAGTTTAGCTTTGCACCAAGAAATAAAAGAACAAGGCAATAGGAAATATCTTAAATTAAAAAAAAATGAGTTTATTGTAAGATTACATATTGGATTAGAGGATGTAAAGGATCTAATTAATGACATCAAACAGTCATTAAGATTTTTAAAATGAACACTGACAAATTTATAACTAATAAATTAGCCCTAACTACTTTGATAGCTGCCTGCCTAGTAGTTCTAATATCTTTGAGTGTTAGACAGGTATTTGGAATGTTTTTTATGGATTTTAATATTGATCTTGGAATTTCAAATACCGAATTTGGATTAGCCATTGGAATTCAAATGCTGGGATGGGGACTTTCAGGACCTATTTTTGGAGCTATCGCAGATAAATATGGTGGACATAAAGCAATAATGCTTGCGTTTATTTTCTATATTTTAGGAGTATATTTTTTATATGCAGGTCCAAATACAGGCCTATATTTTCAAATAAGTTTAGGGGTATTAATTGGTATAGGTTGTGGAGGTACAGCAATAAGTATCCCCATGTCAATTGTTGGAAAACATTTCCCTCTTTCAAATAGAACTATAGCAATGAGTCTTGTAACAGCAACTGGATCATTTGGATATTTTATATCACCTTTATTCACTAATTATTCTTTAGCTAATAATGGATGGGTTGATACACTATTTTACTTTATTGTATTTTTAAGTATTGGTTTTGTAATTGCTTATTTTGTTAGATCACCTAATGAAAATGGAAGTTCAGGAGATTCTAAAACAAATCAAAAACAAACTACCATTCAAGCTTTAAGTGAGGCTTTTAGTAATAAAAGTTATTTGTTGCTAATATCAGGCTTTTTTGTTTGTGGATTTCATATCACTTTAGTTGGTACTCATGTACCTAAATATGTGATTGATAGAGGACTTGGTGACTGGACAGCAGCCATGATATTATCTTTAATCGGGTTATTTAATATTTTTGGATCATTATTAAGCGGTTACTTATCAGCTAAAATGAGTAAGAAAATTATTTTAAGTGTTATCTATTTTTTAAGGGGTATTTCAATTATTGCGTTTATTTTTCTACCTCCAAGCAACATTTCATCTATAATTTTTGGAGCGAGTTTTGGACTTTTATGGTTATCAACTGTACCCGCAACAAGTGGAATTGTTGCGCATATATTTGGAACAAGGTATCTAGGACTACTTTATGGATTAGTTTTTTTAAGTCATCAAATTGGCTCTTTTTTTGGTGCATATCTTGGGGGATTGTTCTACGACATTTATGGTTCATATGACTATGCGTGGTATTTGGCAATTGCATTATCTGTATTTGCAGGTTTAATACACTTACCAATAAAAGAGAAATCAGTTGAAAGATTACAAAAAGTATAAGTTTAAATTTAATCCCTATTTGGAGAGTCTTTATCAATCCGATGAACCTTTAATAATCTATAAAGTAGAAAATGGTTATAACATTTACACTAATTTTTCAAAAAAAATTATTTTAACAAATAGAAATATAAATAAATTTTTTAAATCTTTTAATAAAAAAAAATACAATAAAGAAACAGATTTAATGATAGGTTTTTTTGGTTATGATTTATTATGTAACTTGATAGGTTTAAAAACTGTAAATCAAAAAAAAAGCAGTTTTTATAAAGGTATATTTTATAAACCAGAGACTATTATAAAGATAAGAGATAATATTAAAATATTATCTAAACTTAAGCATAAAAAATTAAAAATAAGTTTTCAAAAAACTCAAGTCTCAAGTCCTTTCAAAATGAATATAAAATTTCCTAAATATCAAAAAATTTTCGATTACTTTTCAAGAAAAATAAGACAAGGTGAAACTTATCAGATTAAAATTTGTACTAAATATAGGAATAAATCAAAAATAAACCCTATTAATTTTTTTTGGAAATTAATGAAGGTGAACTCTTCTCCTGAAGCATTTATGATAAGAGATAAGGATTATTCAATAGTTAGCTGTTCTCCCGAAACATTAATTAATAAAAAAGGCTCAAATATTTTTACTAAACCAATTGCAGGTACCCTAAAAAAAAATAATGGTTTAGATAAGAAAAAAGCTTTAAAATTTTTTAAAAATAACATCAAAGAGACTAAAGAACACAATATGATTGTAGATATGGAAAGAAGTGATTTATCTAAAATTTGTAAGCCAGGCACTGTAAAAATTTTTAAAAAGAAATTTGTTGAGGAGTATAAACATCTTTATCACTATGTTACTTTAGTTAAAGGTCAACTAATTAATAAAATTGACTTAAAAGATATAATTAAATCAATGATGCCTGGCGGATCTGTTATAGGGTGTCCAAAAATTAGAACTTTAGAGCTTTTAAATAATCAAGAAAATGAGGATAGAAATATTTATACAGGAAGCTTCGGTTTCATTAAGTATAATAAAGATATGAGATTTAATATTATTATAAGGTCTATTTTAAATTATAAAAATTTTTCAGAGATATCAGCTGCATCAGGTGTGGTTTTAGACAGCACAGCTAAAAAAGAATTTAATGAAAATTATATAAAGGCAAAATCTTTATTGGAATTATATAAATGATATATGTTATTGATCATCAAGACTCTTTTACATGGAATGTTGTTCATCAATTTAGGAAGTTTGATAAAGTTTATTGTTCAAATTATTTTAACGTAGACTATAAAATATTAAATAGCTCTGATACAATAGTACTATCGCCTGGACCTGGCGCACCAAAAGATTACCCCCAAACATCTAAAATTTACAAAAATTTTAAAGGAAAGAAAAAAATAATTGGAATTTGTTTAGGTTATCAACAAATTCTTCACAATGAAAAAGGAAAAATAATTCAGCAAAAAAATATATATCACGGTTATCAATCCAAAGTAAAAGTTACAAATAAAAGTAAAATATTTAAAAAAAATAAAACTTTTAAAGTTGGAAGGTATCACTCGTTAAAATTACGTGAACCGTTTAATTCAAATTCTTTAAGCATCACAATGAGATGTAGCAAAACAAATATACCGATGGCTATTGAGGATACAAAAAATAAAATTTATGGTTTTCAATTTCATCCTGAATCATTCCTAACTGAAAATGGCGACTTTATTATTAAAAAAATCTTATCTAACTAATTCTTTAAAAGAAGTACCATTTAAAGATTTATGGGGTTCTCATGGTGTATTTACAACTATGCGAATAATTGGAAAGCCTTTTAAAATTATTTTTTTAAAAAATCACTTAAACAATTTGATTAACTCTACAAAAGATTACAAAATTTTTAAAAAAAACTTAAAATCTAAATTAAATCAAATTTTAAAAATAAATTTAAAAAGAGGCAAAAAATATAATCATTTATTAAGATTAGCCATTACTAATAATTTAATTTCAATATCTATAAGAAATAGAATTACCCCAAGTAAAAATTTTAAATTAAAACTATTAAAATATAAAAGGCTAGATCCTGAATACAAAAATCTTAAATACAAATTTATTTTAAAAAATATGCAAAATATTAATTTAAAATCCTCTGATTTGGCCTTAACATTTAATAACCAAATATACGAAACAGGAACAGCTAATCTAATTTTTGTAAAAAATAATAAATTATTTTCTCCAAAGAAAAATTTTTATAAAGGAATTACACTTAAATTTTTTGACAATAAATTTAATATAAATTACTCAAATATCCATTTAAAGAATCTAAAAGATTTCAGTGAAATAATTTTAGTTGGTTCTGGTAAAGGTGTTATTTCAGTGACTAATATTCAAGGCATGATATGGAGAAGAAAAAGCCTAAAACACTATAAAATTCTTAAAAAATATTATGAAAAAGCTGTTACTAAGTGTCCAAGATATTACAGTTGATCTATTAATTTAACTATATTACAAATTTAGAATTGTTTTAAATTGCGGAGATCATAAAAATGTTTACTTCTAACCCTTTTTACATTCTTACTGAAAGCATTGCGCCAATATTCATGCAAACATTTGTTATTTTGATGATCGCATTGATTGTTGTTGGAACAGTAATGGATATGATTCATAAAAAAAATGTAAAATATTTTTTTGAAAATGCAAAGAAGGCAAAAAAAAATGCAACTAAAGTTTTATCAACAGGTGATAGAATAAAAGTATTATCTAAAACTATTGTAAGTGATATAGCAACCACATCTGAGCTTGGCGCAGGTAAAAGAAGAGCAGCTCATGTTATGGGAATGTATGGAACAATTTTATTTTGGGTTTCAACAGTTGTTATGGTTTTTATGTATACTAACCCATCATCAAATACACCTAACATCTGGCCAATACTTTGGCACGCAGGTGCTATACTCACAGTTATAGGTGGTTGTTGGTTCTGGTTTTTTTTAAGAGTAGATGTCTATTCAGAAGCTCAACCATGGTACAGAATAATTAAAGCTGATTTATTTGTTCTAGCTTTAATAGCTACATCTTTATTCGGTTTAATTTGGTCTTATTTACAAAATATGGATCTCGGATCTAGATGGGATGATAAAGTATTTTTAGTTTTTTATATAGTTGCAAACTTGATTCTTTTTGGTGGAGTTTATTGGTCTAAATTTGCTCATATGTTTTATAAACCTGGAGCTGCAATACAAAAAAATCTTGCTGAAGCTGATGGATCAAGGGATAATTTACCGCCAGAAGCTGATGGTCCTGAGCAATTTGGCCTAGGTATAAAAAGAGAAGAGCCAAAACACTATTAATATGTTATTAGAAAAGGAAAATTTATAAATATGTCAACTTTTGTATATATGACTCGATGTGATGGCTGTGGACATTGTGTAGATATTTGTCCTTCGGACATAATGCATATCGATGAGAACATTAGAAGAGCAAAAAATATTGAGCCAAATTTTTGTTGGGAATGTTATTCATGCGTTAAAGCGTGTCCAAATCATGCTATAGATGTAAGAGGATACGCCGACTTTGCACCAATGGGTCATAGCGTTAGAGTTAGAAGGGAAGAAGAAAAAGGAAAAATTTCTTGGAGAATTAAATTTAGAAATGGAACAGAAAAAAACTTTGTTTCACCTATCACAACTAAGCCATGGGGAAAACATATTCCAAAACTTGCTGAGGCTGATACGCCAAACCAAGGAGAGATGCAATCACAGATTCTTTATAATGAACCTCACGGATTAAATACCGATAAAGATTTACCAACAATTAATAAAGACACCTTTAAAAAGGGAGTTTATTATTAATGGCAAAACACAAAACTTTTTTTGAAGATTGCGATATTTTAGTTGTTGGCGGAGGAATGGCCGGCACAGGTGCAACTTTTGAAGCTAGACACTGGGGAAGAGATTTAAAAATAGTTTGTGTAGAAAAAGCAAATATTGATAGAAGTGGTGCTGTGGCCCAAGGTTTGTATGCAATCAATTGCTACATGGGAATGCAGTGGAATGAAAATCAACCAGAGGATCATGTAAGATATGCACGAAATGATTTAATGGGTTTGGTTAGAGAAGATTTAGGTTACGATATGGCAAGACATGTGGACTCTACTGTACACATGTTTGATGAATGGGGTCTTCCAATGATGAAAAATAAAGAGGGAAGATACCAACGTGAAGGTAAATGGCAAATTATGATTCACGGAGAAAGTTATAAGCCTATAGTTGCAGAGGCTGCTAAAAAGTCAGCCGATAAAGTTTACAATAGAATAATGATTACTCACTTACTAAAAGATGAAACTCAAGAAAATAGAATTGGCGGAGCAGTTGGATTTAATATGAGGACAGGTGATTATTATGTTTTCAGAGCTAAAGCTGTAATAGTTTGTGCTGGAGGAGCTTCACATATATTTAAACCAAGAGCAGTCGGTGAAGGAATGGGACGAACATGGTATGCGCCATGGAGTAATGGATCTGCATATGCATTACCTATTGCTGCAGGTGCAAAGATGACTCAAATGGAAAATAGAATTGTTTTATGTAGATTCAAAGATGGATATGGTCCTGTTGGTGCATATTTTTTACATTTAAAAACCTATACTCAAAACGCTAACGGAGAGAATTATGAGAAAAAATGGTATGACCACACAAAAAATTTAGTTGGGGAATATATTGACCATCATCCAACACCAACATGTTTAAGAAATCACGCATTCATTCAAGAAATGGCTGCTGGCGGTGGACCTATTCATATGGTGACAAAAGAGGCATTTCAAGATCCGCATTTAGAAACTGTGGGATGGGAAAACTTCTTGGGTATGACCGTTGGTCAAGCTGTTGTTTGGGCTTCTCAAAATATAGACCCCAAATATACAAATCCAGAACTTACAACATCTGAACCCTATGTTATGGGGTCTCATGCAACATGCTCTGGAGCATGGGTAAGTGGTCCAGAGGATATTGCTCCTGATGAATATTTCTGGGGATATAATAGAATGACAACAGTTGATGGTTTATTCGGAGCAGGAGATACTGTGGGTGGTAGTGCACATAAATTTTCCTCGGGATCATTCACAGAGGGAAGGTTAGCAGCTAAAGCTGCAGTTAAATATATTCAAGATAAAAAAGCTAATGGTATTGATGTATCTGAAAAACAGTACAATAATCTAAAAGAGGTTATCTACAAACCATTAGAAAATTACACTGTAGGCAGAAATGAAATTACAGGTGGAACTGTTTCCCCAAGCTATATATCCCCAATTCAAGGATTACAAAGGCTACAAAAAATTATGGATGAATATTGTGGTGGATTATCTAATAATTATATGACTAATGAAAATTTACTTAAAAAAGGCCTAGAATTGTTAGATTGGCTTCAAGAAGACTTAGAACATGTAGCTGCTGAAGATTATCATCAACTTATGAGAGCTTGGGAGTTAAAACATAGAGCAATGACCTCCCAATGTGTAACCGAACATACTTTATACAGAAAAGAGACAAGATGGCCGGGTTATTATTATAGAGGTGATCATATGAAACTAGATGACGAGAATTGGCATTGTCTAACAGTATCGAAAAGGGATCCAGACTCCGGAAAATTTGAGTTTGAGAAAAAGCCTGTCTATCACATAATCGACGAAAAAGAGAAAAAGCAAGCCTCTTAACATCAAATATATGAGCTTACTCGATAAGTCTGATGAGGAAATCATCAAATTAGCAGATCCAATGTGGTCTAATCTAGTTAAATGCTCAAACATTAAAGATTATGGCGGGTTTACGAGAGATTTTTCATCCCAAATGTTATATGGGGCCAATGAAGTTGAGCTTGGAAAGCAATGGGCCAATAACGAATTGATCTCAACATTAAATGAGGGATGTAAAGCTTTTGGATGTTTAAGAAGAGGAGATTATATCACTGTCCTTTATAGACAAACTAGTTCAAAGATACCTGGTGACTTTCTTGGCCGAATTGTGCTCGGAGAAGAGGGTGGAGAAGTAAAAGTCTTCGGAGCAACTATTTTTTAAATTTTTAACAATTTGCTTGCCAAGTTTCGAATCTGGGTGTAGTGAAAGTTTATGTTTGATAAATTTAATAAAAATATAAGCTCATTTATCAAACAAATTCCAAACATTTTTTCATTAATAAATACTAAGTTCATTGTCTACTTTGGGCTAGCTGCCTATTGGAGCGTTATGCTTCTTGGTACTTTTATTGGTATATAAAGACTAAATCATTTTATTGACTTTGATTTTGTAGAGGAATAGTTATTTGATATGGATTTCTATCTTCCAATAGCAGAAGTTTATGTAAGTCTTCCATTTATATTTTTTCTAAGTTTTGTAGTCGGAATTTTATCTGGATTATTTGGTGTTGGTGGTGGCTTTTTAATGACACCATTTCTGATTTTTTTGGGGATACCTCCTGCTTACGCGGTTCCTAATGAAGCAAATAATATTTTAGGAACTTCTATATCTGGTTCCACAACTCATTATTTAAAAGGAACCCT
>CACEKE010000008.1 GCA_902560075.1 uncultured Pelagibacteraceae bacterium
TAAAATCAAATCAGACTTTATACTTGAGTTTTAAAACTAATGGTAAAACTGAAATTTCAAACTTAATTAATAATTTTTTAAACGAAAAAAATAGTTTTATTTTTGAATCTGTTGAAAAAGGAAAAATCAAAGGCAGATATACAATTTTTGGCAAAAATCCCGATAAAATTTGGGAATTTAACAATAAGAAATGTTATATTTATAATGGAAATAAAAAAAAAGTTTTAAAAGGTAAGCCAAAAGAAAATATAGAAAAAATCATAGAAAAATTTAGGTTTCCAATTCCGAAAGAATTACCGGATGTATGTGCTATAATTGCAGGATATTTCTCATATGACGCTATAAGATACATAGAAAATATACCTAATAGTTGTAAAGATGATATTAAACTACCAGACTTAAGAATTATTAGGCCTAAAGAATTGATAATTCATGATAATTTAAAAAAAAAAATTTATTATATTTATAATTGTTATTCAGACGAAAAAATAAAAAATTATAATCTGAAGTATAGAAAAATTTTGAGTAAATTAGAGTATAATATTTTTCTTTCAAACCATAATTTAACTCTAAATAAGCAATACAAAAAATCAAAGATTTTAATTAAATCAAACGTTACAAAAAAAAAATTTATAGATAATGTTAGAAAAGCAAAAAAATACATTAAAATTGGAGATATATTTCAAGTAGTTTTAAGTCAACGTTTCGAGACTAAATTAACAAAAGAACCTATTGATATTTATAAAAAATTAAGAGTAACAAACCCTTCACCATTTATGTATTTTTTTAATTTTAAAGATTTTCAGATTATAGGAGCTAGTCCAGAAATTTTAGTTAGACTTAGAGACGATAAAATTACTATAAGACCTATAGCTGGCACAAGACCTAGGGGAAAAAACCAAAAACAAGATCTATTTTATAAGAAAGATTTATTGAAAGATAAAAAGGAAATATCAGAACATTTAATGCTTTTAGATTTAGGTAGAAACGATACTGGTAAGGTCTCAAAAGTAGGTACTGTCAAAGTAACAGAGAAATTTATTATTGAAAAGTATTCGCATGTAATGCACATTGTCTCTAATGTTACAGGACATTTTAATGACAAATTTACTAGATTTGAAACACTAATGTCAGGATTTCCGGCTGGCACTGTATCAGGTGCACCAAAAATACGAGCAATGGAAATTATTGATAAGCTAGAGAAGACCCAAAGAAAAGTTTACTCTGGTGGAATAGGTTATTTTTCTGCGAATGGAAACTTCGATACATGTATAGCTTTAAGAACTGCAATAACAAAACAAAATAAATTTTATGTTCAAGCTGGTGCAGGAATAGTTGCCGATAGCAAACCCATAAATGAATATTTTGAAACTATTAATAAAGCCAAAGCATTGTTGAATGCATTAAATTAGATGAAAATTTTACTAATTGATAATTATGATAGTTTTACGTTTAATTTGTTTCACTATTTATCTGAATTGAAAGTAAAAGTTGAAGTTTTTAGAAACGACAAAATTAATTATAAAGAAGTTTTAAAAAAAAAGTACGACAGAATAGTTATATCTCCAGGTCCTGGAAATCCAAATCAATCTGGAAATTGTTTGGATATAGTTAAAAAACTTCATAAAAAAATACCTATCTTAGGTGTATGTCTAGGTCATCAGATTATTGGACAAGTTTTTGGTTCAAAGATTATACAAGCTAAGAAATTGATGCATGGAAAGACTAGCACTATATTTTCTAAAAGAATAGGAATATTAAAAAACCTTCCAATAAAATTTGAAGCTGCAAGATACCATAGCTTAATCATAGACAAGAAAAACTTTTCTAAAGATCTTATTATTACAGCTGAAACCAAGGATGGTCTAATTATGGGTGTTCAACATAGAATTCACAATATACACGGTGTACAATTTCATCCAGAAAGTATTAAGACTAAGATTGGTATGAAAATTTTAAAAAATTTTATAAATTATAAGTAATGAAGCAAATCATAGAAAAAATTAGAAATAAAGAAAACTTATCCTTTGATGAAAGTAAAAGCGCTTTTGAAATTTTAATGAGTGGTAAAGCTCAAGATCAAGAAATATTTGATTTTTTAACATCACTATCTGAAAAAGGAGAAACATCTGAAGAAATAGCTGGTGGAGTTTATATTTTAAGAGAAAAGTCTAAAAGAGTTGAGATAAATAACTGTATTGATACATGCGGGACTGGTGGAGACGGTATGAATACGTTAAATATATCTACAGCATCAGCTTTGTTATTAGCTAGCATGGGTGTTAAAGTTGCAAAACACGGAAATAAGGCAGTTTCATCAAAATGTGGATCTGGAGATGTTTTGGATGAATTAAATATAAATATTAATTTAGAACCAGAACAAATCAAAGATCAAATAATTAAACATAATTTTGGTTTTATGTTTGCCCCAAATTATCATAGCGCAATGAAATACGTAGGTCCAACTAGAAAAAAAATTGGCAAAAGAACTATTTTTAATATGATTGGTCCTTTAAGTAGTCCAGCATTAGTAAGGAGGCAAGTTGTGGGTGTTTTTGATAAAAAATTATTAGGATTATTTGCTGATGCATTAAAGAATTTAAATATAAAGTTTGCATGGATTGTTTGTAGTGAAGATGGTTTAGATGAAATCTCACCTTATGCCAAAACAAACATCATACAATTAAAAGATAATAAAATAACTGAAATTATAATTAATCCAAATGAATTTAACGTTAATGCTGGAAAATTAGAAAACATAATAGGCGGTGACTCAAAATTTAATGCAAATAAAATAATTAATATATTCAAGGGAGAGGATAATGATTTTTCTAAAGCTGTGTGCCTAAATGCGGCTGCGGGATTAATTGTAAATGAAACATTTGATAATTTTAAAATTGCATATGATAATGCTAGAGAACAAATTTTATCAGGAAACACGATTAAACATTTAGAAAAGTTAAGAAATGACTAACAATATACTTGAAAAAATAATTAGAAAAAAAGAAGAAAAAATATTAAATCTCAAAAAAACAATTGATTTAAATTCTTTAGAAGAAAACAAAAATAAAATTAATAATTTCATTGATTTTAAGCAAAAAATTGAGATTAATCTTAAAAATAATAAGTTTTCAATTATTGCAGAAATTAAAAAAGGAAGTCCATCGGCAGGGATAATTATAAAAGATTATGATCCTATTAAAATTGCTAAAATATATGAAAATAATAAGGCAACTTGCTTGTCAATATTGACTGAGGAAGACTTTTTTCACGGAAACTTAATTCATTTGAGTAAAATAAAACAACAAACTAATTTACCAATTCTGTGTAAAGATTTTTTTGTTGATAAATTTCAGGTACCATTAGCTAAGAGTTATGGTGCAGATGCAATCCTGATTATACTCGCTGGCGTAAATGATAAACTTGCTAATGATTTATACGAAGAAGCTTTAAAATTAAATATGTCTGTTATTGTTGAGGTCCATACTATTGAAGAAGCAAAAAGAGCTATACAATTTAAGAGTGCATTAATTGGTATAAATAACAGAAACCTTAAAACACTTAAGACAGACATAAATACAACTTATGATATTTACGATGTATTAGTTAACCATTCGGGGCCACTGGTATCTGAAAGTGGAATAAAGTCTAAAGAAGAATTATTAAAACTGGCAGATAAAACTTCTATTAAAACTTTTCTAATTGGTGAATCACTTTTGAAAAATTTGGACGATAATTCCATTTTTTCAGTTATATAATTGAATTAAGCTTTATTTTACTGGTTTTTTTATCTATTGTTTAAATATGAGAACTTTTGTAGAACACTATTTGTACGATATTTGTTCTTATGCTAACAAAAAAACAAAAAAATTTATTACTATTTATTAATAAAAAACTGAGAAGTTCTGGTGTATCTCCCTCTTACGAAGAAATGAAAGATTCTCTAAATTTAAAATCTAAATCAGGAATACATAGGTTGATTAGTGCCTTAGAAGAGAGAGGATTTATAAAAAGATTAGCGCATAAAGCTAGAGCTTTAGAGGTAATAAAACTACCTGAAACTGCTTCAGCTAACGATATTTATAATAATTTTTCACCAAGCGTAATTAAAGGTGGTTTAGATGAAAGTAATAAATTCACTGAAAATGGAGTGCCAGTTCTTGGAGATATAGCTGCTGGAACACCAATAGAAGCCATTCAAAACGAAGTCACTAGGATCCCTTTGCCAGATAATATTGAAAAAAAAGGTGAATTTTTTGGATTAAAAGTAAGTGGAGACTCAATGATAGAGGCAGGTATAAATGACGGTGATACAGTAATTATTAAAAAAACAGACACAGCAGAAAACGGTAAAATTGTTGTTGCATTAATTGATGATCACGAAGCAATGCTTAAGAGAATAAGAAGAAAAGGCAAAAC
This sequence comes from uncultured Pelagibacteraceae bacterium, assembly GCA_902560075.1. Lineage (GTDB taxonomy): Bacteria > Pseudomonadota > Alphaproteobacteria > Pelagibacterales > Pelagibacteraceae > Pelagibacter. Next base: position 4,420 of record CACEKE010000008.1, read on the forward strand.
AATTGCACTAGAGAGTGCTAATAGGAATTATGAGACCAAAATATTTGGTCCTGACAGAGTTAAAGTACAAGGTGTTCTCGTATCTTTATATAGAAACTTTCACTAAAATAGTCTAAACATTTAAGATGTCAAAAGTAGCAACTAGATTTGCTCCTTCCCCAACAGGTCCGTTACATATAGGTGGGATTAGGACTGCATTATTTAATTGGTTATACGCAAAAAATAAAAATGGATCCTTTTACTTAAGGATTGAAGATACAGATAAAGAACGATCAAGAGATGAGTACAAAGAGCAAATAACAAAATCTCTTAAGTGGATTGGGGTGGAAAATGACGGTGATGAATATATCCAATCAAAGAAAATAGAAGATCATATAAAAATTGCCAACATATTGTTAGAAAAAGGTTTTGCATACAAATGCTATTGCTCAACAGAGGAAATTGAAGAACAAAAACTTAGAGCAAAACAAAAAAAAATTCCATATATATATGATAGAAAATGGAGAGATAAACCAGAAACAGAGGCACCTAAAGATATAAATCCAGTTATTAGATTTAAAAGTAAAATCGAGGGAAATAGTATTTTAAAAGATTTAGTACAAGGAGATGTTGAGATAGAAAATAGTACAATTGAGGATTTTATTATACTGAGAAACGATGGTTCACCAACTTACAACTTGTCAGCATGCGTTGATGATCATCAAATGAACGTAACACATATAATAAGAGGAGATGATCATAAAATAAATACTTTTAAACAAATGCAAATTTACATAGCTTTGAATTGGGAATTACCTTCTTTTGCGCATATACCTTTAATTCATACAACAGAAGGAAAAAAATTATCCAAAAGAGACAAAGCATCAACATTGGATGATTATTCAAAAATAGGAATAATGCCTCAAGCTTTAAGAAATTACCTTTTAAGACTTGGATGGTCTTATAAGGATAAAGAAATTTTTACAAAAGAAGAAAGTATTAAATACTTTAATTTAGAGGGTATTGGTAAATCACCCTCAAAACTAGATATGAGCAGGATTTTATCAATGAATGAGCATTATATTAAAAGTATAGATGAAAATGACCTTTGTGATCAGCTAAGTAAATACTGTGAGAGTTATAAAGAAAAAATACCTAACGAAAAAATGGGAAAAGTTAAATCGTCCCTAAATTTTTTGAAGAATAAGGCAAAAACATTAGAGGATATTTACAATAATTCAAAATATATCATTAATGACGAAGTTAATTTTAACCAAGAGGATTTAAAGCTTATTGATGAAAATGCTAAAAAAATTATTTCGGATTTTTTAAAAGAAATTTTAAAATTAGATACGTTCAATAGAGATAAATTAGAGCCAATCGTACAGGATTTAATTAAATTAAATAACACCAATTTTAAAGGGGTTGGTCAGCCTTTAAGAATAATGCTAACAGGATCAAAATTTGGACCAGGTATTTATGACATATTAACTTCTCTTGGAAAAGATGAAGTAATTAAGAGATTGAATAAAAATTAAAAAGGTTGAGAAAATTCAATTGTTATAAAATTTTGAAAATCATCATTACTTTTCTGTATTCTTCCTATTTTTGAATAAATATTTAAATCTCTGTGAGTTTTTAAATTTAAACCTGTCTCTATTTTCATGAAATAATTATAAGGAACATTATAATTGTATGAATATATAGTATTTGACGAATCGCTTATTAAACTTGCTTGCACTGTAGCTTTTTCTGAATGATCTTGTTTATACTCTATTTTATAAAAACTTAGTAAATCACTATTTTTATTTTCTTTTTTATAAAATAAAGTCGATCCTATTGAAGATGTGTAATTTGTTAGTGAGTGTGATTTAAAACTTAACTTTTGATCATTTCCGTTTTCTGAGTAAGCATTAAAATCAGTATATATATAATCCAAACCTGCAAACATTTGAAAATCTATATTATTTAAATTTTTTATGTGATTTAAATATGTGGTTCCATAAAATTGTTCTGATCTTCTGTCACCCCCTACTAAATTCGTAGGATTAGAACGGTCAACTACTCTTTGTGTTAAACTTTTCAATGATCCATAACCTAGTACGCTATCTATATAAAATGATTTTTTATTCCAAGCTGAATATAACATTACATTTTCAGCTCTCATTTTTAAGTTTGTGCCAAAATTACTAATATCTGTTTCATCGTCTGCTAAATTAAAAGCAATTCCAAACAAAGTATTATTTGCTAATTTGTCAAATCCTATTGTTATTGTATCCATATCATTTTGTTTACCTATTTTATTATTTTTCAAACCAGTCCTACCAGTTGAGATTTTTCCGTTAAACCAATATTGCCAATCATTAGTAACTGTATCATTTCTTTTTTTATTTTCTGCATAACTCACAAGTGATGAAAGTCCCTTTGATGCATAGTGATTGATAATGTCTTGATAATTTTTACTTACATCATTTAAATTCACTTGCAGGGATATATTATTTCCACTAAATCCCTTATTTTCCTTTCTTAAACGAAATTCATGTAATCTATCTAAAACACTATCCAAACTATTTCTAGCTAATCGAGATGCTGACTCATTCTCGGCATCAACCATGCCAACTAATTCCTGGTCATCAAAAATATTATAAGTGCTTCCAGATGCTTCAATAGACTCAATAGTAAGATTGATTTGCGTTGAAGTTGTTGCAGTTTCTCCTGGCATTCCTCCATATTCAATAATGTAATAATCAACGTTTGGATTATCATTTGCGAAGTCATTCCATTCCCCATTCTGTTTCAAGTGTAAATAGTCTTCTTCTCCTTGATTATCAGTACCTGATGCACAACAGTCATTAGGTTCATTAGTCGCCCAGTTTTCATAGGTAGTATCTGAATGAACCGAACAATCTTCATGTGCTGCTACTGCACCTCTACCCTGACCTGCTGGTTGACAAGTCATTGTTTTCCCTTTTTCAGGTCCGGAGACCCACTCCCATGTTCCTTCTGTTGTAGCATGGGTATTTGATGTGTAATTTGAGTCATCAGATGCACCCATCCAAACATTTTTTTTTATTTTACTGAAAATAAAATCATTTTCAGCAGAACTAGTTATTGTAACTAGGTATCCTGTTAAACCATATAATGTTGATGCTTCTGCTGCTGCTAATGCATCAGCCCATTCAATTTCTTCACTATTCACTATTTCATAATAATGTCCATTTCCTGAAAAATAATTAGTCCCAGCTGGTGTAACAGAAACCGTTATAGTTGGTGAGCCAGTAGAACCATCACCTTTAAATGATAAGGTTGCAATAGCAGTATTAATATCATCTTGTGAACCCCTAAATCCTACCTCTGTTAAAGAATTTCCTGAGCAATCAGTAGGTTCAGCTGATGCATCGCTAGTGTAACCACAATAACCAGTAGCTTTTAAAACATTTGATGTATCAGTTACTTTGATGTTTCCAGCTGATGCTACTGCAGAAAATAAAAGTGTTCCTGAGTAGCCAGATATTGATGGAGTGGTACCTGAGGTAGATAATAAAACAAAATCGGTTGTATTTGCTACTAAATTGGTTGGAAAAGTTAAAGTTTCAGCTTTCGAGACTGAATTAAAATTTATTAAAATTATAAAAATGGATAAAAAAATTTTTAGAAAGAACATAGCTTAATTTTTTATATAATTAAGTACAATATTGGCAGTATTTAAAGATGACAATTCATCATTTTGCATTGATTTTACAGTTTTTTTTACCAGCTCTTGTTGTTTTTTTATCATTTCTGGCTTTTGGATAAAATAATTGACTGAGTTAAATATCTCTTTTGAATTACATTCACTTTGTAATAATTCAGGAATAATTTCTTTTTGATTTATGATATTTATAATATTTGCAAATTTTGTTTTAACCATTCTTTTGATTAAATAAAAATTAATTGGGTTCATCTTATAAATGATTATTGAGGGTACCTCGTATTTACTTATTTCTAAAGATACAGTACCAGATTTTGACACTGCAAAAAAAGAGTGCTTAATTATATCTTCTTTAATATTTGGGTTTGTTACTATTTGGTAATTGTCATCTTTAAAATTAGAAAGTTTTTTCAATATTATATTACTCATTAACTCCGTTGAATGAATTACAAAGTAAAAATTATTATATTTTTTATTCATTAATTTCATAAAATCTACCAATATTGGTAATAATAAATCAATTTCTGAAATTCTACTCCCAGGAAATATAGATATAATTTTTTTATCTTTTGGTAATATATTCGATATATCCACTTTATTTGACTTCAACTCTAATAATGGATGACCAACAAAAGTACTTTTCATATTTTCCTCATCATAATATTTTTTTTCAAATTTAAAGAGAAGTAACATATGATCTATAAAATTTTTATATTTTTTTATTCTATCTTTTCTCCACACCCAAATTTGAGGTGATACATAGTGAATTGTTTTAATATTTGGATTTTGTTGTTTTACCTTTTCTGCAACTCTTAGGGAGAAATCTGGACTATCTACAGAAAATAAAATATCTGGCTTAAACTCAACTATTTTTTTAACAGTTTCATTTATTATTTTTTTTATTTTAAATATGTTAAGCAACACACTCGTAATCCCAATATATGTTATATCTTTGAGATCAGATATACTCTCTATATTAAGCATTTTAAGATTTTCACCACCAAGACATAAATATTCTATATTACTTTCTTTTAATTTTATTTGCTTTATAACCTCGGAGGCTAATTTATCTCCTGATGGTTCACCAGTTAAAATAAAAATTTTCTTCATTTTATATTAATAAACATTTTATTTTTATTAGCGAAGTTAATACATGCAATTTTTTCTAAAAATATATGTTGTTTATTTTTTAATACTATTCCTTTAAGACCGGCTGTCTTACTTAATTTAAAAGTTTTTAATCCTACCGTTGGTAAATCTATTCTCAAATCTTGTTTTTTCTTAGGAAATTTTACTAAAACACCGCCCTTTTTGTTATTTTTAGATTTACACTTTATGAGCATTTGTTCAGTTCCGCCTTTTTTTTCAATAGCTATTACCTTATTGTCCCTAACTACAGTTCCTTGACTAAAATTATATTTTCCTAATTTATCTAATGTTTGAATAGCCTTATTAATATCTTTTTTATCATCACTACTTGGTTTTATTTTAGTGTAATTTCCCTTTTTTAAAGCCAATTCAGGATTAAAAAAAAGTGAGTTAACTGTTTTAATTTTTTGCTCCTTTAATATTTTAATTATTTCTTTCAATATTGCTGCATCGCCAACTTTTGATGCTTTAATTATCCTTGGTATAAAATACATTCCTTTTAAATCTAATTTTAGTTTAGAAAAATTTGGTTTAGATACCTTTCCTGCAAATAAAACTTTATTACAATTATTGTTTTTAAGGATATTAATTATCTTTCCAAATTGTCCAATTGAAACAGGATATGATTTTTTGTCTTTTTTAAACTTTTTAGATTTAGTTAGATCAATAATTAAATATTTTTCTTTTTTTCTCTTAATTTTATTAAGTATTTCAAGTGGGAAACTCGTTTCTCCAAATATCAAGCCAATCATACTACTCCTTTGAAAAAGGTGTACAAATAGATCTTTTTTTATCTTTATTTATAAATTCTATTACATTTTTCACTAATGGATTTTCCTTAAATGCTCCATTAAGTTTATTTAAATTTTCTGTAAGATTTTTGGTTGCAAATATTTCTTTATAAGCTTCTGACAGACCTAAAATATCTTTATTTTCAAAATTTGCTCTTCTAAGGCCAATTAAGTTCAATCCTTGAAGATAATTTCTATTTCCAACGGATAACCCATACGGAATTACATCATGTAAAACACCTGTCATTCCACCGATCATTGCCATTTGACCTATTCTTGTAAATTGTTGTACTGCAGAATTACCACCAATAACTACATTATTTTCAATAGTTACATGACCACCAAGCGGTACATTGTTCGCTATAATAACATTATTTCCAACATTGCAGTCGTGCGCCACATGTGAAGAAATCATAAAAAGACAATTGTTACCTATTTTTGTTAAACCTCCTCCACCAACAGTACCTGGATTAACTGTAACATATTCCCTAAATTTATTGTTATCACCAATTTCTAATGATGTTCTTTCACCATTATATTTTAAATCCTGTGGATCATTACCAATAGAACTAAATGGAAAAAAAACATTTCCTTTTCCTATTTTGGTTTTACCAGAAATATTTACATGAGAATGAACTATAACATTTTCATCTATTTCAACATCTGGCCCAATAACAGTGAATGGACCAATTTTTGCACTTGAATGAATTTTAGCTTTTTTATCTACAACTGCAGTTTTATCTATCATTTATTATCTTTTATAAAATTTTTTAAATCTTTAGCAGGATAACCCATTACTTTTGAATTACTTTGAATATTTTTAATTACACCGCTACCACCTCCAATTTGAACATTGTCACCAATTTTAAGATGGCCAGATATTCCAGCTTGTCCACCAATCATAACATTATTACCAATAGTCGTGCTACCAGCAAAACCAACTTGTCCCGCTATGATACAATTATCACCTATCTTAACATTATGAGCTACATGAATTTGATTATCTAAAAATGTATTTTTGCCTATAACTGTATTTGATAAAGATCCTCTATCAATAGTTGATCCACAGCCTATTTCTGCATGATCATTTATAATTACTATTCCTACTTGTGGATACCTAATATTAGAGCCTTTATCAGGAAAAAAACCAAAACCTTTTTTACCAATCACACATCCATCCAAAATATGTACATGATTATTAATTAAGGCATTTCTGATTATTACGTTGGAGCCTACAACACAATTGTCTCCTATAGATACATTTCTTTCTATTATAGAATTATGTCCTATTTTACAATTCTGACCAATTTTTACATTTTTACCAATTAATACATTTTTGCCATGATCTACTTTATCTTTATATTCAGTTACTTGAATATCTTCAGCTGAATTATCATAATCGTCTGTAACAGATTTTGGATAAAAAATTTTAGTTATTTGAGCTGTATGAAGAAGTACATTGTCTGAAATTATTGGCTTACAACTACTTGGTAAAATTGATTTGAGATTTTCCTTTGTTAAACAGTATGAAGCTTTTGTTAATTTAGCAAAATCTTTGTATTTATTGGAATGAAAAAAAGTCAATTCTCCTTTTTGAGATGAGTTAAGATCTTTTATATCTGTTATTTCATCATCTGGGAATTTTTGAGTATTCAATTTTATTGATTTTATTAAGTAATTGATATTGTGAGGACCTGTATTTTCAAAAAAAGGATTGATCATTATTATTTTAATATCAAAACTTATTTCAAATGCTTATCAAGATTTATTGCTGATTATTTCCTATCTACAATAGTAGCTGACCACATAGCATCAGCCATTTTTTTACCTTCCACAAAAGCTTCACCTTTGTATTTCCAGACCCTACCATGTGATCTTATAGCTTCTATATTGAGCTCCAGTGTACAATCTGGTATAACAGGATTTCTAAATCTAGCCTTTTCAACACTCATTAAAAAAACTAATTTATTATCATACTCAGATTTATCTATACCTGCCGCTGTAAGAGCAGCTGCAGCCTGACCAAAGGCCTCAACTATCAGAACGCCTGGCATGACTGGTTGATTAGGAAAATGTCCTTGCACAAAAAAACTATCTTTTTTTACATACATTAGTGCCGTAGCTGAATTAAGTTTTTTAATATTAATCAATTCATCTATTAATAGCATTGGTTCCCTATGTGGCAGCAATTCTCTTATTTGATCTTTATTTAATTTGGTTGTCATTAATTAATTAATATCAATCTTTTTAATCTTTTCATTAAGAATTTGTATTATATCTTTGGTAATATCTAATTCTTTTTTTCCTATAACTACATTTTGTTTTTGCAAAACCATAGAAATAGAATTTTTTTCAGAATATTCTGATAAAATTGGTTTTAGGGTTTCTAAAATTACATTAGTTCCTTCAATTTTTTTTCTGTTTAAATTATCTTTATTTTTTTTTAATAAATTTTGATATTCTTTTATTTTATTATTTAATTTAGAAATTTTTTTTTTCAATTCTTCCTCATTTAGTATATTTTTTTGTGAATTGATATTTTCATCTTCAGATTTAATTTCAGACTCAAGTTTTTTTATGTTTTTTTCATTTAAATTATTAATTTCGGAAATTTGTTTATTTAATGAGATCCCAACCATTGACTCATTAAAAAGTCTTTCCATATTTATATAAACAATTTGACTCTGGGCTGTACTAGCTAGTAATTTTGTAAATATTATTAAAAAAAATATTAATTTGATATTTAATGACATTAAAAAGTTGTACCGATTCTAAATCTAAAAGTTTCTGTTTCGTCAGTTGATGATTTAGTTATAGGTGAGGCAAATGAAAAACTTAATGGACCAATTGGAGTAAACCAATCTACCGCAATGCCCGTTGATGATCTTATCTTGTTACTATCTAGCGAGCTATTATAATCAACTCCCCATACATTTGCTGTATCCAAAAATAAACTAAAGTCTATATTCTCTAAGTCTTTCATAAAGTTTGGTAAAGTCGCTGCAAGGTTCATTGCTGTCCCGTAATTTCCTCCAATGAAATCATCGCTATCTTTTGGTCCAATTTTACCCGCTGCAAATCCTCTTAATTTCCTTGATGGTATAAAAATTCTTTTACTAATTCTTACATCGTCATCAAAATTATTTATAGATTTAGCAAAAAATATAAATGAAAATACAGTTTCATTCTTTAATTTTGTATAATTAGCGTACTCATAAGCATTTGATATACTTTTGTCATCTGCAAGTATTGGTAAAGATTGACTAAATGTACTTCTATATCCATCTGTTGGTTGAAAATTTTGATTTAATTTGTTTAAGTTTAAAGAGTATGAAAAGTTCGTATCAAAATAGTCACCCTCTTGCTTTTTCTTAGCATTTGACGCCTTTGAAGAGGTTGTTAAACTCTCGTAATACATTGATATTTCTGGTGAAAAAAAAATATCTTGGTATTGCTCAAAAGTAGTTCCAAAAGAAAATCCTGTTTCATTCGTTTCATATCCAAATTTACTCATTAGATCATTTCTGCTACTTTCAATTGTAGTATTTAAAGTTTTATCAGAATTTTTAAAGTTTGGTTCTGATATTCTAAATTTCCCCTCCACAGAGTCATCGCTTAGAGTGGCACTCAAATTTACTTTAGACCCTCTGCCTAAATAATTATTTTCTGCAATTGAAAAAGATATACTTGATCCACTCGTTCCTGTTCCAGCACCTGCAGAGATCTCCCCTGTGGGTTTTTCCTCAACTATTACATCAATTTCTTTTAATTGGTCAGATGAACCGTCTTTAACATTAGTTTGCACCGTCTTGAAAATATTTCTAGATTTAATTTTATTTATAGATTTTTTAAATAATATTTCATTATATGGATCCCCTTCATCAGAAATTATCTCATTTCTAATAACACTTTCGTTAGTAATATAATTTCCAAGAATATTTATTTTCTCAACATATTCTTTTCTAGACTCTGTCAATTTAATGTTTAAATCAATATTTTTAGCTTTTTGAGTTTCTGTATATGAAGCATTTATAAATTCAAATTGTTTTTGAATAACTATTTTATCAATTTCTTTTAATATTTTGTCTATTCTGTTTATTGAATAGTTTTTTCCTTTAAGTTTATTCATTGTTTTAGATATTTCTTGAAAATTATCTTTTGAAAAGCCTTTTGGAATATCTAAAGTTATATTATTGAACTTAAATTTTTCACCAGCATTAATATTAAATACAAGTTCAAAATTATTACTGTCTATTAATTGAGCAAATGAACTATATACTTTTACATTATAATATCCATTATTCTTATAATAATTTTTTAATAATTTTTCGTCAAGTTTAATTCTATTTGAATCAACAAATTTTTTTTTAGATATTAACTTCCAGAATTTACTTTCCTCTGAAACAATTATATTTTTTAGTTTTCTATCTTTTATTTTTTTATCGCCAATAAATTTTATGGATGATATATAAGCTTTTTCACCTAATTCTATTTCATATTTTAAATCTATAGTGTTATTTACATTATTTTTTATTTTCGATTTAATTTTTGAAAAATAATATCCGTTAATCTTTAAAATATTTTTTAGTTTTATCTCATCTCTTCTAACCTTATTTTCAACAAACGGATTTTTTTCTTTTAAACTTAAATTATCTTTTAGTAATTCAAGAACCGTTTTATTTTTAACACCCGTTATCTCGATAGATTGTATAATTGGATTTTCCTGAACTTTTACTATCAAAATATTATTTTTTATACTAATATTAATTTTTTCAAAAAAGTCTGTCTCATATAAATTTTTTAAAGTGCTATTAATTTTATTATTGTCATAATTCGCATTTAATTCAATTTTACCAAACAGAATAATGTTTGAATTAGAAATTCTATTATTGCCTTCAATTTCAATTTTATTGATTATTTCAGCATTTGCTTTAAACGAGAAAATAATTAAAAAAAAAATATTTATAAAAAATCGCATCATGATCTATACTATACATTGATTAAGCGTTTTCAATCTTACATATTTATTTAATTTAATTATTTGTTTAAAATTTTTGGGTTTTTTATATTTAAATTTTTTAAACTCTTTAAGGTTAACAATTTTGAATAATATTTTAGGAATCTGATTAAATTTAATATTACCATTGAGAAAATTTTCAACTAACTCGTCATTTGCTGAAATTAGGATTGTTTCGAACAAAGATATATTTTCAGGAATTTTATTTAACATTTTAAGAAGTGGAAATTGTTTATTGATTGGTTTTTGTAATTCTAGATTGTTTAAAACGTTAAAATTAATTTTATTTGTATTCAATTTATGCTTTAAATCTCTACAAACGTAATTAAAAATAGGAATTTTCATTGTCGTATCATGTATTAATAGTTTAGATGTTCCATTTTTATATTTAATTATTGAGTGTAAATATGACTTGGGATGAATAAGTATTTCAAAAAATTTCTTTTTTAAGTTAAATATTCTTTGTGCCTCAATTACCTCAAATACTTTATTCATTAGAGTAGCAGAGTCTACTGAAATTTTTTTTCCCATTTTCCAATTTGGATGCTGAACAGCTTTAGATGGGTTAATCATATTCAATTTTTTTGTATTGAAATTTAAAAATGGTCCACCTGACGCTGTTATAAAAATTTTTTCTATTTGTGATGTAACAAAACCATTATTCAATGAATATATTGAGAAATGTTCAGAGTCTATTGGAACAAAAGAGGTGTTATTTTTTTTTAATTGTTTAATAATTAAGTTCCATCCACAAATAATAGTTTCTTTATTTGCTATACCGATAGATTTTGTGTGTTTTATAATTTTAATTGTTGGCTCTAAACCTGCAATACCAGTAATTGAGGACATCACATAATCAAGTTTTGAATTAAATATTTTGTTGAACGATAAAAAATTGTTATAAATTTTTATATTTTTGTTGCGATTTTTTTTTTTTAATATCTCGTAATGTATTTTAGATGTAACAATTAAATTTTTAACATTAAAAAGTTTAGCTTGTCTTATTAACATTTTAATATTTTTATTGGTAGAAAGTAATTTTATTTCAAAATAATTTTTATTCTGTCTTATAATATCCAAGGTGATTTTTCCTATTGATCCGGTTGAACCTAAAATTGCTATTTTTTTTTTCATAATAATATTATTTTAAATACAAAAAATAAGAAATTAAAAAAACAAAAATCATACCATCTATTCTATCTAGGATTCCTCCATGTCCAGGTATTATATTTCCCGAATTTTTAATGCCGGAAAGTCTTTTAAAAAAGGATATTGAAATATCCCCAATCTGAGAAATAAACGATATGACTATTATAAACAATATTAATGATGAAAAGTTTTCATTTAAAATTTCATCTTTGAATATCAGAATTTCAGTTTTTAATAATATATAAAAAATTAATAGTGGTAATAAAAAACCTCCGATAAAACCAGTAATTGTTTTTTTAGGGCTTATTTTAGTTAATTTAGGTCCTTTTAATATTTTGCCAAAAAAATATCCTCCAAGATCTGTTAAAACACAAATGAACAAAATAAATAAAAATAACGCAGCTCCATCAAAACCATAATAGCTTGAATATCTAACTTTATATGCCGCATAAAAAGATAGCATTAAAAGAAATAGTCCTGGTACAAGATATTTTTTAGAATTAGACATATTTATCCATTCATAAATCGAAATAGCAAAGCATAAATATAAAAAAAAAATAAAATAGTAAGACCCAAGTAATACTATAAAGAATATTGCTGGTACCATTAAAATAGAGCTAATAAACCTCTTTTTAAATTCACTATATTTCATATCCTGCCAAAATTTCTCTTTATTATTTTAAATTTATTCAAGATTTTTAAATAATCATTTTCATTAAAATCTGGCCATAATTTTTTTTCAAAAAAAATCTCAGAATATGCAATTTGCCAAAGCAAAAAGTTACTTAATCTTTTTGTATTACCAGTTCTAATTAATATCTCAGGATCGGGTATTTCTGAAGTGTATAAATTTAATGAGATTTTTTTTTCACTGACATTTTGTTTTTTTTTTATTATTCTCTTTACTGACTCAACAATCTCGCTTTTTGAACCATAATTTATAGCTAAATTTATATTTAGTTTTTTATTTTTTTTGGTTTTGTTTTCAGAATAATTTATAATTTTTTTAATCCTTTTTGGAAATTTGTTTTTATCACCAATTATTTTTAATTTTATTTTTTGTTCAATTAGTTGGTTTAATTTAGTTTGTAAAAAGTTTTCTAACAGTTTTAGTAAAAAATTAATTTCTTTTTGTGGTCTTCTCCAATTTTCTGTGGAAAAAGCAAATAATGTTAAATATGGAATTTTTTTTTTTAAAGAAATCTTTATTATTTTTTCTACTGTTTTTAAACCAGCTCTGTGGCCATAGTTTCTTGATTTGTTATGCTTTAAACCCCAACGTCCATTTCCATCCATTATGATGGCTACATGTTTAATTGGATTCATATTGTCATGATTTCTTTTTCTTTAAGACTTACTTTATCATCAATTTTTTTTATACTATCGTCAGTAATGTTTTGAATATTTTTTTCTTCTTTTTTTTCTTCATCTTCTGCAATTTCTTTAGCTTTGAGAAGCTTTTTTAACTCCTCATTAGCTTCACGTCTAATATTTCTAATAGATATTTTGCACTGTTCTCCCATTGATTTAGTCATTTTTTTAATTTCATTCCTTCTCTCCTCGCTTAGACTAGGAATTGGAAGTCTTATCATTTGTCCGTCTATTTGCGGATTTAAGCCCAAATTAGATTTTTGAATAGCTGAATCAATCAATGTAACATTACTATTATCCCAAACTTGAATATTAATTACTCTAGGCTCAGGTGTTGTTATGCTAGCAAGTTGATTAATAGGCATTTTTTGCCCATACACATCTACACTTATTAAATCCAACATATTTGAGTTAGCTCTACCTGTGCTTAATGTTCCTAAATCTTTTAAAAACTTATCAAAAGTTTTATTCATTTTATCTTGATATTCTTTTTTATTGAACATTAGTCACCTATTTTAAGCCTAAAAAAATCTTTAACTTTTAATGCAGGAAAATTTAATTCCTTAATTATATCTGAAACTTTTTTTTTAGTATCCATAACCCAGATTTGGGACATTAGACTATTTTCTTGCTTAAATTTTTGCAATTTTCCTAAACTTATTTTTTCTACAATGTTATCTGGTTTACCTGAATCTTTTAGTTCCTCATTAATCAATTTTTTTTCTTTTTCTAAAATTTCTTTTTCAATATCATTTTCTGTTAATGCAAGAGGGTTTGATGCAGCAACATGCATTGATAATTGTTTTCCAAAGTTATCTATTACTTCGTTATAATTATCATTTTCTATTGATACTATTACTCCTAATTTAGCAATATTATTTTTTACAATGGAATGTAAATAAAAATAATTTTTTTGATTTATGTTAGAAAAAGTTTTAGATTTTCCAATAGTTATTTTTTCTCCAATTTTTGATATCAATTCTACTAAATTATCGTTTACAGTTTTACCATTTTTCATTTTTGAATTATTTAATTTATCTAAATCTGATGAAACCTCATTGTTAATTTTACCAATCTCCTCAGCAAAAATTAAAAAATCATCATTTTTTGCAACGAAATCCGTTTCACAGTTAATTTCAATTATCGAAGTTTGTTTCTCACTTTTGTTTACACATATTAGCCCTTCATTAGCTTGTCTACTCATTTTCTTAGATGCTTTGGAAATACCTTTAACTCTAAGAATTTCCACAGATTTTTCTAAATCACCACCAGACTCTTTTAAAGCGTTATTACAGTCTTTGAAACCAGCACCAGTTACTTTTCTTAATTCTTTGACTTTTTGGATATCACTCATTTTTAGTTTAATGGACTTTGACCCTTATCATTAGTCTTGTTCTCTTCAATTTGAAGAGTGCTTTTTTCTTTTGCATCTTCCCCGCTAGATGTTTGTTTAATATTTTTATTAGCTTCAACAATAGTTGATTTAATTAAGCTACAGTATAAATCTATTGATCTTCTTGCATCATCATTACCGGGTATTGGAAAATCAATTCCATCAGGATCTGAGTTCGTATCTAAAACAGCAATAATAGGAATACCTAGTTTAATTGATTCCTTAATAGCTAATGACTCATAATTAGTATCTATAATAAATACTAAATCAGGTGTTTTTTTCATATTTGAGATTCCGCCTAATGATCTCTCTAATTTATCTCTTTGAGCACTCATTTTTAATAATTCTTTTTTCGTGAAACCCCTATTCTCTGAGGATAAGTCTTTATTAATTTTTTGTAATTTTTTTATTGAATTTGAAATAGTTCCCCAGTTTGTAAGCATACCACCTAACCATCTATAATTTACATAATATTGATCAGTACTTTTACCTAAATCTGCAATTGCGTCTGAGGCTTGTTTTTTTGTAGATATAAATAAAATTTTTCCATTTTCGCTTATAGTTTTATAAACTTTTTCTAGAGCAACTTGTGTTAATTCAAGTGTTTGTGTTAAATCTATAATGTGAATAGAATCTTTTTTTCCAAAAATATACTTTTTCATTTTTGGATTCCATCTCAAGGTTTTGTGTCCTAAATGAACTCCTGCTTCTAATAGTTGTTGAATGGTTATCTCTGGTATTTTCATATTTCTTTCCGGTTATGCCTCCACAATTACTTCCTTAATAGTCAGGACCGGGGGTATAAAACCATTAATTGTGTGCGTTTTAAAAAAGGTAATTACTAATAATTTGTGACAATAACAAGCTTTTTTTTAATTAATTTCCAAAGAAATATTATGTTTTTTTAACTCTTTTATAGAATTTCTATCTACCTTTCTCTTATTATCTAAATCGAAAACCATATATTTATCATTATTTTTATATTTTATAGTTATTTCTGTATTACCTATTTCATTAATTTGTTCTGACAATTTATTTAATTGATTAAGATCTTTAACATAAAACTTAATATTTTTAATTGGAGTTTCGTATAAAGATTTTAATGAAGATATTTTAAAAACATTAAATTTCTTAGTTTTCTTTTCGTCATCACTTATAGTTTTGAGAACCGTTAGCAGAACAGAACTACCCTCTATTAATATATCTCTATTTTTTTCTAAAATCTCTGAAAAAATAAATAATTCAAAAACGCAAGAAAGATCGGAAAATTTTATTACTGCGTATGGATTACCTTTGTTGGTTTTTCTTTCTAATACTTTTAAAATTGTAGCAGCTATTTTTGCTTCTTTTAAATTATCACTATTAGAAAAATTTTCATAATTATCAATTTTAAATTCTCCAAATATATCTTTAAATTGATTCAATGGGTGGTCAGAAATAAAAAAACCAACAGATTCAAATTCTTTTGATAATCTATCCTCAAATTTCCAGTCATCAATATCGTTAATAAAATCATCCTTAGGCACATCTTTGTCATTAAATAAATCGAACTGATTGGTTAATTTATTATCATCTAAGTTTTTTGACTTTAAAATTAAATTAGGAATAGATTCGTAAAGAGCCGCACGGTTATTATTTATTTCATCAAAAGCACCAGCTTTAACTAAACCTTCTAATTGCAACTTGTTAATATCTTTGTGGTTTACTCTATTGATAAAATCACTGATTGATTTGAATTTTCCGTTTTTTTCTCTTTCGTCTACAATATTTGAAATTGCATCATATCCAACATTCTTGATTGATCCTAAAGCGTAATAAAAATTTTTGTCATCAGATTTAAAATCTGCATAGCAACTATTTATATTTGGTCTTATTACATTAAGTTTAAGCCTTTTAATTTCATCATAGAATTCACTGAGTTTTTTTTGATTGGATATATCCATTGTCATAGATGCGGAAAAGAATTCATTTGGATAATAAGTTTTCAAAAAAGCTGTTTGATAAGCAATAATTGCATATGCTGCTGCATGACTTTTATTAAAACCATATTCTGCAAATGGTTCAATTTTTAAAAATATGCCTGCAGCTATATCTTTTCTAATTCCATTTTTTATTGCTCCATCTATGAATCCTATTTTTTGTTTTTCAACTTCTGAACGCTTTTTTTTTCCGATTGCCTTTCTTAAAATATCAGCCTCAGCTGCGGTAAAACCAGAAAGTTTTTGAGCTATTTGCATAACTTGCTCCTGATAAATAATAACACCGTATGTAGGTTTTAAAATATCCTCTAACATTGGATGTATGTAGTCTGGTTCTCTTAAACCATTTTTGCAATCATTGTAGATTGGTATATTGCTCATAGGCCCAGGTCTGTAAAGAGCTACCAAGGCTATAATGTCTTCAAGATGTGTAGGTTTCATATTTACTAGAGCATCTTTCATTCCAGAACTTTCTAATTGAAATAAACCAACTGTATTGCCTTTTGAAAGGGTATTAAAAACCTCCCTGTCATCATAATCTATTTTATCAACTGAAAATTTTTTATTTTTTTTCTGTATTAGTTTTTGTGCTTTATCTACAACTGTAAGAGTTTTTAACCCTAAGAAGTCGAATTTAATAAGACCAGCATTTTCAGCAGAATACATATCAAATTGTGTAGATGGAAGTAGCAATTCTGAGGATGCATCTTTATAAAGTGGAACTGAATTAGTAAGTTTCTTATCAGCAATAACAACACCAGCAGCATGTGTTGCAACATTTCTATTTAAGCCTTCTAATTTAAGGGATAGATCAATCAATTTTTTAACTCTGGCATCATCTTTGATTAATTTTTGTAATCTTGGTTCTGAATTTATACATTCAATCAAACTTTTAGGTCTGGATGGATCAAATGGTATAAGTTTGGCGATACTATCAACAAAACCATATGATAATCCAATTACTCTACCAACATCTCTAATTACCATCCTAGCCTTCAGCTTACCAAAAGTAATTATATGTGCTACACTATCTTTATATTTTTTAGTTAAATACTCAAAAACTAAATCTCTTTTTTCCTCACAAAAATCAATATCAAAATCAGGCATTGAAATTCTTGCAGGATTTAAAAATCTTTCAAAAATAAGATTATACTTTATTGGGTCAACATCCGTTATCAATAGACACCATGCCACTAAGGATCCAGCGCCTGATCCTCTTCCTGGCCCAACTGGAATTTCATTATTTTTTGCCCAAATTATATAGTCAGAAACAATTAGGAAATAACTTGAGTATTTCATCTTAATTATGATGTCCAGCTCATGATTTAGTCTTTTTGTGTACTGGCTATATAATTCGTGATCTTCAGGTTTTTGACCATCGCTACAGAAAACAGTTCTAAATTTCTTGATCAAACCCTCGTTTGATAATCTTTTTAATTTATTATCAGCACTTCCGTCTTTTTCAGAACTTATATTTGGCAAAATTGGATCTGAAGGTGTTGGTCTAAAACTACATTTAAATGGCAAATTATAGTTATTTTCCAAAGCTTCAGGTAAATCTTCAAATATTTTTTCCATTTCAAGATGTGATTTCAAATAATGTTCACTGGTATAAGACTTTCTAGTCTTATCATTTAAATAGGATTTATTACCTATACAAATTAATGCTTCATGTGCATCATGCATATTTTTTTCAATATAAAAAACCTCATGTGATGCGATGATTGGAATATTATGTTTTAAAGATAGGTTTAAATTAAATTTTTCAAAAGATTTCTCGTCTTTATCCGAATGCCTCTGAATTTCTATATAAAAATTATCGCTATAATAATTCTTTAATTTTTTATAAATATCTTCTATTAATTCAAATTTTCCTTTGTTAAATAAGTTACCAATTAAACCGGTTATTGTTCCTGACATAATTATTAAACCTTTATTTTTATCGAATAAATCATTTAATTTACAATGAGGCTTAGATAAATTATCATTCTCAAGGTAAGATTTTGATGATAATTCAATCATGTTTCTATAACCTTGCTCATTTTTTGCAATTAAAGTAAGTAAACCTTCTTGATCCTCAAATTTAAAAATTATTTGCGTTCCTATTATTGGTTGGGTTCCACTTTTAACAATTTTTTCAGAAAATTCTAAAGCGCCACACAAATTTGATGTATCTGATAGTCCTAAACTTAATATTTTATTCTCTTTACAATAAGTATTGAGATCATCTATTTTTAAAGCCCCTTCGCATATTGAATATTGTGTATGTATCTTAAAATGTGTAAATTTTCTTGGATTTTCAAATTCTTGCATTGTAAGTTTTTATCTTACCATCATGAATTTGCAATTTATAATCTGCCATTTTTGCGAAATATAAATTGTGGGTTGCATAAATTAATACTCTGTTTTTGTTTTTTAATTTAAAAAGGAGTTTAAATATTTCCTTTGAATTTTTGTGATCTAAACTTCCAGAAGGCTCATCGGCTAGTATGATTTCAGGAGAATTTATAACAGCTCTAGAAATAGCTACTCTTTGCGCTTCTCCACCTGATAATTCTGATGGATAATGATTCTGTCTATTTTTAAGATTCATCTTGTTTAATATTTTATTTGCATCCTTCTTTGCAGTAATTAAATCATTGTTTATTGTCAATTTTGACAAATATACATTTTCTAAGGCGTTAAAATCTGATAGCAAATTATTTTCTTGATAAATTATACCTATTTTACTTGCTCTTAAGTGGTCATTTTTTTCAATATTATTGAAATCAATTTTTGAGCTTTCAAAAAATAAACTGCCTGAAGTTGGTCTATCTATTAATGATAAAATATTTAAAAAAGTTGATTTTCCTGATCCTGATGGTCCGATAATTGAGTAAGTCTTACCTTTTTTGAATGTAAAATTAATATCTTTTAATACTTTAATATTATTTTTTTTAAATTTTTTTGAAATATTTTTTAGTATTATAAGTGGTTTATTCATATTTCAGTGATTTTATTGGATCAAGATTTGAAGCTTTTATAGCTGGATATAAAGAAACAATGACCGTAATTAAAATAGATACTAGACCTATAATTGTGATAGATAAAAAATTTATTTCCGTTGGCATTTTGCTTAAAAAGTAAATTTCCTCAGGGAATAAAGTAATGCCAAAAACATTACTTAACAAAACTCTAATTTCTTCAATATAAATTGAAAATAATACGCCTAAAATAATTCCAAAAATTGTAGCACTAGTTCCAATTATTAAACCTACTAAAAAGAAAATTTTTTTAATAGAATTATTTTGTACACCAAATGATTTTAAAATTGCTATTTCTTTAGTCTTGTTTTTAACAAGAATTGTAAGACCAGATATAATATTGAAAGCTGCAACAATTATAATTAAAGTTAGTATTATAAACATTACATTTCTCTCTACTTTTAAAGCTGAAAAAAGAGATTTATTTTGCTCATCCCAGGTATAAATAAGCTCTTCATTAAATATATTTTTCAAAATTTTTTTCTCTGAGCTTATATTTTTTGGATTTTTAAGGAAAATTTCAAAATATCTACTATCAACATCTAAATTAAACAACTCTTCAATATCTCTAATATTAAGGAACGCCACACTTTGATCAAATTCTATTAATCCGCTTTCAAATATAGAGTCGACAATATATGCTTCTTGCTTGGGCAAAGAACCTACAATGGTATTTATACCAAATGGAGACATAATAACAATTTTATCTCCAATTTTAGCGTTAATTATATAGCTAAGCTCTTTACCTATAGATATGTGTTTAATATTAAGTTTTTTATTTCCTATAAATTCTTTTTTATTAACTAAAGATAATTTACTAAAATCATTTTTTTTATATGCTCTTAGTAAAATACCTTTGGTGTACTCTTTATTAATAATTAATCCCTCTGCACTATTAGTTATTAAAATTTCATCAGATATTTTTTTTATTTCTCTTTGCTCAAATTTTTTAAAATTTATAGTTTTCTCATAAGGTTTAATTATTACATGTGGATTAATTCCTACTATCTTGTTTATTAATTCAGTTCTAAAACCATTCATTACTGACATAACAATTATCAATACAGCTACACCAAGACTGATTCCAGCAAATGAAAAAGCTGATATTATATTAATAAAACCTTCTTTTTTTTTGGTTCTTAAATATCTAAGTGTAATTTTTTTTTCTAATTCAGAGATCAATTTTATAATTTGTTAATTATTATTTTATAAATTTCTTCCACTTTAGTTTTAGTCACATCTTTGCCGATTTCTTTAAACTCAACAAGATCATCCTCAGATTTTTTTCCAAGAATAATTTGAAATGGGACGCCAATTAAGTTAAATTTTTTCATTTTAGATGATATACTTTCATCAGTATCATCTATAATTGTGTCAATATTTTTACTTTTTAAATATTCATGAATATTTAATGCTTTTTCTAAATTTGCTTTATCATTTTTATTTATTTGGGGTAATATTGCACAATGATAAGGAGATATAGCCAACGGCCATTTCATAATTTCATTCTTCTCATCATATTTCGCTTCAATTATAGCACCAACTAATCTAGAAACGCCTACACCATATGAACCCATTTTTACAAATTCTTTTGATCCATTAAAATCTACAGACGCGTTCATTGGTTTTGAATATTTGTCGCCAAAGTAAAATATATGACCAACTTCAATTCCTTTCGTTTCTAATTTATTTTCAGAGGTCACATTGCTATCAAATTCATTTTGATTAAATTTCTCGTCTGTTACAGCATAATATTTGTTGTATTCTTTACGTAAGTCTATTAATGATTTTTTATCCAAAGCTACTTCATCATTATTAACATCAAATATTCTTCGATCAGTATATATTTTGCTCTCACCTGTATTAGCAATTATTACAAACTCGTGGGATAGATTTCCTCCAATAGGCCCCGTATCAGCCGCCATAGGAATAGCTGAAAGGTCTAATCTTTTAAAAGTTTTTAAATAAGATAAAAAGAATTTATTATATGAGTGTTGAGCATCTTCATCCAATAAATCAAAAGAATATGCATCTTTCATATAAAATTCACGACACCTCATAACACCAAATCTTGGTCTTAATTCGTCTCTAAATTTCCATTGAATATGGTACATTAATTGAGGAAGGGATTTATATGACTTGATACTAGATCTAAATATTTCAGTTATTAATTCCTCATTTGTGGGTCCATATAATAATTCTCTGTTTTGTCTATCTTTAATTCTTAACATCTCTTCACCATAATCGTCGTATCTTCCACTCTCTTTCCAAATTTCGCTAGATTGAATAGTTGGCATTAATATTTCTTGCGCTCCAATCCTATCTTGCTCTTCTCTGACTATTTGTTCAATTTTCTTCATGACTTTAAATCCTAATGGTAACCATGAGTAAATTCCGGCTGACGACTGTTTAATCATCCCAGTTCTTAACATTAATTGATGAGATTTAATTTTTGCCTCAGATGGGTTATTTTTAAGGATAGGTATTAAAGATTTTGAAAAATACATTCTTTTAAATTCTTACTAGATTTATATTGGTTATTGGTCTTTTGCCAGTCTTTTCCTTAGTAAATTTTCTACAAGTAACTTTTAATGCATCTTTAAAATTTTCTTCTTGTTTTTTGTTATTTAATGAAAACGATTTAGCTATTTTATCAATTTCATCTTGTATAGAAATTTTAAATTCTTCAGTATTTAAAATTGGTATTCCCATAAAATTAACAATTGACGTATTATGAATATTTCCTTGTGTTGTTATAATAACAGTAATATTTAAATGTCCGTTCTGTGAAATATTTCTTCTTTCTTTAATAGATTTTGACTCCTCTTCTACTCCAATATTTCCATCTAAAAAAATTTTTCCATAAGGCGCTTTGTCAAAAACTTCTGGAGAATCTCCAGGAAATATTCTTACAATATCTCCATTTTCTACCTTGATAGGATGGGGAACATTTAACTTTTTTGCAAAACTAATATGCTCTAACATATGTCTTTGTTCTCCGTGAACCGGTATAATAGAATTTGGTTGAATCCATTCATACATATCTTTTAAATCGTCTCTATTCGGATGACCCGATACATGTACAAAATCTGTCTCCTCTGAAATAACATTTATACCTTCCCTGACTAATTGGTTGTGAAGTTTATAAAGTTTTTTCTCATTTCCAGGAATTATTTTTGATGAAAAAATTACAGTATCTCCTGCTTCGACGAATACATCTGGATGTATATAATTTGATATTCTGTTCATAGCTCCCATGGGTTCACCTTGACTACCTGTGCATAAATAGATTATTCTTTCACTTGAAATATTTTTAGCATCACGTGGATCAATTGGTTCTATAACATCGCTTAAGTATCCACATTGTTTTGCTGCCTTATAAATTCTGTGCATAGATCTTCCTACAAGCGAAATATTTCTTCCAGTTTTTTCTGCACAGTAAAAAATTGTTTCCATTCTAGCAACATTAGATGCGAAAGATGTAACTATCACTCTTTTTTTTTGCTTTTCTATAATCTTTAACATGCTATCTCTTACATCTTTTTCTGAGCCTGACCTACCAACGCTTAAAACATTTGTAGAATCGCATATCATCGTTAAAACACCTTCTTTTCCGATTTCGATTAATCTTTTAGAATTCATGTTATCTCCAACTAAAGGGTTTGGGTCACACTTCCAATCTCCTGTATGCAGAATACTTCCTGCTGGAGTTTCTATTCTAAGTCCATTAGGTTCAACAATAGAATGAGTCATTGTAATAAACTCGATTTTAAATGGTTTTAAATTAATCGTGGAGCCTAACTGCACAATTTGTAAATAAGATGTGATATCAATCTTTTTTTCTCTGAATTTTTCAGTAACTAGTGCAGCTGTAAAAGGTGTAGCATAAATCTTACATTTAAATTTTGGCCAAACATAAGTTATCGCGCCTATATGATCTTCATGAGCATGTGTTAGAATAATTCCTAAAAAGTTATCCTTTTTATCCTCTGCATATCCTGGATCTGGATATATCAGGTCCACACCTGGAATTGTGTCATCTGCAAATGTAACACCCACATCTACCATTATCCATTTATGATCATCTTCTTGACCATATCCAAATAAATTCATGTTCATGCCAATTTCACCAGCACCCCCTAATGGGCAATATAAAAGTTCATCTTTCATTTAATTCAATAACCTCACTAATTTAATTATACCGTTAAGAGTAATATCTTTATTTAAATTAATCTTATAATCAAAAGAATTTTTGAATATATGAGCTAAACCACCAGTTACTATTATTTTAAAATTTATTTTTGTTTCTCTTTTAATTAAAAAAATTATTTTGTTAATAAGTCCAATATAGCCCCAATAAAAACCAGATATTACTGAATTATTAGTGTTTTTACCCAGTATTTTTTTTATTTTTTTTAACTTAATATTAGGTATTAACGAGGCTTTGCTGGATAGGTTATTTAAAGATGTTTGAACACCTGGTGCTATAACCCCACCAATGTAGTTATTAGACTTTACCACATCGAAAGTAGTAGCTGTACCAAAATCTATAATTATATAGTTTTTGTATTTTTTAAAAACACTGATTGCATTTGCCAGTCTATCTGAGCCTATTTGTTTTTTGTTTACTTTTATATTTATTATTTTATTTAGATTTAATTCTTTGATTTCAAAAGAATTTTTTTTTGTTTTAATTTTAAAAAATTTTTTAATAACTTTGTATTTATCAGGAACAACACTTGAAAATAGTAACTTTTCAACATTTTTAAAATTTTTTTTTATTAATAAAGTTTTATAAGTTAGATATTTCATTGAAAGTTTTTGGGTATTTAACGTAATTTTTTTAATCTGTTTATAGCGGTTGTTTAGTAAACAAATTTTTGTTTCAGTATTTCCTATATCACCTACTAAGAACATTGTTGAAGACTTATTATATTGTTTTCAAAAATTTTTTTTATTTTAAAAAAAATCTTATATTTTGACACGTTTCTATTTAAATGTTTATTCAAGTATGTAGTTTGATATTTGTTTATTTTAGGACTTCTTACAATATTAATACCTATGCCAACAATAATAAAATGTTTATTATTGTATTTTATTATCTCCTGCAAAATACCACATATCTTCTTACTATTAATAAGAATATCATTTGGATATTTTATAGAAATATTTTTTTTTATAACAGTTTTTAATGTTTTGAATATTAATAAACAGTTTTTTTGGGTAATTTTTTTTAAATTATAATTTGAATTTACCTTGTAAAAAATTGTTGTGAATAAATTTCCTTTCAAAGAAATCCATTTATTACCAAATCTACCTCTGCCTTTTTTTTGCTCATTTGTAATTATGATTCCTTGCTCAATACCACTTCTTATTTTTCTTATAGCAACATCATTTGTACTCATAACTTTTTTATAAGTAAATTTTAACAGTTTCATTACAAAATTACTATTTTAGAGATTAGTGCCTGTAAAGGACTTGGATAAATAAAATAAATTAAAATTATTAGGGTAGAAACTAATAAAGAAATCTTAAGTCCAATATCATGATTAATATCAAATTTTTCTGTTTGACTATCAAAGTAAATAGTTTTTATTACTCTTAAGTAATAAAAGGCTGCAACCACCGTTGAAAGCAATCCAACTATAGCCAAAAAATACATTTCTTCTTTTATAACTGCTAAGAAAATATAAAATTTTGCAAAAAAACCAGCTAATGGTGGTATACCAGCTAATGAAAACAATGAAATTAATAGACATAAAGCTAAAATTGGATGATTTTTTGATAAACCAGATAAATCACTTAAGTCTTCATGGTAGATATCATTTCTTTTCAACATAAATAAACAACTAAAAAAAGCTAAGTTCATTAATAAGTATATAGAAATATATATAAGAGAACTTTGAATTCCCTCATTAGTACCTACTGCTAGTCCAGCTAATGCAAAACCCATATGACTTATAGAACTATAGGCCATTAGACGTTTTAAATTTTTTTGTCCTATAGCTGCAACCGCCCCAAATACCATTGAGGCAATGGATACAAAAATAATTATAGTTTGCCATTGATCTATAAGATTAATAAATGGAACATATAAAAATCTTATAAATACTGATAACGCAGCTATCTTAGGTAGAATAGCAAAAAATATTGTAACTGATGTTGGGGAACCTTGGTAAACATCTGGTGCCCACATGTGAAAAGGAACCGCCGAAATTTTAAATGCTAAACCAACCAGTATAAATACTATTCCTAATCTTAGACCATACTGTACCTCAGAAATATTGTTTGATATTTGATCAAAATTTGTAGATCCAGAAAAACCATAAATTAAAGAACATCCATACAAAAGTAATCCAGATGATAAAGCGCTCAAAACAAAATACTTTAACCCAGATTCTGAAGAAAGCTGATCGTTCCTTTTAAAAGAGGCCAAAACATATAATGCAAGAGATTGTAATTCTAAACCTAAATAAAATACCATTAAATCGTTAGAACTAATCATAATAAACATACCCAAAATTGAACTTAACAACAAAATTGGATACTCGATTTTGAAAATTTTATTAATTTTTAAATATTTAGATGAAGAAAGCATAACAAATATTCCAGAAACTATAATAAGAACTTTCATGAAATTTGATAAGTGATCAACCTTGTATGCTCCATTAAAAAGGTAAAAATTATTATAACTAAATAAATTTAAATTTATCAAAAGAGACAGGAATAAAGTAAAAATTGATAGATTGTATACAATGCTTGAACTATTATTCTTAAATACGCCTAGAATTAACAATGACATTAATGACAAAGAAATAAATATTTCAGATGTAATTAAGTTTATATTTTCCATTAATTTTTACCCGCAAAATAGATGTCTAAATTTGCATTATATGTCTGAATTAAACTGTTTATAGAAACATCTATTGTATTAAAAATTGGCTCTGGGTAGAAACCATAAAATATAGATGGTATTGCAAGTGTCCACAAAATTATTTTTTCAGACTTATTAAGGTCAACAATATTTTTTAAATCAGCATTAACAATTTTTCCAAAAACTACTCTACGATATAGCCAAAGCATATATGCGGCGCTTAATATTACGCCAATACTTGCAAAAATGGCAACTATGAAACTTTTCTTAAATGCACCTAATAAAATCAAAAATTCACCTACAAATCCTGTTGTACCGGGAAGACCTACGGCACCTAATGTAAATATCATAAATAAAATTGCGTATTTAGGCATAACTGAAACCAAACCACCATAATCTTTAATTTGTCGGCTATGTCTTCGATCATAAATAACTCCTACGCATAAAAATAAAGCTGCAGATATCAATCCATGACTGATCATTTGTATTATACTTCCTTCGATACCTTGTTGTGTCATTGTAAATATTCCAAGAGTAACAAAACCCATATGTGCCACTGAAGAATATGCAATTAACTTTTTCATATCGTCCTGCATTAAAGCAACTAGAGAGGTATAAATTATTGCAATAATACTTAAGACGTAAACTAGTGGTACAAAATATTCTGAGGCAACAGGAAATAAACCAATAGAAAATCTAATAAAACCATAGCCTGCCATCTTAAGCAAAATAGCTGCTAACAGCACTGAGCCTGCAGTGGGTGCTTCGACATGTGCATCTGGCAACCATGTGTGTACAGGCCACATAGGGGTTTTAACTGCGAATGAACTAAAAAATGCTAACCATAACAAATTTTGATATTTTTGATCAATTCCTATTTTATAAAGTTCTTGAACGTCAGTCGTGCCTGCTATCCAATATATGGATATTATAGCAACTAACATTAATACAGAACCGAGCAATGTATAGAGAAAAAATTTAAATGCGGAATAGACTCTTCTTTCACCGCCCCATATACCAATTATAAGAAACATGGGAATTAAACCACCTTCAAAAAAAAGATAAAAAACAACTAGGTCAAGTGAACAAAAAACACCAATCATTAGTGATTCCATTATCAAAATAGCTATTAAAAAATCTTTTAGTCTATATTTGATTGTAGAAATTACAGAAATTACACATAGGGGAGTAATAAAAGCAGTTAGCACTACAAACAGAATAGATATTCCGTCAATTCCTACTTTATAATTAATAAGTCCTGATATCCATTTTCTATCTTCAATAAATTGAAAATCTGAGATGCTTTTATCAAAAATATACCACAGATATAATGACAGCAAAAAGTTAGAGAAGGTTATAAAGATTGAAACATATTTAATCGTTCTATTTTTTTCACTAGACTTATTAAAAAATATAAAAACTGAACCAATTAGAGGAAGCAAAATTAAAGAGGATAAAATTGGAAAATTCATTAATTAATTATTAAAATTGTTAAAAATACAGAAAATCCCAATAGCATTATAAAGGCGTATTGATATATAAAACCAGATTGAAATTTGACAGCTTTGTTTGAGATTTTTTTAATTAATAAAGATATTCCGTCTGGTCCGAATTTATCAATTATCGAACCATCAACCTTTTTCCAAAAAAACAAACCAATTTTTTTTGATTGCTGAACAAAAATAAAGTCATAAAGTTCATCAAAATACCATTTGTTTTTAAAAAAATTATAAAGTGGCTTATTAGCTTCAGCTATTAAAGATGGTATTTTTGTTTTTTTTACAAATATATAAAAACTAAATGGTATACTCAAAGTAACTATAATTGGAGTTGTTAGTAAAAACCATAATGGAGGATGCTCTGTACTGAGTGGATTTATCAAAAAGATTGACGATTTCCAAAACTTGTTAAAGCTGTCTGGTCCTATAAACAAATCTTTAAATATAAATCCTATTAAAATTGATCCTAATGCCAAAATCATTAAAGGTATAATCATTACTGCAGGGGATTCATGCATTTCATTAATTGAAACATTTGGGTTATTATATTTTCCGTGAAATGTTTTAAAGATTAATCTCCATGAATATATTGAAGTTAGTAAAGCAGTAAATATTCCTACACTTGCTGCAATATAACCTAGATTTGTTCCCTTAAGATAAGCAAATTCAATAATAGCATCTTTTGAATAAAATCCTGAAAGTAAAGGAAAACCTGTTAATGCAAGTGTTCCAATTAGCATCAATACATACGTGTATGGAAGTTTTCTGTTCACTCCACCCATTAAATTTATATCTTGTTCATCTTTAAACGAATGTATTACAGAGCCTGCTCCTAAAAATAAAAGTGCTTTAAAAAAAGCATGCGTAAAAAGATGAAACATCGCCACATTATATGCACCTACTCCTGCTGCAAAAAACATATACCCTAATTGACTACATGTTGAATAAGCAATTATTTTTTTTATGTCGTTTTGGACTAATGCTATTGTTGCAGCAAATAATGCTGTAGTCATACCAACGACCGTCACTAATGCTAAAGCTAAAGGTGAATACTCATAAATTGGAGAGCATCTGACAACAAGAAAAACTCCTGCTGTAACCATTGTTGCGGCATGAATTAATGCAGATACTGGTGTAGGTCCTTCCATTGCATCAGGTAACCAAGTGTGTAAGAATAATTGTGCAGATTTACCCATTGCACCAATAAATAAAAGTACGCAAATAAGATTGATTGGATTTAGATTTATACCCACAAAATTGAGTTTGCTCTGACTTAGTGTAGATATTTGTTGAAAAACCTCATCATAATTAATTGTTCCGCACATATAAAAAATTAAGAATATGCCTAACGCTAATCCAAAATCACCTACTCTATTTACTAAAAATGCTTTAATAGCAGCAGCATTAGCAGTTTCACGTTTAAACCAAAATCCAATTAGAAAATATGAACACAATCCAACTCCTTCCCATCCAAAAAATAATTGTAAAAAATTATCA
Organism: uncultured Pelagibacteraceae bacterium; assembly: GCA_902560075.1. GTDB lineage: Bacteria > Pseudomonadota > Alphaproteobacteria > Pelagibacterales > Pelagibacteraceae > Pelagibacter. Next base: position 33,832 of record CACEKE010000008.1, read on the forward strand.
GATGTAACTAAAGTTAACATTGAGAAAGTAAACAAGGATAAATAAGACATGAATCTTGGTTTATGAGGATCATGAGACATGTATCCAATAGAGTAAATATGAACTAGAGATGATACAAATGTAACCACTACAAGCATTACAGAGGATAATGCATCAATTTTGATAGACCAATTTACATTGAGTGCTCCCGAATTAATCCATTTAGCAACTATTAGGTTGCTTTCGTAATTATTTGTTAAAACATTATAAAAAATTAAAATTGAAAATATTGCCGAGATAGATACAAAAGCAGAGGTTAAAATTTGAGAGAATTTATTACCTATTAAATTTCCAAAAAAACCTGAAAAAAATGCACCTAATAAAGGTAAAAATATTACAATGTATTCCATCTTATCCTTTTAATTTATCTATTTCCTCAACACGAATTGTTCCTGCATTTCTGAAATAAACAACTATTATGGCAAGTCCAATTGCAGCTTCGGCAGCAGCTACAGTCAAAATAAAAAGTGTAAATATTTGACCTGTAAGATCGCCTAGAAAAACTGAAAAAGATACTAAATTTATATTTACAGCTAAAAGTATAAGCTCAATACTCATTAAAATAACAATAATATTTTTTCTATTTAAAAATATTCCAGCAACACCTATTGTAAAAATAATAGCGCTTAAGGTTAAATAGTGTCCTAAATTTATTTCAAACATCAATTTTTACCCCTTTATTTTTATCGACATTAACAATTTCAACTCCACTTATTTTTTCTCTTGAAATTTGTCTAACATAGCTCTGTCTTTTCAAGCCAACTCTTTTTTTATAAGTTAAAACAATTGCACCGATCATTGAGACCAATAATATCATGCCGGAAATTTGAAAAAGATGAATGTAGTCGGTATATAACACTGATCCAATTGAGTGAGTATTTGTAGTGCCTAACATAACTTCAGGTTTCAAATTAGAAAATATTTCAGGTTTAAGCTTCCAACCACCAATTACCACGATTAATTCAAAAAAAATGATTGTGCTAATTAAAAAACCAACAGGTATATGTGAGCTATTTTGCTCTTTACTTTTTTTACTCTGAAACCATTCATTTTCCTGTTGGGCAACATTCAACATCATCACAACAAATAAAAATAATACCGCTACCGCGCCAACATAAACAATTAACATGATCATGCCGAGAAATTCTGCACCACTCATAATAAATAGACATGAAATACTTACAAAATCTAATATTAAAAAAAAAACTGAATGAACTGTATTTCTGGATACAGTTACCATTATTGCAGAAACGATAGCAATTAATGCAAAAATATAGAAAAAAATTCCTTGAATCATCCGATCATCGATGAGCATTATCAGCTTTAATATTTGCAGCTAATATATTTTCCCATCTGTCACCATTTTCTAAAAGTTTTTCTTTATTATAAAACAACTCTTCTCGAGTTTCTGTTGCAAATTCAAAATTCGGACCCTGAACAATTGCATCAACTGGGCATGACTCCTCACATAGACCACAATAAATACATTTTAACATATCAATGTCATATCTTGTTGTTTTCCGACTTCCATCAGATCTTTCTTTAGATTCTATTGTAATTGCTTGCGCAGGACACACGGCTTCACAAAGTTTACATGCAATACATCTTTCCTCTCCATTGGGATATCTTCTTAGCGCATGCTCACCTCTAGCCCTTGGACTGATTTTACCTTTTTCAAATGGATAATTGATTGTTTTTTTCTTTTTAAAAACCTCTTTAATCGCAACAGATAGTCCGATTATAAACTCGGTCATAAAAATTGTTTTTAAAAATCTTTTTAATTTCATAATTAAACCTTTGGCAATAAGTCAAAATATATTAAAAAACTCGAAGTCAAAACTACATATATTAAAGAAAAAGGTAAAAACATTTTCCAACCTAATTTCATTAATTGATCATATCTATATCTAGGAACTATTGCTTTAACCAGTGCAAATAAAATAAATAAAAACAACATTTTTATTATAAACCACACTACTGGAGGTATTAAATTTAATGGATACAAATCAACTGGTGGTAGCCATCCACCTAAAAATAAAATAGACCCTAACGCGCACATCAATAGAATGTTGGCGTACTCACCAAGCCAAAACATTGCATACATCATTCCAGAATATTCTGTTTGATATCCAGCAACTAATTCGGCCTCAGCCTCTGGTAAATCAAATGGAGGTCTATTTGTTTCAGCCAAAGCAGAAATAAAAAATATTACAAACATTGGGAACAAAGGTAGTATAAACCACATATCTTTTTGAGCTAAAACTATATCGGTTAAGTTAAGTGAGCCAACACAAAGCAAAACATTTATAATTATTACTCCTATGGAAACCTCGTAGGAAACCATTTGGGCAGCAGATCGGATTGAGCCAAAAAAAGGATATTTAGAATTGGATGCCCATCCACCCATTATGATCCCGTACACACCTAATGATGAAACTGCAAACAAATATAGTATACCAACATTTATATCTGCTAAAACTAAGTTCTCATCAAAAGGTATAACTGCCCAAGCAATTAATGCTAAGGTCATTGTAACAATAGGTGCAAGTATAAATATTATTTTGTTTGAAGTCGCCGGTATTATGATTTCTTTAAAAATATATTTTAAAGCATCAGCAAGCGACTGTAATAATCCAAATGGTCCGACCACATTGGGGCCTCTTCTTTTTTGCACAAATGCCCAAACTCTTCTATCTAGCCATACTATCAAAGCAACTGCTGTAAGAACTGGCAAAACTAAAAAAATAATTTTATAAGTTTCTATTAACAGTGTTTCTAAATAAAATAATGACATTTATCCCTCAGTACCGGTCTTTTGAAAATCAATTTTTAAATTTCTGCACTCAGACATTGTCTTTGATGCCCTAGCAATTACATTAGAATAATAATAATCAATTGGTACGGTAATTACTTTCTCATCAAAAAATTTTCCTTTAACACTTTTTTCAAAAATATCTTTATTTTCTTTTAGGTTTAAATTTAAATAATTTAACATATTATCAATTAATTGGTCTTTGTTGTTAAAAAGATTTTTACTTTCCAATAATTGTGAAATTTCATTTATTATAATCCATTCTTCTTTAGAATTACCAGTTGGATATGATGCTTTAAATGCTTTCTGCATCTTTCCCTCTAAGTTAGTATAAAAACCATCTTGCTCCGTATAAGCTGGAGAAGGAAGTATAATATCTGCACTTTCAGCACCTTTATCACCATGACTTCCTATATAAATTACAAATTCTTTATTTTTTTTAAATTTTATATTGTCCTGACCAAATAAAAAGACAATTTCTAATTTATTCTTATGTAGTAAATCTAAAGTATGATTAAATTCGTCAGACTCTCCTACTATCTTCAAATCATATCCTCCAACATTGGCTGCATCTTTAGAAATAATATTTAAAGGTATCCAATTTTCATCCATGTTACTTATATGATCATTTAAAAATTCTTTACATTTATTTAATAAATATTTTGCAGATTGTAGTAAGAAAAATGAGTAACCTAAAATAATTAAGGGTTTTTTTGCCTTTTTAAATTCATTGTAAATAGCACTTTGTTTTTCGAAAAATTCACTAACATCTCCCGTCGTATTACCAATAACTTTATATGGATATGTTAAATCACCTTGATCACCTATAGAATAAATATTTGTTTTGTTGTTTAAATAAGTTTTTCTAATTCTTGCATTTAATATTGTGGCTTCATATCTTGGATTTGTTCCAATCAACAAAATAAAGTCACTATCTTCAATCCCGTTAATTTCAGAATTAAAAATATAATTAGATCTATTACTTAAATCTAAATATGTATAATCATGTCTAGAGTCTAAATTTTTAGATTTCAAAACTTTACTAAAAAATTCTTTAGCAGAATATTGTGTTTCCATATTTGTCAAATCGCCTGTAAAACCACCAATATTTAAAGGATCTGTACTAATTATTTTTTCTTTTATTATTTCAAGAGCATTACTCCAATCTGTTTTCTCAAAGACACCATTTTTTTTTATAAATGGGTTATCTAATCTTTGACTTTTTAATCCATCACACGCGTATCTTGTTTTATCTGAAATCCACTCTTCATTTATATCGTCATTAATTTTAGGCAGTATTCTTTTTACCTCCCATCCATAAGTGTCAATTCTAATATTTGAACCTACTGCATCCATTACATCTATACTTTCTGTTTTCTTAAGCTCCCAAGGTCTTGCCTCAAATACATAAGGTTTTGATGTTAGTGCTCCTACAGGACATAAATCTATCACATTAGCAGACAGTTCAGATTGCATTGATTTTTCTAAATAAGTTGTAATTTGCATATCCTCCCCTCTACCTATTGCACCTAATTCAGGTACCCCTGCAACTTCTGTTGCAAATCTAATACATCTTGTGCAATGAATACACCTGGTCATTTGAGTTTTAATAAGTGGACCCATATATTTTTCAGGCACATGTCTCTTATTTTCCTTAAACCTCGATTTATCAATTCCATAAAACATCGATTGATCTTGTAAATCACATTCACCACCTTGGTCACAGACTGGGCAGTCTAATGGATGATTTGCTAATAAAAATTCCATTACACCTTTTCTAGCTTTCTCAACCTTTTCAGTATTAGTTCTTATTATCATACCCTCAGAAGCAGGCATCGCACATGAGGCTACTGGCTTAGGAGATTTTTCCATCTCAACCAAACACATCCTACAATTTCCAGCTATTGAAAGTTTTTCATGGTAACAAAATCTTGGTATTTCAACTCCAGCCTTTTCACAGGCTTGAAGAACTGTTAAACCATCTTCAATTTCGATATTTTTATCATTTATTTTTAATTTAATCATTATTTATCAAGCAAATGTTGGTCCACTAAATATGGAATATTTCTGTCCTTCTTAACTAAAGGATTAAAATTATTTCTTTCTTCAATCTCTTTTTTAAAATGTCTAATTAAACCTTGTACCGGCCAAGAGGATCCTTCACCAAAGGCACATATAGTGTGTCCTTCAATTTGTTTTGTTACATCCATTAACATATTTACTTCGTCTTTAGATGCTTCACCTTTAGCCATTCTTTCTAACATTCTCCACATCCAGCCAGAACCTTCTCTACAAGGTGTACATTGACCACAGCTTTCATGCTTATAAAACCTGGCTATTCGTGCCATACATTTTATAATATCTTGGTCTTTATTAATAACAACAATTCCAGCTGTTCCTAATCCACTTTTTTCTTTAACCAACGAGTCAAAGTCCATTGTAATTGTATCGCAAATTTCTTTGGGTAATAAAGGCATCGAAGACCCACCCGGTATAACTGCTTTTAGATTATCCCAACCACCGACGACTCCACCAGCATGTTTTTCAATTAATGTTTTTAAAGGTACTCCCATTTCCTCTTCAACATTGCATGGTTTATTAACATTTCCTGAAATACAGAAAATTTTAGTACCTGTATTTTTTGCTTTTCCAAGTGAAGAGAACCATTTTCCACCTCTTCTTAATATAGTCGAAATTACAGCAATAGTTTCAACATTATTAATAATTGTTGGACAACCATACAACCCAACCAAAGCTGGAAAAGGTGGTTTTAATCTTGGTTGACCTTTTTTGCCCTCTAGACTTTCTAACAATGCTGTTTCCTCTCCACATATATATGCTCCAGCTCCATAATGAATATAAATATCTAAATCCCAACCACTATTACAGGCATTCTTTCCAATTAAATTTTTTTCATAAGCTTCATCAATTGCTTTTTGTAATCTTTGACCTTCAAAATAATATTCACCCCTAATATAAATGTAACAAGTGTGTGCGTTTACTGCATAAGATGCTAATAAACATCCTTCAATTAATTTATGGGGCTCAAATCTTAATATGTCTCTATCTTTACATGTTCCAGGTTCAGATTCATCTGCATTTATTACAAGATAATGAGGTCTGGAACCCACTTCTTTAGGTGCAAATGACCACTTTAAACCCGTAGGAAAACCAGCACCACCTCTGCCTCTTAGTTCTGATAACTTTATTTCATCTATTATCCAATCTCTACCTTTAGATATTAAATCTTTAGTATCTGACCAATCATTCCTTTTTACGGCTCCGTTAATTCCTGAGTCCCCATCATTATACAAATTCTGAAATATTCTGTCTTTATCTTGAAGCATTTTTTAAATCCATTAAAGTTTTTCTATTATTTTCAGGCTCTGAATTAACTCTTCCTCTATATGAGCCTGGTTCAATATTTTCATCGTTTAACATTTTGTCAAAAATTTTAGATGTTTTTTCTTTATCAAGATCTTCAAAATAATCTTCGTTGATTTGCATCATAGGTGCATTTACACAAGCACCTAAGCATTCAACTTCGACCCATGAGCACTTACCATCTTTTGATAGTGTGTTTTGATTTTTCGATATTTTTTCTTTACAAGCTTCAACTAGTTTATATGCACCTCTAATCATACATGGTGTAGTAGTACATACCTGTACAAAATATTTACCAACTGGTGAAAGATTATACATGGAGTAAAATGTAGCTACCTCATATACTTTAATGTAAGGCATATTTAATAACTTAGCTATATATTTCATGGCCATTAATGGTATCCAATTATTATTTTGTCTTTGTGCCAAATATAAAAAAGACATAACAGCACTTTGTTGTTTACCACCAGGATAATTTTTAACTATATCGTTAGCGATTTTTAAATTTTCCTCATTAAATTCAAAACTGTCTGGTTGTTCTTTAGAAACTTTTTTTATACTCATCTATCTACCTCTCCAAAAACAATATCCATAGAACCTAAAACAGCAGGAACATCAGCTAGCATATGACCTTTAATTAAATAATCCATAGCTTGAAGGTGTGAAAAACCTGGTGCTCTTATTTTACACTTATATGGTTTGTTTGAACCGTCAGAAATTAAATATACACCAAATTCTCCTTTAGGCGCCTCAACAGCTGTATATATTTCATCTTTATCTACTCTATATCCTTCTGTGAAAAGCTTGAAATGATGAATTAATGCTTCCATAGACTCTTTTATATCCTTTTTAGATGGTGGAGATATTTTTCCATCATTTGTTTTTACTGGACCTTTAGGCATTTGTTCCAAACATTGGTTAATAATTTTTACACATTCTCTCATTTCTTCAATTCTACAAAGATAACGATCGTAACAATCACCATTTTTTCCAATTGGAATATTGAATTCAAAATTATTATAACAATCGTAGGGTTGGGATTTTCTTAAATCCCACGGCACACCTGAGCCTCTTAACATAACTCCAGAAAAAGAGTAATCTAGAGCATCTTGCTTAGATACTATACCTATATCTACATTTCTTTGCTTAAAAATTCTATTATCTGTTAGTAAAGTTTCCAAATCATCAATTATTTTTGGAAATGAATTACAAAACTCTGAAATTTCATTATCTAGACCAATTGGTAAATCTTTATGAACACCTCCCGCTCTAAAATAGTTAGCGTGTAATCTTGAACCAGACACTTTTTCATAAAATCCCATTAATTTTTCTCTTTCCTCAAAACCCCAAAGTGTTGGGGTCAGCGCTCCAACATCCATTGCTTGTGTTGTAATATTTAAAAGATGACTTAATATTCTACCTATCTCACAAAACATTACTCTAATATATTGGGCTCTAATAGGTACATTAATTTTTAAAATTTTTTCTATTGCAAGTGCGAATGCATGCTCTTGATTCATTGGAGCTACATAATCAAGTCTATCAAAATATGGAACAGCTTGTGTGTATGTTTTGTGCTCAATAAGTTTTTCTGTTCCTCTATGCAATAATCCTATATGAGGATCAGCTTTCTCTACTACTTCACCGTCAAGTTCTAGGATTAATCTTAAAACTCCATGTGCAGCTGGATGCTGTGGACCAAAATTTAAATTCATTGTTTTAGTTTCTTTAGGCATTATTTCTTTGTTATTTCTTTAATATATTTTGTTCCCTCCCAAGGGCTCTCATAATCAAAATTTCTATAGTTCTGTTCTAATTTTACTGGTTCGTAGATAACCTTTTTATCTTCTTCGTTGTATCTAACTTCATTGTGACCAGTAAGCGGAAAATCTTTTCTAAGTGGGTGCCCAGAAAAATTATAATCAGTTAATATTCTTCTTAGATCGGGATGGTCTTTGTAGTGTATTCCATACATATCAAAAACTTCTCTTTCCATCCAGTTAGAAGATGGAAAAATAGAAGTTATAGACTTAACTTTGTAATTTTCTTTAATTTCAAATTCGATATTTAGTCTTAAATTATTTTCATGGCTTAATAAGAAGTAAATTAATTTGAACCTTGTGTCTCTTTCAGGGTAATCTACAGCTGTTATGTCAATTAATTGTCTAAATTTAGTTCTCGTATCATTTTTTAAAAATAAAATAACAGAATGTAAATCTTCCTCATCTATTTTTAATTTTAATTCGTCGTGATTAATTGATGATGAATTAATTTTAGTTGTAAGTTCTGAGTTTATTAATTTTTCTAAACTTTCAAGATTCATTTTATTATCTTTCTAGAGATCCTTTATTCCTTATTTTTTTTTGAAGTTGCATTATTCCATACAATAAAGCCTCTGCAGAGGGCGGGCATCCAGGTACGTAAATATCTACAGGAACAATCCTATCGCATCCTCTAACTACAGAGTAAGAATAGTGATAATAACCTCCTCCATTAGCGCAGCTACCCATTGAGATAACATATCTTGGTTCTGGCATCTGATCATAAACTTTTCTTAATGCAGGAGCCATTTTGTTTGTTAGGGTTCCTGCAACAATCATTACATCAGATTGTCTCGGACTAGCCCTAGGAGCTGCACCAAATCTTTCAAGATCATATCTTGGCATTGACGTTTGCATCATTTCAACTGCACAACACGCAAGACCAAATGTCATCCAATGTAAAGAACCTGTTCTTGCCCAATTTACCAAGTTATCCATTGATGTTGTAATAAATCCATTATCGCTAAAGTCTTTAGCTAAATCTTTAAATTCATCTGGTATTTTGTCTATTTTATTTAAAGTATCCATTTTTTATTCCCAATCTAAAGCACCTTTCTTCCATTCATAAATGAAACCAATAGTTAATATAGCTAAAAATATCATCATTGAGACAAAACCAAATATTCCAATCTTTCCTAAAGAGATTGCCCAAGGAAATAAAAAAGCAATTTCTAGATCAAATATAATAAATAATATTGCTACTAAATAAAATCTCACATCAAATTCCATTCTGGAGTCATTAAAAGGTTCGAAACCACATTCGTAAGGTGATAATTTTTCGGGGTCAGGGTTTTTTGGAGATAACATAAAGTTCAAAGTTATAAATCCAATACTTAATAGTAATGCTATTACTAAAAATAAGATAATCGAAAAGTAATCCTGTAAAAATGTTTCACCAATCATAATAATTAAAGTTTAGTTTTTAAAATATTTAAATAAGAAAATTCTGAAAAGATTCTTACTATATTCTATTCTGCTGTTATATAAAGAGTTATTAATCATTATAAACATTGGTATTTTTTATATGTATATTTGTCTTAAATAACAGTGAAATTTAGTCACGTCCTTTGAGGCTAATTTGTTACGTAATTTTAACTTTTGAGAATAATTATCAAATAATTGTGGCGGGAGTGACGGGACTCGAACCCGCGGCCTCCTGCGTGACAGGCAGGCGCTCTAACCAAACTGAGCTACACCCCCAATTACTTTTGGTGGGCAGTAAAGGACTCGAACCTTTGACCCCCTCGGTGTAAACGAGATGCTCTACCAACTGAGCTAACCGCCCAAAAATAATTTTTATCTTTTACAGCAACAAATTATTAAAGTAAATTATAATTATCTTTAGTTTGTAAGGACTTTTTCAGTTTTGTTCTCTGATTTAGAAATATTATCCACTTCGACCCACTCAACTCTTTTTAGTTCTTTGGTAAGTGCAATTTTTAATACATCATCAACAACTTTTACTGGAGTAATTTTTATATCTTCTTTAACTTTTTTTGGTATATCAACTAAATCCTTCTCATTATCTTTAGGTATTAAAACATGATTAATTCCTGCTCTATGTGCTGCTAGAAGTTTTTCTTTCAATCCTCCAATTTGAAGAACTTGACCAGTAATTGTAACCTCACCTGTCATGGCTATTTGTCTATTTACTGGAATATCAGTAATTGATGACACAATAGATGTAACCATTGCTATACCGGCAGATGGTCCATCTTTTGGTGTTGCACCTTCAGGTACATGAATATGGAAATCTTTTTTTTCAAAAGTCGGAGGTATTACGCCGAAATCTAAACTCTTAGATCTTACAAAAGATTTTGCAGCTTTTACTGACTCTTGCATTACGTCTCCAAGTTTTCCTGTAATTTGCATTCTACCTTTACCAGGCATATTAACTGTTTCTATTTTAAGAATTTCACCACCAAATTCTGTCCAAGCTAATCCTGTAACAACACCTACTCTATCCTCTTCATCTTTTTCTCCGTACTTAAATTTCTTAACTCCAAGATAATCAGACACATTATTTTCATTCACCTCAACTTTGTCTGTTTCATTGTTAACTACTTTTTTAACAGCTTTCCTTGTTATTTTTGATATTTCTCTCTCTAAATTTCTAACTCCAGACTCCCGAGTATAAGATCTTATGATTTCCTTAATGGTGCCCTCTTTAATATCTAATTCCCCATCCTTAACACCATTTTCTTTAATTTGTTTTGGTAATAAAAATCTATTAGATATATTAATCTTTTCGTCTTCGGTGTATCCTGGAATTCTTATAACCTCCATACGATCTAACAAAGGAGGTAAAATATTTAAAGTATTAGCAGTTGTTACAAACATTACATCTGATAAGTCATAATCAACTTCTAAATAATGATCATTAAAGGATGTGTTCTGCTCTGGGTCTAAAGCTTCTAGTAAAGCAGAAGAAGGGTCACCTCTGTAATCATTTCCAACTTTATCTATCTCATCTAAAAGAATTAATGGATTTTTTGTTCCAGCTTTTTTCATCATTTGTATAATCTTACCTGGCAAGGATCCAATATAAGTTCTTCGATGACCTCTTATTTCAGCTTCATCTCTAACACCACCTAATGACATTCTAACAAATTGTCTATTTGTAGATTTAGCGATAGATTTACCTAAAGAGGTTTTTCCAACACCGGGCGGACCAACTAAACAAAGTATAGGTCCTTTTATTTTATCCATTCTTTTTTGAACAGCTAAAAACTCTATAATTCTTTCTTTAACTTTTTCTAAACCAAAGTGATCTTGATCAAGAATTTTTAACGCATTATTTAGGTCGATATTTACCTTATCTTTTTTAAACCAAGGTAAATCTATCATCCAATCTAAATAATTTCTTACTACAGTTGCCTCTGCTGACATAGGACTCATGTTTTTGAGCTTTTTTAATTCTGACATGCACTTTTTTTGGACTTCTTTAGGCATTTTTGACTTTAATATTGCTTTGTGTAAATTTGACGTTTCATCTTTTCCGTCTTCAATTTCACCTAATTCTTTTTGAATTGCTTTTAATTGCTCATTCAAATAATACTCTCTTTGGGTTTTTTCCATTTGAGTTTTAACTCTACCTCTAATTCTTTTTTCTACTCCAATAATACTCGCCTCATTTTCCATTATTTTAATAATTGCCTCTAATCTTTTTTTAACATCTAAAATTTCAAATATTTGTTGTTTCTCTGGAATGCTAGAATTTAAATGAGAGGCGATATTGTCAGCAATTTTAGAAGGATCTTTTAATTGCTTTATGTTTTCAATAACATCGGATGAAATTTTTTTGTTAACATTAGTCAATTTTTCTAATTTTTTAATTGCTGTCATGGAAAGTGGAATTAAATCCTCAGCAGGTTCTATTTGATCTTTTAAATACTCAAAAGTACAAGATATGTATTTTTCCTCGTCGTTAAAATCTAATATCTTTAGTCTTTTAGTGCCCTCTACCAAAACTTTAACAGTTCCATCGGGTAGCTTTAGTAATTGTAAAATATTACTTTCGCAACCATAAGTGTATATATCGTTTTTTTTAGGATCATCAATTTCGGAGTTTTTTTGTGTGACCAAAATAATTTTTTTTTGCCCTTTCATGACTTCATTTAAAGCAGTTATGGATTTATCTCTTCCAACAAATAAAGGTATAACCATATTTGGAAAGACAACTATATCTCTTAAAGGTAGTAGTGGTAATTTAACTTTTGGTTCCATGATATAAATATGGCTATTATAAAAAATTTTGCAATAGCAAACTGCAACTTATTATAAAATTAACTATGCTGCGGAAGTTTTGTCTGTTTTAGATTTGTTCTTAGAATGTACAATAATTGGCTGTGAGTGTCCTTTAACCGCACCTGTATCAACTACTACTTCTTCGATATTATTTTGACCAGGTAGTTCGTACATAGTCTTTAATAAAAGATTCTCAAGTATTGATCTTAAACCTCTTGCTCCAGTCTTTTTATTAATAGCTTTTTTTGCGATTTCCTTAATTGCGTTATCCTTGAAATTTAATTTTACTCCCTCCAACTTAAATAACTCTTGATATTGTTTTGTTAGGGAGTTTTTAGGTTCTAACAAAATTTTTACTAAAGATTTTTCATCTAAATCCTCTAGCGTAGCAGTAATTGGTAACCTTCCGATAAATTCTGGTATTAAGCCATATTTTAATAAATCTTCAGGCTCTAAATTTTTCATCCATTCTCCTGTCTTTTTATCATCTAATGATTTTACCTCTGCTTCAAAACCTATTGATGATCCTTTATCTCTTTGAGATATAATTTTATCTAAACCTGCAAAAGCACCTCCGCAAATAAATAATATATTAGTAGTATCTACTTGCAAAAATTCTTGTTGAGGATGTTTTCTTCCACCTTGAGGAGGTACACTTGCAACTGTTCCTTCCATAATTTTTAATAAAGCTTGCTGGACACCTTCACCTGAAACATCTCTTGTTATAGAAGGGTTTTCAGATTTTCTACTAATCTTATCTACTTCATCAATATAAACTATTCCTCTTTGTGCTTTTTCAACATTATAATCTGCGGCTTGAAGAAGTTTTAAAATTATGTTTTCAACATCTTCACCAACATAACCTGCCTCAGTCAAAGTCGTTGCATCAGCCATTGTAAATGGAACGTCAAGAATTCTTGCTAAAGTTTGTGCAAGTAAAGTTTTACCACATCCTGTAGGACCTACTAACAAGATATTTGATTTTGCTAATTCAACAGTTTTGCTTGTTTTATTTTCATAATTTAATCTTTTGTAATGATTGTGAACAGCAACAGATAATACTTTTTTTGCATGATCTTGACCAATTACATAGTCATCTAAAATTTTACAAATATCTTTTGGCGATGGTAAACCATCTTGATGTTTTACAAATGTGTCCTTGCTTTCTTCTTTTATGATATCCATGCATAGCTCAACGCACTCATCACAAATAAATACTGTAGGACCAGCAATCAATTTTCTGACTTCATGTTGGCTTTTGCCGCAAAATGAACAGTAAAGAATATTTTTGTTATTTGTACTCATAAATTTTAAATCGAATCAATATAAGTACTTTAATACAGATGAACTGAACTAATCAAGTTTATGATTAAACTAACTCTATATATTGTTAGCTATTCTCTTTTATCCACAACTTTATCTAAAAGACCAAAATCTTTTGCCGCATCTGGTGTCATAAAATTATCTCTCTCAAGAGCCGATTTAATATCTTCAACACTTTTTCCGGTATGCTTTGAATAGATCTCATTTAATCTTTTTTTTAAAGAGAGGACTTCATTTGCATGTATTTCAATGTCTGTGGCTTGACCCTGAAAACCTGCTGAAGGTTGGTGCACCATTATTCTGGAATTTGGTAACGAAAATCTTTTTCCTTTTGTTCCAGCTGCTAAAAGAAAAGATCCCATACTAGCTGCTTGTCCAATACATAAAGTAGAGATTTCTGGTTTTATATATTGCATAGTATCGTATATTCCAAGACCTGCTGTTACTAATCCTCCTGGACTGTTAATATACATAAAAATATCTTTCTTAGGATTTTCAGATTCTAAAAATAACATTTGTGCTGTAACTAGAGACGCTACACTATCATTGATTGGACCGACTACGAAAACTATTCTTTCTTTGAGTAATCTTGAAAAAATATCATATGCTCTTTCACCCCTGCTAGATTGTTCGACAACCATTGGTATCAAGTTCGACATTTTATCTTCTAATTTATCTGACATAATTTGATTCGAATTACTTATACAACTTGTGATTACTTTTTGCTAACTTTTTTTGGTAATTTTTTTTTTTTTAATTCTGAAGCTGGTTTTTTCTTTGATACTTCTGATTTTTTAGTTTTAATTATTTTCTTATTTTTATCTTTAATTGTTTCAGCTTTATCTTTGTTTTTAATTTCATCAGCATCTGGATTAGGAGAATACTTAGCTTGATCTTTCAGGCTCTTTTCATTTTCATCTTTTAGTATCTTTTCAGCCTCTTCTTTTGTTACCTCTATAACTGCTGATTTTCCATTTTTTTTTATTTCTTCGATAATTTTTTCTTCATAAATAGATCCCCTAAGGCTATTAAGTGCAGCTGGATTTTTTTGATAATAATCTTGAACAATCTTTTCTTGACCAGGCATCATTCCCATCTGTTTTCTTAACTCATTATTAATTTCATCATTGCTTACTTGTACCTTTTTTTCTTCTCCAAATGCATTCAGTAGCAGACCAGTTTTAATTCTTTTCTCTGCTTCAGCTTTAAGAGATTTTTCTTTTTTACTAATGTCTTCTTTTCCCATTCCTTGGGATAATATTTTCATCTCTTCCTCAATTAGGTTACCTGGTATTTGATCTATTTTAAATTTTTCAATTTGTTCCAAAATTTTCTTCTTTGTAATAATTTTTAAAGAATTTTTAAATTCATCATTAATTTGTTTTGTAATTAATTCTTTAAGATTATTTAAATCTTTTGCACCAAGATTTTTTGCAAATTCATCGTCTATCTTAGTTTCTGTAGGCTCTTTTACATTTAATATTTTACAATTAAATATAGCATCTTTATTAATTAGTTCTTTGACATTAAAGTTTTCAGGAAGTTTTACATTAACTTTTTTATCTTCATTTTTTTTGGTACCAATTAATTGTTCATCAAAACCTTTTATGAATAAATCTTTGCCTAAAACTAGTTGTGTATTTTTTCCTGAGCTTCCTTTAAAGTCTTTCCCATCGACTGTTGCTTCGTAATCAAAATTTACTAGATCTCCTTTTTTGGCTTTATATTCATTAGTTACATCTTTAAAATTTTGTTGAGTTTTAGCGATTTGTTCAATTCTTTTGTCAGTCTCTTTTTTATCTATTTTTACTGAGTAATCTTCAAATTTTAAATTTTCAAAAGGTTTTATGTCAATTTTAGGAAGTTCTGTTACTGAAATCACATACTCAAGGTCCTTGCCTTCTCCAAAAGACTTTAAATCTATCTTTGGTTGTCCAGCTGGTTTAATTTTATTGTCCTCTAATGCTTTTGCAGATGTCTCTTTTAAAACCTTATCTATAACTTCCCCGTATACCGCTTTACCAAATTGTCTTTTAAGAATTTCTGTCGGTACTTTTCCTGGTCTAAATCCTTTTAAAACTACATCTTTTTTAATTTCTCGATATTTGCTATCAAGCTCTTCTGAAATAGTTTTTTTATCAATTAAAATTTTGATATTTTTTTCTAAACCTTTTTTATTTTCAACAGTTACTTTCATAATTAATGGTAGGCGAGAAAGGACTCGAACCTTCACATGTTGCCATATTGGTTCCTAAGACCAACGCGTCTACCAATTCCGCCACTCGCCCAATTTTTTAAGTTTTATATATTAAAGTATTAATTTGTCCAATGAGAATAATTATTAATTATATTAATAATTCTTATTATTATTTAAAAAAAATGTTAATTTAAAAGATAATTATGAAAATCAGTAAAACAACTTTAGTAGTTATCATATATATAATTGGAGTAATTTTAGGGGCATTTTTTTTAGATATTTGGGGTGCCGAAACAAGCATGAAAAAAGGATTTATTGCTCTAGGTTGGACGGCTTTATTCTTAGTTGGAATATTTTTTGTTGATCGAGACAAAGAGGAATAAATTTTTAGATGAAGGCAGAAGTAATAGCTTTAAATAAAAAAATTATAAATTGTAATAAATGCTCTAGACTTATTGAATTTAGAAAAAAGATAGTTAAAAAAAAAAGAAAACAATTCATTGACCAAAAATATTGGGGAAAACCAATTACAGGGTTCGGAGATATTAATGCTAAAATGTTATTTGTCGGCCTTGCACCAGCAGCACATGGAGCCACAAGAACAGGTAGAGTTTTTACAGGAGATAAATCATCAGAATTTTTATATAAATGTATGTTTAAAGCAAATATTTCAAATATTCCCTCCTCCGAGCATATTAATGATGGTTTAAAACTCAATGAGGCATTTATTACTACTGCATTAAAATGTGTGCCGCCTGAGGATAAGCCAAACAAAGATGAGCTACACAATTGTTTTAATTTTTTTGAACAAGAAATAAATTTATTAAAAAATTTGAAAGTTATTATTGCTTTAGGCAAAATAGCTTTTGATGCATGTATAGATTTCTATAAAAATAATCATGAATTAAGAAACAAATTTAAATTTGTTCATGGTAAATCATATAAACTTCCAAATAATATTCTATTAGTTGGTTGTTACCATCCTAGCCCAAGGAATGTAAATACCGGACGTATAAATGAAAAAAAAATGACCAATTTATTTAAAAGTATAAAGAAAAAAATTAATTAATATATTCGTTTAATTTATTTTTTAATATTTCGGGAATTTTTGTTGGCTTGCCATCTGAATTTACTGATACTAGATGTATATCTGCAGAAGCTATCAATTCTTTGTCTCTAATAATTTTTTGTTCCATAATAAAAGAAGTTTTTGTTATTTCTTTAATTGTAGATATGATACTAAGTTTATCTTCAAAAATAGCTGGTTTTTTATAATCAATGTTGCATGACTTTACTATAATTAAAACTCCAAACTCTTTTTTTAATTCAGTATTCGAAAAACCCATCTCGTAAATAGCTTCAGACCGAGCTCTTTCTAAAAATTTTAAATAGTTTGCATAATAAACTACACCGCCGGCATCTGTATCCTCATAATAAATTTTTAGTTCATATTTAAAAGAATTAGTCATTAATTAACCATATCAAATTTCGTTTTTTTTTAATACAACATATAATATGAAAGTTTATATTATTTGGTTAATTGGAGTAGTATTATGGAATTTTGGCTACCCAACTGCAGCTCCAATACTTGATGTCATTGCAGCAATCATTTTATCTTTTATGAGTATGGGGTTAAAAAAATATTTAAAATTTTGACTATTCAGATGAAAAGTAAATATTTTGATAATATGCTATAGATTTTACTTTTGAATTATCAGTATCAGTCATAATAGCAACTCCATTTAGTTCATTTACATCTAAATCGTGGAGTTTTTTAAAATCCTCTTTAACATTAGTTTTTACAGTGACCCATTCATTATTATTAGTTTTTGTAGTAGCAAGAACATAATCAATGGATTTTTTAGTAAAAGGACTTCGCCAGTACTGACCTATTTCTTCATTGCTAGAAAAAACGTAGTTTATAGCTCTGTTAGATAAAGCTGTTGATCCAGTTTTTTTTATAACAAATACTCTAGCGGCGTAATCATGACCCTTTTTACTTTTTTCATCTATTCCAGATAAATCTTTTTCTACTTTCCAAGTAATATTTAAAAAAGGAGTTTTATTTAAATTTATTAAAATTTCTTTTCCTAATCCTGAAGCTTGGCCTTCAGCTTCAGCCTTTAAAAAATTACCATTTTCGTTAGATCCTAAGGTGTACTTTGTATTTTTTTTAATTTTCCTTACTGTTAAATTATCAAATTCCTCTTTAGTGAAATTAAAAGCTTGAATCTCTTCAGCGAACGATCCGAAATTAAATAATGTTATTAACAATACCACTAGTGAAAAAGTCTTAATCATACTAGGGTATTAAAATAATCTTAGGAGCAGCACAAGTGCCATTATGTATCTGCTTAAATGCTTCAGCTCCATTTTTGAGTTCCCTATATTCAATCCAATTTAAATCTCCAATAAGGCCATCACTTAAAAAATTAATTGAGTTTTGAAAATCTCTAGTTGTATAACAATATGTCCCAATAAAAGATATTTCTTGCAACGTTATTTTTCTAGAGTTGAACGTACCATCAGAATTTGTTAATCCAGCATGAATTATAACGCTTCCTGGTTTAGCAAATTCAGTTGCTATTTGACGAGTTTTTTCATTACCTACTGCATCTATGATTAAATCAAATGAATTAATTTTCAAATCTTTAGAATTTGGTGAAATGACTTTTGATTTAAGATTGCCTTCACACACTTTTAATCTTTTTTCATTTATTTCTATAAGAGTTACATTATTACTTTGTTTTATATTTTCTAAAATTAAAGCACTTAAAATTCCAATTGCACCTCCACCGATAATTAAAATATTTGCATCTTTAATTGATACTCTTAAATTTTTTTCTCCCAGTTCTACCGCATGAAGAGATACAGCTGTAGGCTCAGATATGGCAGCTTTTTTTATATCTAATTTGATTGGTAAGTTATTAATATTCGTATCTGGAACTGCTACGAACTCAGCTAAACCACCCTCTTTAACAAATGGTTTATTCATGCCAATTAATGCTCTTTGTTCACACAAATGTTCATTTTTAGAATTACAAAATTGACAATCTCCACAACTAATTAATGGATTTATTATAACTTTTTGACCAATATTTTTTCCAACTTCAACTATTCCACTAATTTCATGACCTAATATTAAAGGTGGAACTCTTCTTTCATCTTTTCCGTGATAGGCATGCATGTCAGACCCACAAATACCTGATGCATTAACTTTAATTAAACTTTCACCTGGCTTTATGATCGGATACTCGTAGTCTTTATAAACTACTGTTTCTATATCGGTATATACCAATGCTTTCATTATTTACTTGCAAGAAGATAATAAATAATAAATGCAACAATTGCACCAATTATCCAAGCAAAAGACTGTATAAAATTTAAACTAACATTCCATATTGCAGACGATGCAAAAATAAAACCTATAAAAATTGAGTACAAACTTTTTAAATGCCAACCTTTGCTATAGAAGTATGTTCCATTTGACTCTAATGAATAAATATCCTTATTCTCTATTTTTGAACCTTTAATTATAAAATAATCAGCGATCATTACACCAAATATTGGACCAAAAAAGGATCCCAATGTATCTAAAATTGATAAAATTCCAATTTGACTTAATATGGGTAACCAAAATAAACCTACAAAAAAAGAGATTAAAATAATAATCAAACCAGACTTATTTAAATTAAGTTTATTTGGTAAAAAATTTATTAAGATATTTTGAGAAGGAATATAATTTGCAATCAAATTTGTTGAACAAGAAGCAACAATTATAAAAATTATAACAACAGTAGATAAAAATGTATTATTTAATTTTCCTATAATATCGTTAGGGTTAGTTAATAATCTATCAACTTCAATCTCATTTTTTGAGAGAATTATATCCGCGCCTAAAATAATCAAAATTGCGAATAGAGAAAATAATATAAAATTTAGTATTAAACTTAAATTACCTTTTATTAATTGATCATTGCTTTTTACATATCTGGAAAAATCTCCAAAATTTAAAATTATTATAGAGTAAAATGCAAATAAAGTACCTGTCACAGTTATCAACGGAGCAATATTACTTTTCGAAAAGAAATTTTTATAATTCAAACTTAATTCAACAGATTTTATAACATCTTGAAAGTGCTCAGTGATGAGCATTAAAAAAATTACTAAACCAAAATAAACAAAATAGCTTGAGAACCTTATTATCGATCTTACAAAATGTTGTCCTTTGCTAAATAAAATATATTGAATATATAAAGTAAAAATAAATGAGATAATATCAATTAAATTCATTCCCATAAAAAATGTGAGAAGTATCTCGTTTTCCATAAATTCTCTATTTACTGAAAAAATAAGAATTCTTAATAAATACCCAATTGCTTTTGAAATAAAAAATGTTTGAACACCAAACATAAAAATACCGACAATGCCTCTTATTAAAGCTACATATTTTGCACCAACCACACCAGTCGATGTTCTTAAAATTACTGGGAATGGAAGACCATGTTTCTGGGATGGCTTGCCGATATAAGTCGAGAATATAACAGCTAATATAGATGCAAATATACCTCCATAAAAAACAACAAAGAAATTTAAATCATATGCTAAATAAAGTGATGCTATAAGTGAGAAACCAATTACGCTTTGAATACTTACAGCCCAAAAACAAAATAAATCTTTCCAATTCCAATTTTTATCATTTGGATTAACAGATACAATTTCCCAATTAATTAAGTTTCTAGATTTATCTTGAATCACTTAGGTTATATTAAACAAATATTAATTACTGTCCATATAAGAGAGTTGGTAACCAAAGCGCAATTTTAGGAAATATTATTATTAGAATTAATCCAAAAATTTGAAGAACCATAAATTGCATCATACCAATATAAATATCTTTAAGATCCCATTCGGGCACAACACCTTTTAAAAAATATGCTGACAATGCTACGGGAGGTGACAGCCAGGCGGTTTGTAAATTTACTGCAACAAGTATTGCAAACCAAGTTAAGTTAAAACCAAGTGCCTCAACAAGCGGAAGGATTATAGGGATTATAATCATCACAATTGGTACCCATTCTAGCGGCCAACCTAAAAGGAATATCATCACCATTATCATTGCAAGTATTAAATATTTGTTCATTTCTAAACTTAATAAAAATTCGGTTAATAATGTAGGTGTCCCTAATCGTGCAAATACAGCTCCAAAAAAATTAGAGGCAGCAACTAAAACCATTATTAATGCTGTAATTTCTAAAGTTTTAACTAATGCTTCTTGTAACTTAGGTAGTGTTAGTTTTTTATAAGCTAAAGATAAAAGTAATGCTCCCATAGCACCACATCCAGCAGCCTCTGTTGGTGTTGCAAAGCCAAATAAAATACTTCCTAATGCGGCGAAAACTAATGCAGCTGGAGGAACAAGTCCTAGAAAAAATTCAATCCAAACCTCTTTCATGCTTGATGGTCTCATGTCTTCAGGAAGAACAGGACCTAATTTAGGATTTAGCATACATCTTATTGTGGTGTATGCAGCATATAAAGATGCGAGCAATATTCCTGGAATAATTGCGGCTGCAAATAAATCAATCACAGGAATTTCCATTATTGGACCCATTACTACAAGCATAATACTTGGTGGTATTAAAATCCCTAAAGTTCCTCCTGCTGTAATAGTTCCCGCAGCTAGTCTTACATCATAGCTAGACTTGTTCATTGATTTTGCTGCCATAATTCCAAGAATTGTTACTGACGCTCCAACTATTCCTGTAGCTGCAGCAAATATTACAGAAACAAATAGTACCGCATAATATAAAGAGCCTCTAACTCTAGAGAGCATCAATTGAAAAGCTGAGAACAATCTTTCCATTAAACCAGCTTGCTCCATCATGATCCCCATAAACACAAAGAGCGGTACGGCGGCTAGAGTTTGTTCCGTCATAACCATAGAAAACTGCAAGGTCATTAAATAAAAAACTAATTTTCCAAAACCTAAATAACCAAAAACAAAACCAAGAAATATTAAAGTAAATGATATTGGGAAACCTACAAATATCGCAAATAACATTACACCAACTAAAATAAAACCTAATATTGCTGGATCAATTAATTCTGCTATCATTTTTTCTGACCTGGCCACTCACCTTTTTTGGCTGCCCAATAACTTTTTAAGACTTCTGAAATTCCCTGAATAAGTAAAAATATTATTCCTAATAATAAGCAAGTTTTGATCGGCCACATGTATGGCATCCATGTAGTATCCATTCCCCTCTCGCCCCTTCTTATAGACTCTTCAACAAAGCCTACTGTCATGTATAAGAAAACAACTAATCCAGGAAAATAAAATAATATATATAACCAAAAATCTATTAAACCTTGTGTTTTGGTTTTAAAATTTCTGTATAAAAAATCTGCTCTTATATGAACACCTTTTGACAAAGCATATCCTGCACCCAACATAAATAATGCTCCATATAAAAATCTACTTATGTCGTAAGCCCATATTGTTGGTGCTAAAAATAATTTTCTTGCTAGAACTTCATATGTCATTGCAAATATTAATGGCATTAATATCCAACAAACAATGCTTCCAACTATTTTACTGAATTTGTCAATTTTAATTATGGTGTTTGCCATCCATGATGGCATATCATTTGGCATTTTATCAGAGCCACCACGCCTTTCGGCAATCATTTCGTCTGAAATATCTAATTTTGATGGTTTCTCTGACATAAATATTTATTAAAACTAGAGCGGACTGTAAAAGTCCGCTCTAATTAAATCAAGATAATTACTGATTACTTTAATGTCGCCGCGTGAGCCATTCCTAGCTTAGCATTAGACATTTGCGCACCACTCCAATAAGGAACTGCAATATCAGCAAACTCTTTCATAGAGTCGTACACCTCATTAAAAAAAGCATTTTCTTTTGCATTTTTATTTAATGATGCTTTTGCAGCTGCCATATATTCACTGAAATAGTCTGTTGGAGTATCTTCTAAAATTACTCCATGCTTAGTAGTTAATTCTCTAAGTGCTTTTCCATTTTCATAGATTCTGTAGCTTAAAGATTTAGCTAATGAAGCGTTTGCAGCTACCTCAAGAGATTTTTTCTCATGAGCAGTCATTGCGTTGTATGTTTTTCCAGTAATGTAAAAGTCAGC
>CACEKE010000009.1 GCA_902560075.1 uncultured Pelagibacteraceae bacterium
AAATATAGGTATATATTTTTCAGACTCAAAATTTGATCTAACATTTATTTTTTTAATTTTAGTTATTATAGGGGGTTCCTTACTTTCAACGAGCTCAGGTATTAGATTTTTTAAAATTTTTACTTTATTTAAATTTACTAAAAACGAGTTATTATCTTACACTAAACCAAAACAAGTTTTTCTTAGCAAAGTTTACTTTAATGAGAGTAAGATTAATTATAGTGTAATAAATAAATATTTTTTAACTATTTTACTATTTTTTATTTCTTTAATTGTTGTTACTTCTTTGCTATCTATATCAGGCACATCTTTCACAGATTCATTTAAACTTGGTATTTTAACAATCATGAATACGGTGAATTCGAGTATTTATGACCTTGGTAATTTTGATTTTAATAACCAAAATAATTTTTTTAAGATAACATTAGTGTTATTTATGATAATCGGAAGAGTTGAATTTATTACTTTTATAATATTGTTAAAAAAATATCTTTTCAAAAACTAGAAACCTAATATAACTCTATACTTAAGCGCCCTTAGCTCAGCTGGATAGAGCAACGGTTTTCTAAACCGTGGGTCGGAGGTTCGAATCCTTCAGGGCGCGCCATAAATGTCAATAAATCCTTATAATTTTATCATTGATGAGTTATTCACTTTCTGCTTTACTAAACATATTCAAAAATAATCTTTTTGAATATTTGTTAACAAATAAACGAACAAGAAGAGGAATAATAATGTTCAAAATAATTAAACAATTTACTTCTTTTGTTGCAATGGTAGCGGTGTTGTTTGCATTTACTACTGAAACTATGGCAGCGAAAAAGTCAAAAACATTAAAAAACACTCAGAAAAAAGGTTTTGTGAGATGTGGTGTTTCACAAGGTCTACCTGGTTTCTCAAATGCTGATGCATCTGGTAACTGGACTGGTGTTGACGTTGATGTATGTAGAGCAGTAGCTGCAGCTGTATTAGGTGATGCAAATAAAGTTAAATTTACTCCACTTAGTGCAAAAGAAAGATTTACAGCTTTAACATCTGGAGAAATTGATGTTTTATCACGAAATACTACTTGGACACTTTCTAGAGATGCTGACATTGGGTTAACTTTTGTTGGTGTAAACTTTTATGATGGTCAAGGTTTCATGGTAAGAAAAAGCTCTGGAATTACTTCAACGAGTCAATTTAAAGATGGTATTTCAGCATGTACTAACATTGGTACAACAACTGAGCTAAATATGAGAGACTTTTTTAACTCAAAAGGTATTTCATACGAGCCTGTAGCTTTTGAAAAAGCTGACGAAGTCGTTGCTGCTTATGATGCTGGTAGATGTGATACATATACAACTGATAAATCTGGTTTAGCTGCTCAAAGAACAAAAATGAGCAATCCAGATGAACATATTGTATTACCAGAAACAATTTCAAAAGAGCCACTAGGACCTGTTGTAAGACAAGGTGATTCAGTTTGGGAAGATATCGTGAGATGGTCTTTAAACACTATGATCGAAGCTGAAGAGTACGGTATTACATCAGCTAATGCAGATTCTATGAAAACTTCTGATAATCCAGCAATCAAAAGATTAGTTGGTGCAGAAGGCGAATTAGGTGCTGCTTTTGGTCTAGATAACGAGTGGAGTTTAAGAATTATCAAGCAAGTTGGTAACTATGGTGAAAGCTATAAGAGAAATATTGCTGACCCTGGTATTCTACCGGACAGAGGTCCAAATGAATTATGGACAAAAGGTGGAATTTTATACGTACCACCAGCAAGATAAGGCTTATTAAATAAGTTTAAAAAGGGCTAGATTTTTCTAGCCCTTTTTTTTATTGTCCGTAAGAATGAAATTTAGAATTTTAGCTTACTTATTTTTTTTTGTTGGAATTGCAGATCTATTTATAAAAATTTTCTATGGAAATATATTTAGTGATTTAACAGAAGATTACTACGAAATTGCAAATCCGATATTAGTATTTACACCAGTTTTATTTTTCTCAATTGGAGGAATATTTTTAAAAGAATCTAAAGTAAGCTTAACTCTAGAAAATTTCGGTACGTCTAGGATTAAATATTATTCGCCCCAATTTATATGTTTATCTGTTGTAGTATTAATTTTTTTATTTTTCACATTCAATGCTCAAATGAATATGGAAAATAGAGGTATAGATTTTGGTTTTGGTTTTTTAACTCAAGAAGCATCGTTTGATATGCAATTTAGTCTGATGGATTATGATGGACAAGATCCTTATTGGTGGGCTTATGTTGTTGCATTATTAAATACATTATTAGTTGCAGTTTTAGGAATTATATTTTGTACAATTATAGGTGTCATTGTTGGTATAGCTAGGTTGTCCCCAAATTTTTTAATAAGAAATAGTGCTGCTTGGTATGTAGAATTTTTTAGAAATATACCATTATTATTACAAATATTTTTTTGGTATTATGCGGCCCTAAGAGCACTTCCTTTACCACAAGATGCAAGTCCATTATTTGGTGTCACTTATTTAACTATTAAGGGATACTATATGCCTGCTTTTATATGGAATAATTTAAATATATTCCTTTACTCAATTTTAGCTGCAATAATAGCTATTATTTTTATTAGATATTATGCAAATAAATTAAGAGACAATGAAGGAAAACAAATTCCAGTATTTTATATTTCTTTAATTATATTATTTATACTACCAGCTTTAACATTTTTAGCAGGAGGAGTTTCATTAAATTTCGAGATACCAGTTTTAAAGCAGCTTTCAGCTACCTCATTTATATATGACGGAGGTATAGCTGTTCCACCAGAGTTAATTGCACTTACATTAGCTTTATCCTTATATACAGCGACATTTGTAGCAGAGTGTGTAAGGGCAGGTATACAGGGTATAAGCAAGGGACAAAAAGAGGCCGCTGCATCATTAGGTTTAACTCCAAATCAAGTTTTAAAACTAGTAATAATGCCTCAAGCATTAAGAATAATAATACCACCAACTACAAACCAATACCTAAATTTAACAAAAAATTCTTCATTAGCCGCCGCTATCGCGTATCCAGATCTTGTTTTAGTTTTTGCGGGAACAGCTTTGATGCAAACCGGTAGAGCGATAGAAATTGTATCGATTACTATGCTTACATACTTATCTATAAGTCTAGCAATCGCTGCATTAATGAATTGGTATAATAAACTAATTGAGATCAAGGAAAAATAATGAGTAAATTTACATTCTTAAAATCTGATAGAAGTAACATACAATTAGTTTTAATAACTGGTACTTTTTTAATCACAATTAGTATTTTAGATGTTTTTTTAAATTCCTTTTTTAGGTTAAACTTAATTTCTTTTCTTCCAAGTAAAGTCAGTTTTTTAACACCCTTCATTATTGGTATGATTGGACTTAACTTAATTAGAATAGAATATTCTGGAAATAAGTTTTTAGATATATTAAACAAAAATATAAATACTTCAAATTTTAATGCAGCATTAACACTAATAATAATTTTTGTTATTTTTAAAGCTATTCCACCTTCGTTAAGTTGGATGATATTGGACGCAAATATTTCTGGAGACACTAAAGAGGCATGCACAGGAACCGGCGCATGCTGGACATATATAAAAGTTTGGTTCAGAAGGTTTATGTATGGAATGTATCCAAATGAGCAACATTGGAGAATAAACACTGCATTTCTTTTAGTTATAGGTTTGGGAACTTTTGGATTATTTGCAACTGAGAAAATGAAAAAATTCTTAGCACTTTATTATGTTGTTATTTATCCAATTATAGCATTTTTAATAATCTATTATTTAATTTCGGGTGGATATTTTGGTTTAGAATGGATTGAAACAGGTGCTTGGGGCGGATTATCTTTGACATTTATTGTTTCTTTTTTTTGTTTAATTTTCTGTTTTCCTTTAGGAATGATTTTAGCATTAGGAAGAAGGTCTAATCTCCCTGCCGTTAGATATATTTCGATAGGATATATAGAGTTTTGGAGAGGAGTTCCTTTAATCACTGTGTTATTTATGTCTTCAGTAATGTTCCCTATGTTTTTACCAGAAGACTTTTTTATGGATAAATTGGTCAGAGTAATAATTGCAATAACTTTATTTGAGGGAGCATATTGTGCAGAGGTAATTAGAGGAGGTTTACAATCTCTTCCAAGAGGTCAATATGATGCTGCAAAATCCTTAGGTATGGGTTATTGGAAAATGCATATTTTTGTAATATTACCACAGGCTTTAAAATTAGTTATTCCAGGAATTTGTAATACTTTTTTAGCTCTTGTAAAAGACACTCCACTAATATTTGTAGTGGGTTTAGCAGAATTAGCAGGAATGCTCGCATTAGCAAAAACTAATCCAAAATGGCTGGGTTTTGCGATGGAAGGATATATATTTGCTGCTATAATTTTTTGGATAATTTGTTATGCTATGAGTAAATATAGTTATAACCTTGAGGAAAAATATAAAACAGATAGATAAATAAATGTCAGAAGCAATAATCAAAATTCAAAATATGAATAAGTGGTTTGGAGATTTTCAGGTTCTAAAAGATATAAATCTAGAAGTTGAAAAAAATAAAAAAATAGTAGTATGCGGTCCTTCAGGCTCTGGTAAATCAACATTAATTAGATGTATAAATAGATTAGAGGAACATCAAAAAGGCAGCATTGTAGTTGATGGAACAGAATTAAGTGAAAATACTAAAAATATAGAGCAAATTAGAGCTGAAGTTGGAATGGTTTTTCAACAATTTAACCTATTTCCTCATTTATCAATTTTAGATAACTGCACATTAGCACCTATATGGGTGAGAAAAATGCCAAAAAAACAAGCTCAGGAATTAGCAATGCAACAGCTTGAGAAAGTACAAATTTCAGATCAAGCGCAGAAGTTTCCAGGTCAACTTTCAGGAGGTCAACAGCAAAGATGTGCAATAGCAAGAGCATTGTGTATGGAGCCAAAAATAATGCTTTTTGATGAGCCTACTTCTGCTTTAGATCCAGAAATGATTAAAGAAGTGCTTGATGCAATGGTAAATTTAGCAAAAGGCGGTATGACAATGATAGTTGTAACACATGAAATGGGTTTCGCAAAAGAAGTAGCGGATGAAGTGATATTTATGGACGAGGGTATGATTGTTGAAAAAGCAGAGACGAAAGAGTTTTTTGCTAACCCAAAAAGTGAAAGAACCAAGCTTTTTTTAAGTCAAATTTTATAAATATTATATTGACAGCATATGAAAATAGCTAAAAAAACCTTTTTTTTTAAAAAATTTTTTCTTGAAATACCTTTTCTAATTATATTAACTCAATGAAAATTCATAATTAAGAGGGGTCTTAATGGAAGAAAACTTTAATAAGCATCTAGGCAATAAGCTTAAGTTAAGAAGATTAGCACTAGGTCTTACACAAACCAAAGTAGCAAAAGCAATCAACGTTACATTTCAACAAATACAAAAATATGAAAAAGGCACCAATGGAGTTAGTTCAATAAGACTTCTTCAATTGTCAAATTATTTAAAAGTTCCTATAAATTATTTTTTTGAAGATTTTTCAGAGTATTTAATTAATATTGAAAAATCCAAAGAAGGTCATATGAATGTTAATTATAATTTTTTGATAAAACTATATTCTGAACTAAATCAAGATCAAAAAATTAAATTTAGTAAAACTCTTCAGTCATCAGTAAATATGATTTCTAAAGTTGTTTAGTTGGCTCCTCGGGCAGGACTCGAACCTGCGACCAATTGATTAACAGTCAACTGCTCTACCAACTGAGCTACCGAGGAATGTAAAATTCAAAACTTACTTTTTTTTAATTTTAAAACAACCCTTTTTTTTGGAGGCAACGCCCGGAATCGAACCGGGATACAAGGATTTGCAATCCTCTGCGTAACCATTCCGCCACGTTGCCAATAGATTAAAAATAGTCAGCCTAAATAGCTTATATAACTGTTTTAAAATTAGTCCATTATTTTTAGTCTTAAATTAGAACTTTGTTTATTTATCAGTTTAATTTATAAAATAACTAGTTCATGAGTGGAAATAATTATAATCATACTGATGTTGAGGATAAAATATATAGTTATTGGGAGAAGAATAGACTTTTCCAACCAAAAAAAAATAAGAAGAAATTTTCAATTGTAATACCTCCTCCTAATGTGACTGGAAATTTGCACATGGGACATGCTTTAAATAACTCTATTCAAGATTTATTAACAAGATTTCATAGAATGAATAATTACGAAACTTTATGGCAACCAGGAACAGATCATGCTGGTATTGCCACACAGGCTTTAGTAGAAAAAAAATTAGAAAAAGAAGGTCATAGCAAACATGATTTAGGTCGCGAAAAATTCATTAATCAAGTTTGGGAATGGAAAAATCAATATGGCGATATTATTATTAATCAATTGAAAAAACTAGGCTGTTCATGTGATTGGTCGAGAAACGCTTTCACGATGGATGAAAATCTATCAAAATCCGTTATTAAAGTATTTGTTGATCTTTACAAAAAAGGCCTAATTTATAAATCTAAAAAATTAGTAAATTGGGATACAGTTCTTAAAACAGCAATATCTGACCTTGAAGTTGATCAAAGAGAGGTAAATTCAAAATTATATTATATAAAATATCCAATCGAAAACAGTGAAAATTTCATTACTATAGCTACAACAAGACCTGAAACAATGTTAGGTGATACAGCTGTAGCGGTAAACCCCAAAGATAAAAGATACAAAAATTTGGTTTCAAAAAATGTAATTTTACCAATTGTAGAGAAAAAAATAAAAATTATATCAGACGATTATGCTGACCCTGAACAAGGTACTGGAGCTGTTAAAATAACTCCTGCTCATGATTTTAATGATTATGAAGTAGGCATAAGAAATAAACTAGAAATAATTAATATTTTCACAGAGGATGGAAAAATTAATATTAATGCTCCAAAAGAATATATTGGATTAGATAGGTTTGAGGCCCGAAAAAAAATAATATCAGAATTAAAAAATAAAAATTTGTTTGTTAAAGACGAAGATATTAAAAATAAAGTTCCATATGGAGATAGATCAAATTCTATAATAGAACCTTATTTAACTGAACAATGGTTTGCTGATGCAAAAAAATTATCAAACAAAGCAAAAAAAATAGTTAGATCAAAAAAGACTAAATTTTTTCCAACCAATTGGTCTAAAACATATTTTAAATGGATGGACAATATTGAACCCTGGTGTGTATCGAGACAACTTTGGTGGGGTCATCAAATACCTGCTTGGTATGGACCAGATAAAAAAATATTTGTAGCAGAAAGTGAAAATGACGCAAAAAAATTAGCAAAGAAACATTACAAAAAAGACGTGACAATTAATAGAGATCCTGATGTTTTAGATACTTGGTTTTCATCTGGGCTTTGGCCTTTTGCAACACTTGGTTGGCCAAAGAAAAATGATTATTTAAACAAATTTTATCCTACTACCGTTTTGGTTACAGGTTTTGATATAATATTTTTTTGGGTTGCAAGAATGATGATGCTTGGAATGGAATTTCTAAATAAAGAACCGTTTAAAGATATATACGTCCACGCTTTAGTGAGAGATGAGAAAGGACAAAAAATGTCTAAATCAAAAGGTAATGTAATTGATCCTTTAGAATTAATTAATAAGTATAGTGCAGATGCCTTAAGATTTACTCTTCTTTCTATGGCTTCACCAGGTAGAGATGTAAAGTTATCTGAAGACAGAGTTAAAGGATACAGAAATCTTTTAAATAAGTTATGGAACGCAAATAATTTTTTAATTCAAAATAAATGTAATTTTTCTGAAAAAAAACCAAAAAAAATTAATATAAATATTAATAATTGGATTTTTAATGAATTAGTAAAAGTTAAAAAAGATGTAGAGACAAAAATAAAAGATTATAGATTTGATGAAGCATCTAGAATTATTTATCAGTTTGTATGGAATTCTTATTGTGATTGGTATTTAGAGCTTTCGAAAACTATACTTTACTCGAATGATAAGAAAAAAATTAAAGAAACACAGGATGTTTCTGGTTTCATTTTCACCCAAATATTAATTCTGATGCACCCATTCATACCGTTTGTAACTGAGGAAATCTGGCTAAAAAATAAGCTAGATAAATCAGGTAAAAATTACCTTATGTTTTCTAATTGGATTAATGAAAAACCAATAAAAAATAATGAAATAAAAAATGTTGAAAATATTATCAATTTTACCTCTTCTCTCAGATCGTTTAAGAACGAGCTTAATATAAGTCCCGGCTCTTTTGTTGATGTATCATTAGGCAGTATAAAGGATAAAAAGTCCAATTTTTATGCAAAAAATGAAAATACTTTAAAAAAAATAGCCAGAGTAAATAATTTTTTCAATAAAGATTTGGATAAACCTTCAGCAACTATGGTAATTGGTGGTGATATAATCAAGATTTATTTTGAAGAGAATATAGATCTTAAAATCATTAAAGAAAATCTTATAAAAAAACAAAATAAATATAATTCGGAAATGGAAGGCATTAATAAAAGGTTACAAAATAAAAATTTTGTAGATAGAGCTCCCAAAACTGTTGTTGAACAAGAAAAAAATAACTATAATAATTTAAAAAATAATGTTAAGAAAATTTCATTAATAATTCAAAATCTATAATGTTAAAATTTAATAAAAAGAAATTACCTAGCAGACATACATCAGTAGGACCTGATAAAGCACCACAAAGATCGTTTTATTATGCAATGGATTTAACCGAAAAAGATGTCGCCAAACCTTTTGTTGGGGTAGTTTCAACATGGAATGAAGCAGCACCATGCAATATTGCCTTAATGAGGCAGGCACAATCTGTTAAAAAAGGAGTTAAAAGCAACGGTGGAACTCCAAGAGAATTTTGTACAATTACTGTAACCGATGGAATTGCGATGGGCCATGAAGGTATGAAATCATCATTAATCTCAAGAGACGTAATTGCAGATTCAACAGAATTAACAGTAAGAGGTCATTGTTATGATGCATTAGTTGGTGTTGCAGGATGTGATAAATCGTTACCAGGTCTAATGATGGCGATGGTTAGGTTGAATGTGCCAAGCGTTTTTATTTACGGTGGATCTATTTTACCTGGAAGATTTAATGGTAAAGATGTAACCGTAGTGGATGTATTTGAAGGTGTAGGAAAATATTCTTCAGGTAAAATGTCAGCACACGCATTAAGAAAACTTGAATTAAAAGCTTGTCCGAGTTCAGGAGCCTGTGGTGGACAATTTACAGCAAATACTATGGCATGTGTTTCAGAAGCAATTGGATTAGCATTACCTTATTCAGCAGGAACACCAGCTCCTTATGAGCAAAGAGATAAGTACGCAATGTTAAGTGGAAAAGCTGTAATGAACTTGCTTAAGAAAAATATCAGACCAAGAGATATAGTTACAAGAAAAGCTTTAGAAAATGCAGCTACAATAGTTGCAGCAACAGGTGGTTCAACAAATGCAGCATTACATTTACCAGCAATTGCAAATGAAGTAGGTATTAAATTTGATTTAATGGATGTTGCAAAAATTTTTAAAAAAACTCCTTATCTTGCTGATCTTAAACCAGGTGGAAGATATGTTGCAAAAGATATGTGGCAAGCAGGAGGAGTACCAATGTTATTAAAAACTTTAATGGATGGTGGATACATACATGGAGATTGTTTAACTGTAACTGGTAAAACAATGAGAGAAAATTTAAAAAAAGTTAAATTTAATTTAAAACAAAAGGTAATGAGAAAACATAATAATCCTTTATCTCCAGATGGAGGTGTAGTTGGATTAAAAGGAAACTTAGCACCCGAAGGTGCAATTGTTAAAGTTGCAGGTCTTAAAAAATTACAATTTACAGGAATAGCAAGATGTTTTGATACTGAGGAAGCTGCATTTAAAGCTGTTCAAAAAAAACAATACAAAGATGGCGACATCATAATTATTAGATACGAAGGACCAAGAGGTGGACCAGGTATGAGAGAAATGCTTCAAACAACTGGAGCTATTTACGGTCAAGGAAAAGGTGAAAAAGTTGCACTTATAACTGACGGAAGGTTTTCTGGTGCTACTAGGGGCTTTTGTATCGGTCATGTAGGTCCTGAGGCCTCTATAGGCGGTCCAATAGCACTTTTACGTAATGGTGATGTAATTGATATAGATGCTAAAAAAGGAACTATTAACGTAAGATTATCAAAAAAAGAACTATCGAAAAGAAAGAAAAAATGGAAACCAAAGAAAATTAACTTTGGTAATGGTACTCTGTGGAAATATGCACAAACTGTTGGACCTGCATATCTAGGAGCACCAACACATCCAGGAGCAAAAAACGAAGTAAAAGTTTACGCTGATATTTAATGAAAATTAGACCAGTTATTTTGTGTGGTGGAGCAGGCACTCGACTGTGGGAAGATAAAAAACACCATCAACCAAAGCAGTTTATTGACTTTGGAGGATGGAACCTGATGAAAAAAACATTAGAAAGGATTAAAAATCCGATCTTCGATTATCCCATCATAAGCACTAATAACAAATATTTATCACAAGTAAGAAAATCTTTAAAAAATTCTAAAATAAAGAAATTTAAAATTGTGCTTGAGCCAGCTAAAAAGAATACAGCTCCAGCAATACTTTCTTCTGCATTGATTAAAGATATTCCATTAAAACAATCTCTAATGTATTTTGCTGCAGATCATTTAATTGAAAAAACAAGTATTTTTAATAGATCAATTAAGAACAATGTAAAAAATCTAGACGATAAAAATATATTTATATTTGGGATTAAACCTACCAATCCATCAAGCGAATATGGTTACTTTTTAACAAAAAAGATTAAAAATATTAATAAAGTTTCAAAGTTTATTGAAAAACCTAATATTTTAAAAGCTAAACAGGTCATAAAGAAAAAAGGTTACTGGAATTCAGGTATGTTTTTTTTAAGGAAAGACTCGATAATTAATAATTTTAAAAAATATCAACCAAAAACTTATAAGAGCTGTTTACTATCAGTAAATAAATCAAAATACAAAAATAATACTTATTATTTAAACAAATCGGCATTTATTAAGTCAGTTGAAAAATCTTTTGATTATGCAATCCTTGAAAAATCAAAAAACATTAATGCTATAAAATTGGATATTCCTTGGTCTGATTTAGGATCTTGGAAAGAAATCTGTAAGATGTACGGAAGAAATAAGAAACATTATTATAAAAAGAAAAATGTGTTCCATAGACCTTGGGGTAGTTATGTTAATTTATTTAATGGTAAAGAATTCTTGATAAAAGAACTATATGTAAAACCTAAAGGTATATTAAGTCTTCAGAAACATCATCATAGAGCTGAACACTGGGTAGTAACCCAAGGTAAACCTAAAATTACGTTAAATAAAAAATATTTTACCATGAAACCTGATGAAACTATTTTTATACCATTAGGTGCAATCCATAGAATAGAAAACCCATATAAAAAACCAGTAAAAATAATTGAAGCACAAGTAGGCTCAATTTTAAAAGAAACTGATATAGTCAGATACCAAGATGTTTATGGAAGAGTAAAATAATTATTTTACAAGAAAATTCACTTTTTTATTTGATAGATTTAAATGAATTTTTTTATGTGATCCAAAATTATCTCCATCAATTTGAACAGGCATCAAATCATTTCCATCAATTGTAATGTTTTGTGCATAAGTAGTAATAACATTTTTATTTTTACTTAAATCACCATTAAGAATTATTAAAAATATTGAATATAATAAACTAATCCTAGTCAAATCTTTAAATATATAGGTGACTAATTTATCTTCAAAAATATTTGTTTTATTTATTTTATGATGTCCAGCGTAATATTTGGTATTTGAAGATAATATCCAGTCTGCTTGATAAAATTGATCATCAAAAGTGACATTTAATTTTTTATTATTCATAAACAAGAAATATTGAAAACCTTTGATACCAAATATAATTTTACCTAGAAACTTTTTAATTTTTGAATTAATTGAATGAACAATTTTTGCATCCCATCCTATACCAGCCATTAAAAAGAAATAATTCTCGTTAATTTTTACAAGATTAGAGGATTTATAATTATTAGAAACCAATATATTGACTATATCATCAACTTTTTTATTCATTGATAATTCAGCTTGAAGCAAATTAGCAGTACCAGCAGGAATATAACCTATGGCAAAATCGTCTTTAAAATTAAAATTATTTTTAATTAATTCATTAATTGCAAAAGAAACTGAACCATCACCACCAGCTACTATTAGTCGATCATAATTTTTTTGATTAAAATTTTTGAAAATTTTCTTAGCTTGATTTATTGTTTTAGTCTCAAAGTAGTCTACAGAAATATTCTCTTTTAACTTAGATAAAATCCTATTTATGAATTTATATTTTCTTCCAGAGGAAGAATTCAAATTATAAATCAAACAACATAACATAATTAATCCTTAAAAAATTTTTAACAAATTTGTAACATTTAAATGAAATAAGAAATACATGATTCGTGTTACAGTTGTATTAAAATATAGGTTTTTAAATGCCTAATTTACTTAAATATAAAAGTATATTTATTTCTGATGTTCATTTAGGTACCAAGGGTTGTCAGGCAAAAAAACTTTTAGAGTTTTTTAAAAACTCAAGATCCGAAAATCTTTATCTTGTAGGGGACATTATAGATATCTGGGAAATGCAAAAAAGCTTTTTTTGGCCTCAAGAACATAATGATGTAATCCAAAAAATTTTAAGAAAAGCTAGGCATGGTACTAAAGTTTTCTACATTATGGGTAATCATGACGAAATGTTAAGAAAATTTATTCCAATGCATTTTGGTGACATCCATATGGTTAATAGAGTTATTCATGAAACAAATGCAGGAAAAAAATATGTTGTTGTTCATGGTGATGCTTGGGATGGTGTTATGAAACATGCTAAATGGTTATCTAAACTTGGATCAATAGCCTATAATTTACTATTAAAATTAAATGTAATAATTAATTTTTTTAGAAGATTGAGAGGAAAAGAATATTGGTCTCTTGCAAAATTTTTAAAGTATAAAGTCAAAAATGCAGTTAAATATATTGGTGAATATGAAAAAACACTTTCAGATTATGCAAAAAGAAAAAAATTTGATGGAATTATTTGTGGCCACATCCATCATGCTGAGGATAGAGATTTTAATGGGGTCAATTATTTAAATTGTGGAGACTGGGTTGAGTCCTGCACTGCATTAGCCGAAAATTATGATGGTAGTTTTGAAATATTATATTGGGACAAAATAAGAGAACAATATTTAGACGATAAAGAAAAAATTGAACCAATTAAAACTGAAGAATTAAAAAAAGCTTCATAATTAATGAAAATTTTAATTGCTACAGATGCATATTTTCCCCAAGTAAATGGTGTTGTAAGAACCTTACATGAAACAGGCAATATATTAAAAGAACAAGGTCATAGAATAGAATATATTACACCTGACTTATTTTTTACTTTTCCGATGCCGAAATATAATGAAATTAGGTTGTCTATAAATGTATGGCCCAGAGTTGGTAGTTTAATAAAGAAAATCAATCCAGATGCAATTCATATCGCTACCGAAGGCCCGATAGGCACTATGGCAAGAAGATATTGTTTAAAAAATAATCTAAAGTTTACTACGAGTTTCCATACAAGATTTGATAAATATCTAAAACTTTACTTTCCTATTATACCAGCAAAATGGGCTGAAAAATTCTTAGCAAATTTTCATAATAAGGCTGAGAGAATTTTAGTAACTACAGAGTCTATGAGAAAAGAATTAATCGATATAGGTATAGATGACAATAAAATGATTACTTGGACTAGAGGAGGAAATCATGGAGCTTTTAAGAACCCTAAAAAAATTGATTTACCTCATAAAAGACCTATTTGGATTTATGTTGGAAGAGTTGCAGTTGAAAAAAACATAAGAGCTTTCTTAGAATGTGATTTAGAAGGTACAAAGATAATTATAGGAAAAGGACCTGATTTAAAAAAATTGAAAAAAGAATTCCCTAAAGATATTTTTTTAGGAGAAAAAACAAATGGTGAATTAGCATCACATTTTGCATCCTCTGATGTTTTTGTTTTCCCAAGTAAAACAGATACATTTGGAATTGTAGTTACAGAAGCTTTAAATTGTGGAACACCTGTTGCTGCGTATCCTGTTCCAGGTCCTAAAGATATATTTGAAGGATCCAAAATAAATTGTTTAGATGATGATCTTAAAGTATCAGCACATAAAGCTTTGAAAGTTAATAGAAATGATTGTCTTGAATTTGCAAAAAAATTCACTTGGGAAGAAACAGCAAAAATATTTTTTAACAATATTTCACCAAATCATTAGTTAATTTTTCCTTAATTTATTTGCATTAAAAAGTGTAATGATGCAAAATTAAGCCATCTAAATTTATGGAATATTTCGTCATTCTACTTATAGTTGTGATAGTTTATCTTCTCTATTTACTTAATCAAAAAAAAAATAAATCAATAAATACCGCTACAATAGTTAATAAAAGAGAAGAAAAAACAAAAAGAGTAATTATTGATGAGCTTGAAGATCAATTTTTTGCATTAAATAAATTTAACATAATTAAATATGCCAATCCAAGTGCATTAAAAAGATTTGGAAGTAATTCAATTGATAAAAACATATCTTCTATAATTCGAAAACCAGAATTAATAGAAAATATTGAAAAAGCTATCGTAGAAAATAAAACAAAAAATATCGATGTTGAAATAGACCTCCCATCATATCAATTCTATAAAATTTATATTATTCCTGGCCCAACTCATTTGTTTACTGAACCAGACTCTGTTGTGTTATTTTTAAAAGATTTTACTGAAATTACAAAAGCACAAAAATTTAAAACTGATTTTGTAGCAAATGTAAGCCATGAATTAAGAACACCTTTAATGGCAATCAAAGGATCACTAGAAACAATTGAGGGCCCAGCGTCTGATGATGAAAAGGCTAAAAAAAAATTTATGAAAATTTTATCTGAACAATCAACAAGGATGGAAAGTTTAATTAATGATCTATTAATTCTTACACGGATTGAACTTGATGAACATATAAGACCTACTTCAATAGTAAATATTAATGAACTCTTTGAAACTATTATTAGTAATTTTGAAATTGTTTTAAAAAAGAAAAATATAACTGTTAAAAATCAATTAACAAATACATCAATTGTTATAGGTGATGAAAAAAGATTAAATACAGTTTTTTCTAATCTTTTGGATAATTCAATAAAATATTCTCCAGAAAATAAAAATATATATATTTCTAAAAATGAAAATAGTAACAAACTATTAGAAAAGAATATAATGATTAGTATTAAAGATGAAGGTTATGGCATTCCACATGAACACATTTCGCGTGTTACAGAAAGATTTTACAGGGTTGACACAGAACAAAGTAATAAAGTTGGTGGAACTGGTTTAGGATTAGCTATTGTTAAACACATAATTACTCAACACAGAGGTGATTTTGAGATTCTTTCAGAGGTTGGTAAAGGTACTGAAATTAAAATATATTTGCCTTCGAAATAAAAATTTAAAAAAAACTTCATTTTACAACCCTTATTTGAGAAAACTTTAACATTTCTTTGATTGATTCGTGTATAGATTTTATTTAAGTTTTTATAATGTTTAAAATACTCAAAAATATTTTAATATTTTTTTATTTAATCTTGTTTTTCATAACTAGTGTATATTCAAAAGACCTTTCTACTCTTTTACGTACTCAGCAATTAACAGTTTTTGACATAGGTATTTTTAGATTAGAAGAGGACTTAAAGAGTTCTTATCCTGCTGTAAAGAAACATAAAGATGTGCCTTATGAAGATATATATATGGATGTTGTCAGTTCCTATTGGAGAAATACAGTAGATTTAATTGTTTCAATCCCAGTAAATGAAAATTTAAAAAAAGAGAATTATATGTCAGACTCATTTAGATGTAGAAATATATTTAATTCAGTAAGAGATCATTTGTTGAGAAACGAAAATTTAAGTAATTATAGGTTTACTATGGCAACTAGTTATTTAACATCTGTTTTTTCTACTCCAAGCACATGGCCAAGATGGCGATACGATCAAAGCGTCTTAGAAGAATTAGTTAATTTAGTGAAACTTGAAGTTATTTTGAGACCTACAACTGAGCTTGCTTTTAAAGATAAAGTTAACCCTGTTTCTTGTAAAGGTGGTTTAGAAACAGAAAATGACGATATTATAATCTCAATGAAATACAACTAAAAAGTTATCTTTTTAACAAAAGTGTAACAATTCTGTAATATTAAAGATTCAATTAATTTATACGAGTCATTCATCTTTATATTAATTAATAACGAAAGGATTAAAGATAATGAAAAAACTAACTATAGTTATCGCTTCTTTAGTTGCTTTATCAATAGCAACTGTTGCTCAAGCAAGAGATCAAATTAAGATAGTTGGTTCTTCTACGGTATTCCCTTACGCAACAGTTGTTGCTGAAAGATTTGGTGGTTCAGGATTTAAAACTCCTGTGATCGAGTCTACTGGTACTGGTGGTGGAGCTAAACTATTCTGTGCTGGTGTAGGTGAACAACATCCAGATATTACAAATGCATCAAGAGCTATGAAAGATAAAGAAAAAGCTTTATGTAAGAAAAATGGTGTTAATGATATCGTTGAAATCGTAATTGGTAACGATGGTATTACATTAGCTTACAGCAAAGATGCAAAACCAGTAAACTTTACTAAAGAACAATTATATTTAGCACTTGCTGCTCATACAGTTGTTGATGGTAAATTAGTTCCAAATATTTATAAAACTTGGGACCAAATTGACCCTAGCTTACCAAAACAAAAAATTTCAGTGATGATCCCACCAGGAACATCAGGAACTAGAGATGCTTGGAATTCTTTAGTAATGAAAAAAGGTATGACTAAAGAAGCTAAAGCTCTTTATAAAGCTGGTTTTGAAGCTGGAAATAAAAAATACAAAAAACCTCAAAAACTTTACAGAGAAGATGGTGCTGCTATTGAAGTTGGAGAAAACGATAGTTTAATCATCCAAAAGTTAACTCAAGATAAAGAAATGTTTGGTTTCTTTGGTTTCAGTTATTTCTTAGCTGCAAAAGATAAATTGCAAGCAGCAAGTATTGATGGTGGACAACCGTCATTAAAGTCTATTCAAGACTACAGTTATGCTGTTGCTAGACCTTTATTCTTCTACGTGAAAAAAGCACACGTTGGAGTAATTCCAGGCTTACATGAGTTTGTGAAAGAATTCACAACTAAGAAAGCTATTGGAAAAGGTGGTTACTTAGCAGACATTGGTTTAGTGCCATTAGACTCTAAGTTGTATAAAACAACTAGAACTAATGCTACAAAGCTAGTTGCTATGGGTAATTAATTATTCCTCAGTTAACAAATGATTAAAAAGGGGGTCTTTTTAGACCCCTTTTTTTAAAAAAAGAGTAAAGTCCTCACTTAAGGAGATTCTGTGAACTTAATATTATTTACATTTATTGTTCTTCTAGGTTTCACAAGCTATTATTTTGGACGCAAAAAAGCATATACAATTCAATCTACAAAAAAAAGATTAACCGCATTACCACAATTTTATGGTTATTATCTTGCAATCTGGTGTGCAATACCAGCCTTTATAATTTTTTCATTATGGGCAATTTTTGAGCCCACAATTGTAAAACTATTAATCTTAAGTGATTATTCAAATCAAGGTTATCTTGATGATGAATTAAATTTATTATACGAAAAATCAAAAGCATTGTCTCGAGGGCAATTCACTGGAGAAATTACACCTTTTATTGAAGCTTCAGCTGAAAAATATTTAAGTCTTCGATCAGTAGCTCAAAGTTCAAAAGTTGTTATAGTATTATCTGCAATTATTGCCTCTGTTGCTTATGCGTATAAAAGAATTTCATCTAATTCTAGAACAAGAGAACCAGTTGAAAAATTTTTGAACGCAGTTTTATTTACAGCTTCTTTAGCTGCAATATTAACTACTGTTGGAATAGTTTTCTCACTTATATTTCAAACTATAGATTTTTTTAAAGTAATTCCATTATTTGATTTTGTCTTTGGAACTCACTGGTATCCAGCAAAAGCTTTTGTTAGAGATTCTTCTGAGGCTTTAGATCCGACAATGTATTCAGATACTTTTGGAGCAGTCCCTATTTTTGCAGGTACTTTTTTTATTGCATTTATTGCTATGTGCGTTGCTATCCCAATTGGATTAATGAGTGGAATTTATTTAGCTGAATATGCATCAACTAAAGTTAGACAATATGCAAAACCATTAATTGAAATTTTAGCTGGTATACCAACAGTTGTTTATGGTTTTTTTGCTGCCCTAACTGTTGGACCATTTTTGAAAGAATTAGGAACTTCAATGGGTCTTGAAGTTTCAGCTGAAAGTGCTTTAGCAGCAGGAGGGGTAATGGGTATTATGATTATACCATTTATTTCAAGTTTAAGTGACGATGTAATTACAAGTGTGCCTCAAAGTTTAAGAGATGGAAGTTACGCTATGGGAGCAACTAAATCAGAAACAATTAAGAGAGTTATTTTTCCCGCGGCATTGCCGGGGATTGTTGGATCTATTTTACTTGGTGTTTCAAGAGCTATTGGAGAAACAATGATAGTTGTTATGGCCTCTGGTTTAGCTGCTAATTTAACTTTAAATCCTTTAGAGTCTACTTCAACGATTACAGCTCAAATTGTAGTTATTCTAATTGGTGACCAAGCTTTTGGCGACCCAAAAACGCAAGCTGCTTTTGCTTTAGGTATGTCATTATTTTTAGTAACACTTTGTTTAAATATTGTGGCCTTGAGAGTAGTTAAAAAATATAGAGAAAAATATGAATAAAAATAAAGAACAATTATTAAATAAAAGATATAAAGCTGAACAGCGATTTCGCTTATACGGTCTGAGTGCAATTTTTATGGCACTTTTATTTTTAACAATCTTTATTTTTAAAATTTTTTCAACTGGCTATTCAGCTTTTCAAAAAACATGGCTTATTGTTCCAGTAACTTTCGATGCTGAATTAATGATGTTAGACCAAAATCCTTCTAAACAAGATTTACAGGACGCTGATTATTACGATATAGCATTAAAATCAATGGCTGATTTAGATCCAAACGCCAATGAAGATCAAGAAAATGAATTGAAGAGAATGGTGTCTTATTTTTTTGAAAAAGAAATTAAAAATGAACTTTTAAATGACCCTAATTTAATAGGAAAAACAAAGGAAGTTTATCTAACTGCTTCAGATGATTTAGACCAAGTCTTTAAAGGAAATTATCCAAGAGATTTACCTGAAGACCAAAGAAGAGTAAGCGATTATCAATTAAAAATTTTTGATCAACTTGTTGCAAATGGTAAGGTTGAAAGTAAATTTAATATAAGTTTTTTTACAAATGCTGACTCAAGAGAAGCTGAGTTAGCTGGAATAGCAAGTTCATTTATGGGCTCAATTTTTTCTATACTTGTTTGTTTAATGATAGCTTTTCCTGTTGCGGTTCTAGCGGCAATCTATCTTGAAGAATTTGCCCCTAAAAATAGATTTACTGATTTTATTGAAGTAAATATAAACAACTTAGCAGCGGTTCCATCTATAGTTTTTGGTCTATTAGGATTAGGAGTTTTATTGGCTATATTTCAATTACCAAGGTCTACCCCATTAGTTGGAGGTATCACTTTGTCCTTAATGACCTTACCAACAATAATTATAGCTGCTAGAGCATCTTTAAAAGCAGTTCCACCAAGTATAAGAGAGGCAGCACTTGCTATGGGAGCAAGTCGGATGCAAACCACAATGCATCATACAGTTCCTCTTTCTATGCCTGGCACGTTATCAGGAACAATAATTGGTTTAGCTCAAGCCTTAGGAGAAACTGCACCCCTAATTTTAATTGGAATGGTTGCTTTTGTTAACACGATACCTGGATCACCCATGGATCCTGCTGCAAGCTTACCAGTTCAAATTTATATTTGGGCTGAAAGTGCTGAAAGGGGATTTGTAGAAAAAGTTTCGGCATGTATAATGGTCTTACTTGGCTTTTTAATAATAATGAATTTATTTGCCCAAATAATAAGACATAAGTTTGAGAAAAAATGGAGTTAAAATGATAAAGATTAAAGCAAAAGATGTTGATGTTTTTTATGGAAAAAAACAAGCGCTCTTTAATATAAGTTTAGATATTGAGGAAAATCAAGTAACGGCATTAATTGGTCCATCTGGTTGTGGTAAATCAACTTTCCTAAGATGTCTTAATAGAATGAATGATGTAATTGATATCTGTAGTGTTAAAGGAGAAATTTTAATTAATGATTTTAATATCAATGATAAAAGTTGTGATGTCGTAAGACTAAGAGAAAAAATTGGTATGGTTTTTCAAAAACCCAATCCTTTCCCAAAAACTTTATATGAAAATGTATCTTACGGTCCAACAATTCATGGTATGGCTCAATCAAAACAAGAAATGGATGAAATTGTTGAAACTAGTTTGAAAAAGGCTGCACTATGGGAAGAGGTAAAAGATAGGTTGCATGAACCTGGAACTGGATTATCTGGAGGACAACAGCAAAGACTTTGTATTGCTAGAGCGATTTCTGTAAGACCTGAAGTTATATTAATGGATGAACCTTGTTCAGCATTAGATCCAATAGCAACAGCACAAATTGAAGAATTGATTGATGAGTTAAAAAAAGAGCACACAATAATAATTGTAACTCATTCTATGGCTCAAGCAGCGCGTGTTTCTCAAAATACAGGTTTTTTTCATTTAGGACAATTGATTGAACATGGATCTACTGATAAAATATTTAAGAATCCTGATAATAAAAAAACTCAAGATTATATAACAGGGAGGTTTGGATAATGTCTGAAGCACCACATACAGTCAAATCTTACGAAGAAGAACTAAAAAATCTTAATGCTAATATAATTAAAATGGGAAGTGCATGTGAAGATTCTTTAGGTAAAGCAATTCAAGCCATTACAACAAGAGATATCAATATTGCAGAAGCTGTTATTCAAGAAGATGAAAAAATAGATAAATATGAGACTTTAATTGAACAGCAAGTTGTGAATTTAATTGCTTTAAGACAACCTATGGCAATTGATTTAAGAGAGACAGTAACGGCTTTGAAAATGTCTTCAGATTTAGAAAGAATAGGTGATTTAGCAAAAAATATATCTAAGAGAACACTTTTGCTTAACGAAAATCTTCCAAAGAACTTGGTAGACTCATTGAATAGAGTATCTACCAATGTTCAAAAACAATTAAAATCAACATTAGATGCTTATCTAGAAAGATCTGCGCCAATGGCAGTAAATGTTTGGGAAGGTGATGAGCAAATAGATGATCTAACAAATCTTTGTATGCAAGAAGTTATAAAATATCTTAAAGAAAATGAAAAAAATTTAGAAGATGGAACCCATTTATTGTTTGTAACTAAAAACATAGAGCGTATTGGTGATCATACTACAAATGTTGC
Organism: uncultured Pelagibacteraceae bacterium; assembly: GCA_902560075.1. GTDB lineage: Bacteria > Pseudomonadota > Alphaproteobacteria > Pelagibacterales > Pelagibacteraceae > Pelagibacter. Next base: position 21,546 of record CACEKE010000009.1, read on the forward strand.
AGAACAAGTTTATTATTTAGTTAAAGGCGAATATTTAGAAGGTGATAGACCCAAGGGAACAGAGCCAATTGTAACCGGAGAAAAATGATTTATGTCAGCTCATGTTTTCATAGCTGAAGATGAAGCATCAATTGTTAGTTTGTTAAAGTACAATCTTGAAAAAGAAGGTTATAAAGTCAGTCATTCAGAAAATGGAGAAGATGCTCTTAAACAAATAAAATTAAAACAGCCAGATTTAATATTAATGGATTGGATGTTACCAGAATTATCTGGTGTTGAAATTTGTAAAAACTTAAAAAAAGATAATAAGTTTAATGATATTCCTGTCATTATGTTAACTGCAAAAGGGGAGGAAGAAGACAAATTAAAAGCATTTGATACAGGTGCAGATGATTATGTAACTAAACCTTTTAGTCAAAAAGAATTGAATGCTAGAATTAAATCTTTATTGAGAAGATCTAAACCTCAATCATCATCAGACATTGTAGAATTTACTGATTTAAAAATAGATCGGATTACAAAAAGAGTTTATAGAAAAGATAAAGAAATTACTTTGGGTCCAACTGAATTTAAACTCTTAGATTTTTTTATCAAAAATCCAAAAAGAGTTTATTCAAGAGAACAACTCTTAAACAATGTTTGGGGAGAAAATATATATGTTGAGTCTAGAACAGTTGATGTTCATATTAGAAGATTAAGACAAGCAATTAATATACAAAATACAAAACCTTTAATTAGAACAGTAAGATCAGCTGGTTATTCTTTAGAATCTTGAAGATCTTTGGGTCTTATAAATTTTTTTAATACTCCCTTTTTCTCAACTTCATTCCAGGATTTAATATCAAACTCAATTTTTGCAAATGCTGCTGTTGGGAATTTATAATTCATTAGTTTAAAATTATTCGTATTATGATTTTTTGTAAGATTTCGTACTAAATTTTTCACTGATGGTTCATGGTTTATAATCAAAATTGATTTATATTCACTGGATATTTCTTTAATTTTTTTTACAATTGCATTCTCATCAACTAAATATAAATCTTTTGAAAAATTAACTTTTTTTGGCTTATTAATTTTCTTGGATAAAATTTGAAAAGTTTTTTTTGTTCTTTTTGATGATGAAATTAATGCATAATCAAATTCAAATTTTTTTTTAACAAAAAATTCACAAATCATTTTTGCATTTTTCTTGCCTCTTTTAGTAAGTGGTCTATCAAAATCATTAATACTTAAATCATCCCAACTAGATTTTGCGTGTCTCATGACGTATAATTGATACATAAAATCTAAATATATGACTGCTTTAAAAAAACAACATAAAGAAGAGTTGAAATCTAAATATATAAATAGAGAGCTTTCTTGGTTAAAATTCAACGATAGAGTACTTTTAGAGGCGCAAAATATCGAAAATCCTCTTTATGAAAGAGTAAAGTTTTTATCAATTGCTGGGTCTAATCTAGATGAATTTTTTATGGTCCGTGTAGCTGGGTTATATAGTCAAATAAAACAAGAAGTTGACTCACTAAGCTCTGATGGTTTGACACCTGAAGAGCAAATGGATGAGGTAGTGCTTGAAACTAAGAATCTATTAAAAAAACAGAACAAAATTTTTATTCAACTGATTATGGAATTAAAAAAAAATAATATCAATTTAGTTAAACCAGTTAATTTAAATACTAAGGATAAAAAAAAACTTTTAGAAATATTTAAAGAAGAGATTTACCCTTTATTAACACCATCAGCAATTGATCCTGCACATCCATTTCCATTTATAATCAATCAAGGAAGAGCAATTGTAATGAAGTTAAGAAAAAAAAATAAAAAAAGGATTTTAAACTCAATAATAGTAATACCAAAAGCATTATCTAGATTTATTGAAATTGAGTCTTCAAAAAATCATAAGAAATTTGTGATTCTAGATGATGTAATAAGTTTTTTTGCTAATGAAATTTTTCCAGATCATGATTTAGAAAAGAAAATGATTTTTAGAGTAATAAGAGACAGCGATGTAGAGATTCAAGAGGAAGCAGAAGATTTGGTTAGATCTTTTGAATTGGCTTTAAAAAGACGTAGAACGGGTGATATTGTTCGTTTAGAGGTTCTTGAAAATAGTGATAACGAATTGATAAGATTTATAACTAATAAATTAGATATAAATCCTGACTATATTTATGATGTTGCTGGCCTTGTTGGAATTCAAGATATAGATCAAATATGTAAAGTAAAAAATCCAAAATTAAGATTTAAACATTTTACACCTAGAGAAGTTGAAAGATTAAAAGAATATAATGATAATTTTTTTGAAACTATTAAAAAGAAAGATTTAGTTGTTCATCATCCTTTCGAAACATTTGACTCAGTAATTGAATTTTTAAACCAAGCAGCAAATGATAAAAAAGTTATAGCTATAAAACAAACTCTATACAGAACAACTCTAGACTCACCTATTGTTAAAGCTTTAATAACAGCTGCAGAAAACGGAAAAACAGTTACCGCTTTAATTGAAATTAAAGCTAGATTTGATGAGGAAGCTAATATTCAACTATCAAGAAGTTTAGAAAAAGTAGGTGTTCAAATTGTTTATGGTTTTGCTAAATATAAAACTCATGCAAAATCATCATTAGTTTTAAGAAGAGAACAGGGTAAAATACAAACTTATTTTCATTTAGGAACTGGCAATTATCATCCAGTAAATGCTAAAATTTATACTGATTTGTCTTTATTTAGTTGTGATAAGAAAATGGCATCAGATGTTGAAAAGTTTTTCAATTATGTAACAGGATACGCAAAACCAAAAAATTTAAATAAAATTTCTATTTCGCCAGTAAATATGAGGCAAACCTTAAATGAAAATATTGATGCTGAAATTAAAAATTCTAAAAATGGAAAATTTGCAGCTATTTGGGCAAAAATGAACTCTTTAGTAGATCCAGAAATTATTGATAAATTTTATGAAGCTTCGAATGCTGGTGTAAAAATTCATTTATTTGTAAGGGGTGTTTGTTGTTTAAGACCAGGAGTAAAAGATAGATCAGAAAACATATTTGTAAAAAGTATCATAGGAAGATTTTTAGAGCATTCTAGAATTTACTGCTTTAGTAATGGTACAAAAAAAATGCCTAATAGAAATGCAAAAGTATATATTTCGTCAGCTGATTTAATGCCGAGAAATTTAAATCGAAGGGTAGAACTTCTAGTCCCAATTGAAAATGAGACTGTTCATGAACAGATCTTAGATCAAATAATGTTGGCAAATTATCTTGATACTAATCAGAGCTGGGAACTTGAAGCTGATGGTAATTATAAAAAAATTAAATATAGTAAGAGCGATTCCTTTTCAGCTCATGAATATTTTATGAATAATCCGAGCTTATCTGGAAGAGGTAAAGCTAAACTAAGAATGCAGCCTAAACAACTGCACTTAAGATTGATTAAAAGTGGAAGTAATTAAAAGTAAAAATAGTTTAAAATTAAATCAGGCAAAATTAGCTATAATAGACATTGGATCAAACTCTATAAGAATGCTAATTTATGAAGATTTCAGTTCTTCTCGTGTGCCTTTTTTTAATGAAAAAGCAGTTTGTGAACTTGGAAAAAATTTAGATAAATCCAAAAAACTTCACAGATCTGGTACCGAATATGCTTTAAAAGTTTTAAAAAGATTCTCTGAAATTTTAAATGTTTCAAAAATCACAAATCTTAAAATCATTGCAACAGCAGTTTTAAGAGAAGCAACTGATACAAAACCATTTATTAATGAAGTTGAAAAACTTTTTAAAACTAAGATTAATATATTATCTGGTGAAGAAGAAGCTGAATGCTCAGCTGAGGGAGTAAAAATAGGCTTTGAAAATGTCAATGGATTAGTTGCTGATCTTGGAGGTGGAAGTTTAGAATTAGCTCGAGTTGAAAATAATATAGTTACTAATAAAACCTCATTACCTGTTGGAGTTTTAAGATTATTAAATAATCCTATAGTTAAAAAAAGAAATTTAGCAAAATATATCAAAAAATTATTAAGAGAAGAAAAATGGCTTTCAAAAAAGAAATTTAATAATCTATATTTAGTTGGAGGTACCTGGCGAGCATTATTTAAATTACATCTTTTTCAAAATAATCATCCGGTACATATAATTCATCAATATAGTATTGATAACAATGTTTTATCTAAGTTTGTTGAAAAAATTTCATCTTTTAATAAATCTAAACTTAAAACAGTTGAGTATATTTCAAAATCTAGAACAGCGTATTTACCTTATAGTTGCATTATACTTGATGAAATTATGAAAGTTACAAATCCAAGAAATATAATTTGTTCTATAAGCGGTTTGCGTGAAGGTTCTTTATCAATTGACTATTTTAAAGATGTAAAAGAATCAGAAATTTTCCATAAAGCACTTGAGAATATTGCAAAAAAAAGAGGTGATCTAGGATCGAACTATAAAAAATATTATGATTTTATTCAGCCAGTTTTTGAAGGCAATGAACATTTTAATAAGAAATTATTATATCTAGCATGTGTATTAAGTCATATGGATTGGGGATTAGGAGCATTTCAAAAAGCTGAATTGGTATTTCAAGAAACAATAAATACTCCTTTACTTAGATTGACTCATAAAGAAAGAATACAATTAGCCTTGTCATGTTATTGGCGGTACTGTAGTATCAAGTATAATCCAAAGATGGAGTATCTAACTTTTTTAAATAATAATGAAATTTTTTCAAGCAAACAAGTTGGAGCAGCATTGAGATTTTCACAATCATTGACCTCGATATCTACGATATTTCTTGAAGAGTTTAAATTGTATAAAAGAGGTAATGCTGTATTTTTAAAAATTCCATCACAACATCAAGAAATAATCTCAAAACAAGTTACTAAAAGATTTAAAGCTCTTGCTAGAGAATTATTTTTAGAGCCAAGAATAATTTATTCAAATAATTCAAAATAACCTAAATTAATTAAACTTTAATAATAAGTAAATATTTCTGTAACTTAATCTTTGTAGTTTAATTATAAATTTAAACTATTCTTACTTCTTCCCTCGTTTAAATTTTGTTAATTAACTACTTTCTTCCTTCTCTTAAATGAGAAGGGAGAAAGATGATTTGGATTTAATTATTTATAGATGCAGGAGATTGCTCTGCATTCTTCTTAGCAATTTTTTTTGCTTTTTTTTCTGCAACCTTTTTTTCTAGACCAGCAATTTTAATATTAAGGCTTGATAATTTTTTTTCTTTAGCTGTTATTTTATTTTTAAGTTTATCAATTGATCTTAATATCTTTGTTTTTTTCTTTTCATTTTTTTTTAGTTTTTTTCTCATTACTGCCTCCGAATTATTTGAAATTAATTTAATCATATAATCCTTAAATAAAAAAGATATTTTGATACAACCTATGGTTTATAGATTTTCAAGAATTGTTATTAGATATAAAAACATTGCTATATGAGAACTATTATTGAATTTTTGATTTAATATTAATTTGAATATATCTCTTTGATTAAAAAGATGAATTCTAATACCTTGTTCTGGCTTCGAGATTTTAATTAAGTCTTCTGTGTAATAACCAGTAATTTTAGTAGTTAGTCGTCCAGGCTCTGTATAAAAACTAACTATTTTAGTCAATTTTGATCTTGATCTATATCCTGTTTCTTCTCTTAATTCTTTTTGTGCTGATTGCAGAGTTGTTTCCTTTTTTTCCACTATGCCAGAAGGAAACTCGTAATTAATTTTGTTAATTGGAACTCTTTTTTGGGAAACTATTACATATTTGTCTTTAATCTTAGGTATTACTAATGAAAGATTAGAAGTTTTAAGATAATGATAAAACTCTTTTTTTTTAAATTTTTTGTTAATTAAACTTATTCGATTGGTAAGTTTTATATTTTTCAATTTTTTTCTAAAAATAACTTTTTAACAATAAATACAGCAATTAACATTCCTACAAGCTCGGCTAAAATATAATAAGGAGTGTTTAGATAACTAATACCTGTAAAAGACTCTGTAAATGTTCTAGCAATTGCAACAGCTGGATTTGCAAAAGAAGTAGAGGAGGTAAACCAATAACCAGCAGTAATATATAGACCAACACTAGCAGCAACAGCAATTTTACCTGACTTCATAGCCCCAAAAATTATCACTATAAGTCCTAATGTTGCTATTACCTCAGATGTGAATATATAAATCCCATCTCTTGACTTAGTAGATAATTCATAAATCTCATGTTCAAAAAAGAAATTAGCTAAACCAACACCAATTAAGCAACCAACCAATTGAGCAATGATATAGTAGGGTAATAGTTTCCTTTTTAATTTGCCAGTTATTGCCATTGCGATACTTACAAATGGATTAAAGTGAGCTCCTGATACATCAGCAAATACTGTAATAAGCACAAATAAACCTGCTCCTGTTGCTATAGTGTTTGCAATTAACATTACTGCAACATCGTCAGTTAAGTTTTCTGCCATTAAACCCGAACCAACTATAATCATTACTAAAAAACAACTCCCTATTAATTCAGCAAGGAAATAACGGCTTTTATTTTTCATTTATAAGTTCCTTTATTCTTTTATGAATATTGTTGTAAACTTTTTCTATTATTTCATCTTTTTTATTTAAATCATTTGTTTCATTAAGTAATTTAACAGGATCCTCTATATTCCAATGAATTATCTGATCTTTATTTGGCCAAATAGGACAGACTTCATAATTGGCATTATTACAAACTGTAATAACATAATCCATTTTAATTTGACCATTAATAAACTCATTAAAATTTTTAGATTTATAATTTGAAAGATCATAATGTTTCGATAATAAATAATTCTTCACATCTTCATTAATTTTTCCTGTTGGATTACTCCCAGCACTAAAACCCTTAAACATATCCTCATACTCGTTATTTATTATACTTTCAGCAATAATACTTCTTGCTGAATTACCCGTGCATACAAACAATATATTCTTCATTTAAAAAATAACTTTATAAATACCAATTACAAATAATGGGATTTGTAATCCAAAGTTAGTTAAAATTGCTTTATCTTTGCTCATAAATCCAGCAATAGTCCATCCAACAACTCCTAATCCATGAAAATATATATTTAACGGATATATATTTAAATTTGTAAGAAGTATTCCCACTAAAACTAAGAAGGTACTAATCCACTTTAAATATTTTTTTACAAACATAAAATTTCCTTTCGTTAATATTATGTCAGTTATGTTAAGAATTTATTAAAATAAAGGATTATCTACACTTTTTACATAATCCAAAGAACTCAAGATTGTATTTATTATACTTCATACCTGAATTGTCCTGAAAACCAGATAGATATTTAGATAATTTAGGGTTACTTATTTCAGTAACTTTTTCACAACCATCGCAGATAGAAAAGGCTGTTGCATTAGAAATTGTGCAACTAGAGTTTTTACAAGCTACAAAAGCATTTTTACTCTCAATTTTATGTACCTTACCTATTTCAACTAGTCTATCTAAAGCTCTATAGACTTGAGGTGGAGCCTTAAGACCTTTTTTTTGAACATTAAATAAAATTGAGTATGCTTTTAAGGGCTGATTTGCTTTTTCAATATAATCCAAAACTATTTTTTGATTTTTTGATAAATATCCTTGCTTTTGAGCCATAATTTCTTTTATCAATGAAAAGTTAGCTTTTCAATTGAGAACTCCTTTTAATTTTAATTAATGATAAAACAAACAATATTAAACCAGCAGTTATAATAGATGGGCCTGAAGGTGTATTTATTTCTAATGAACTGAATAAACCTATTAATACAGACATCAAACCTGCAATAATTGAAAATATAACCATGCTTTTAGGGTTTGAAGATATATTTCTGGCAATTGCAGCAGGTAAAATAAGCATTCCAGTTATTAATAATAATCCAACCATTTTAATTGAAATCGCAATAATTGCTGCAAGTAAAAGAGTAAATATAGCTTTTACTCTCTCTGGTTTCATTCCTTCAGCTTCTGCAAGTTCGTAATTAACTGTTGATGCAAAAAGTGGTTTCCATATCAATTTCAAAACTAATAAAATTAATGCACCACCAAACCATACAATTATAATATCGTTTAAATTAACAGCTAAAATATCTCCAAATAATAAACCCATTAAATCAAATCGAATTGTTGCTATTAATCCAATAACAACCAATCCAACAGCAAGAGAAGAGTGGGCTAATAGTCCTAATAATGCATCTGTGGGTAAATTAGTTGTTTTCTCTAATTTTAGTAAAATTAAAGCAACGACAGATGAGATTATAAAAACAGATAATGCTATATTAATTTCCATGGTATAAGCTATAGTAATTCCTAGCAAAGCCGAGTGAGCTAAAGTATCTCCAAAAAACGATAATCTTCTCCAAACAACAAAACAACCTAAAGGTCCAGTAACTAGAGCCATACCAATACCAACAAATAATGCTCTTATAAAAAAATCATCAAACATTTTTAATTTTCCTCAACTGATCCATCTACGCCATGTTTATGGTCGTGCTTATGCTCGTAAATAGATAATATTTTTGAAACATCTTCACCAAATAATTCTTGATATTTTTTATTATTTGCTACAGAGATTGGTGTACCCGAACAGCAGACATGACCATTAAGGCATACTACATGGTCCGTTTTGGACATAACAACGTGTAAATTATGAGATATTAGTAAAATTCCACATTTTAAAGTTTCAGATATTTTTTTAATTAATTCATATAGTTCAATCTCTCCTGTAAAATCCACTCCTTGTACAGGCTCATCTAAAACTAATAAGTCTGGTTTTTTTGCTATAGCTCTAGCCATCAAAACTCTTTGAAATTCTCCACCAGATAAACTTTTTAAATCATTATTAATTAAATGCTTTGCACCTGTAATTTCTAATGCTTCATTAGTTTCATTATTTTGTAAATCTGATGTTAAATTCATAAAATCAAATACTCTGATAGGCAAAGTCCAATCAATAGAGATTTTTTGAGGGACATATGCAATTTTTTTTGTGTATTTTTCAACTTTACCGCTGATATTTTTATATAAACCAAGAGCTATTTTTGCTGTTGTTGTTTTTCCGGAACCATTTGGACCTATCAATGTAATTATTTTACCTTTTTCTATGTTTAAAGTTACATCTTTTACAAGCCATTTATTATTTAAATAAACACCAGCATTCTCCATTTTGACTAGTAAATTATTTTTATTTTCCATAATATTTTCTTGCTTTTTTAATATGTTATATTATAACATTGTTATATTATAACAATTTATAGGAAGATATCATATGAAAAAAATATTCAAATCAACTATTTTTACTTTAACAGCTGCATTATTTCTTGTTTTAACGCCATTAAAGGCTGAGATTAGTGTTGTAACATCTATTAAACCCTTACACTCGTTAACAAGCTATATTATGGAAGGAGTAGGGGAGCCTGAACTAATTATTGATGGTGTTGCATCACCTCATAATTTTCAAATTAAACCATCTCACGCTAAAATGTTACAAAATGCTGACTTAGTTATATGGATTGGTGAGGACCTAGAGAGTTTTTTACCTACTGCACTTAAAAGTATCCCAAAAGACGCTGTTGTATTTGAATTATTAGATCAAAGTGGATTAAAAAAATTAAAATTTAGAGAAAAAAATATCTTCGAAGGTCACGATGATCACGGCCATGATGAGCACGCAAAAAAGGAAGATGATCATGATGATCATGGGCATGACGATCATGGTCATGGCCATGGATCATTTGACCCTCATATATGGTTAGATCCTGCAAACGCAAAAGTCATAGTAAAAAAAATTACTAACCAACTAAGTAAAATTGATAAGGATAATGCATCTACGTATAAAGCTAACTCTAAAAAAGTTATAAAGGATTTAGATGGTCTTATTAAAGAGGTTAAAAATGAAATTAATAAAGATGCAAGTTTTGTTGTATTTCATGATGCATATCAATACTTTGAAAAGAGATTTGGTTTAAGTGTGATAGGAGCGTTAACTGTAAATCCAGATGTAATGCCTGGTGCAGAACAATTATCTGAGATAAGAGAAGTTATAGAGCATGAAAAAGCCAAATGTATTTTTTCTGAGCCTCAATTTAACCCAAACATAATAAATTCTATTGCAAGTGATACAGGAGTAAAAACAGGAGTTCTTGATCCTTTGGGTGCAAATATTGATAAAGGAAAGAATATGTATTTTGATTTAATCAAATATATGTCTGACTCGTTAAAGGATTGTTCATAGAAATAAAATTATTAGTTAAATTTTATTTTTTTTGTTATCAAAGAACACGACTTTGTCTTTATTGAAAGAAAAACTTGTATTGTTTTGATGAAGGTCATCTGATGTTCTTATTCTAATTTCGTTATCTTTTAATAAACCGTAAATAATTTTGTCAGAGCCCAAATTCTCTATGAGATCAATATTAATATTAAACTGTATTTCATGTTTAAGATTAGGATGTATATGCTCTGGTCTAATTCCTAAATATATTTCATTGCTAAATTTATAATTCTTAAACTCATATTCTTTTCCAAAAATTCTTAAAGTATTATTGTTTATAATATTAGATTTATTAATTTTGATAATATTCATCTTTGGTGTCCCAATAAATTCCGCAACAAATAAGTTATTAGGTAAATTATATATCTCATCAGGGGAACCGACTTGTTCAATTTTACCCTCGTTTAAAATAACCATTTTATCAGCTAAAGTCATAGCCTCTACTTGGTCGTGAGTAACGTAAATCATATTAGTTTTTATTTTTTTATGTAATTTAGAAATTTCAACTCTCATTTCTGATCTCAATGCTGCATCTAAATTTGATAGTGGCTCATCAAATAAAAATATTTTTGGATTTCTAGAAATTGCTCTTCCTATTGCAACTCTTTGTCTTTGACCACCAGATAACTGTCCAGGTTTTCTATCCAATAGATGTTTTATTCTAAGTATCTTTGCAGCCTGATTTACTTTCTTTTGAATATTGTTTTTGGATATTTTTTCCATTTTTAATCCAAATGACATGTTTTCATAAACATTCATATGTGGGTATAAAGCATAAGACTGAAACACCATTGCCATATCTCTTTTTGAGGGTAACAAATCATTAATAATGTTTTTATTTAAAAGTATTGTGCCTTTATCTATTTTCTCTAGGCCTGAAATCATTCTTAAAAGGGTAGATTTTCCACAACCAGAAGGCCCCACTAAAACAGTAAATTCACCATCGTTTATTTCTAAATTAAACTTTTTGATAACTTTGTTTTTTCCAAATGATTTTTCTACATTTATGAATTTTATCTTTGCCATAAAATTGATATTTAAATATAATTTCTAATTTATAATCATTTTAAAAACCATCGTTATAAAACATAATATTTAAAGGGATAATTAGAGGGTTTTTTATTCTTTTCCTTTTTGGTACATTTTTTAAAAATTAGTTAATAAGGAGACATTACCAATGAAAAAAATAATTATTTATATTTTTGCCTCACTATTTTTTGCAAGCTCTAGTATTTCAGGAATTACTTTTTGGACTACAGAAGTTCAGCCTGCAAGAATGGCTAAACAACAAGATATGGCAAAAGATTTCGAATCTAAAACAGGTATAAGTGTTGAGGTTATTCCTGTGGAAGAAAAAGACTTAGGAAAGAGAGCTACAGCCGCAGCTGCAGCTGGAGATCTTCCTGATGTAATATATCATACACTTCAGTACGTCTTACCATGGGCCGAAGCTGGTATACTTGATGTAAATGCTAATAACGATGTAGTAAAGCAATTAGGTAAAAAAACTTTTGCACCAGGACCATTAAACATGGCTAAAAAAGGTGGGAAGATTGCTGCTGTTCCAGTTGATGGTTGGACACAAATGGTAGTGTATAGAAAAGATCTTTTCGAGAAAAATGGACTAGAACCACCAACTTCTTATAAAAATATTGAAAAGGCTATAAATGTTCTTTCAGGTTCGGACATGTTTGGATTTGTTGCTGCAACAAAAACAGATGAAAACTTTATGAGCCAAGTTTTGGAACATGTTCTTTTAGCAAATGGAGTTAATTTTGTTAAAAAGGGTGGAACTAAAAAACAAGGTAAAGCTTTAAAGAATTCATTAGAGTTTTATAAAGTTATAGCTAAGGCTAGCCCCCCAGGAGAACTTTTTTGGAAACAATCAAGGGAATTATATTTTGCTGGAAAAACACCAATGATAATTTGGTCTCCATTTATAATGGACGAGCTTGCAGGATTAAGAGACTCAGCGCCTCCAACAATAAATAGTGATCCTACTTCTTCTGAACTAGCATCTAAGACTGGTTTTATAACTAATTTTAGCGGTCCTAATAACAGAAAAGGTGCTGCATGGGCTGATGTAAGATACATGGGTATTACTGCAGATGCTGACACAGATGAAGCTAAGAAATTTGTTGAGTATTCAATGAACGAAGGTTACACAGCTACACTTGGTATTGCGCCTGAAGGAAAATTTCCTGTAAGAAGAGGAAATAAGAATGATCCTAATGCATACACAAATGCTTGGAGTAAACTGCCAGTCGGTGTTGATAGAAAAAAACCATTAACTGAGCTTTATTCAGGTGATGTAATTAATAATATTGTTGCAGGTCTAGATACAGCTAATAGATGGGGTGTTAAAGAAGGTGAACTATCAAGAGCCTCAAAAATTATCAATGCACAATTCTTAAACAGAATTACAAGAGAATATATTGATGATCAAATTACTGTAGACGAGGCAGTTGATAAAATTAATGCAGAACTAGCTAAATTTTAAATAAATATGTTTTAAAAGCGGATAATAATATATTATCCGCTTTTACATGGCTGATAAATTATCAAAAATAGAAAAAAGAACCGCGTACGCATTAATTTTGCCAGCGATACTACTTGTATTTTCTATTATACTTTTTCCAATTTTTGCAAATATTTGGATAAGTTTTAAGGAAGTTGAGTTAAAAGATATAAGAATACCTGAACCAAGAGCCAAAAAAATTATAAAATCAATTCCAGAGGATCCAACAAAATTAAAAATTGTTTATAAATTAAGAAATAGTTCATTACTTGAGAATATTACTGATGTTAAATTAAAGGATAAACTACCAGCAAATATAGAATTTGTTAATATCGATCCTAGATGCAACTTTAAATCTAGAACTCTATCCTGTTCGTTTGGTGAGTGGAAAGCTAAATACAGGGAAAATTTAGAGTTTATTATTTATAATGTTAACGGTAACTTAATTGATAAAAAATATTTAAAATCAAAAAAACCAAAGTTATCTGGTAAAGCTGATAATATACTACTTACAACCAACTTTACTTTAAACAATTTTAAAAAAGTTTTTTTCAAAAATGATTTTAAAGATTTATTGTTAACCACATTTTATTTTACATTTTTTGGCACATTAGGTGCAATCATTTTTGGTGTATTAGCTGCACAATTAGTCAATCAAAAATTCAGCGGTAGAACTTTTATGAGAAGTATTTTACTTTTTCCTTACGTAGGCCCTGTGGTAGCATTAGCTTATACATGGACTTTATTGCTAGATCCAAACAGTGGAACTTTGAATGCACTTCTTATTAAATTCCAAATTTTAGATCAACCAATAAATTTATTAGGTCAAAAATATTTAACATTTCAATTTTTAGGTATTGATTTAAAGTTAAGGTTGGCATTAACAACTGTAATATTCTTTGAGATATGGAGATATTTTCCATTAGCTTTCCTTTTTGTTCTTGCAAGATTACAAGCAATACCGAAAGATCTTTATGAGGCAGCTGATGTAGATGGGGCAGGTCCACTTAATAAATTTTTTAATATTACCCTTCCTCAAATTACGTCGATTATATCAATATTGTTCATGATAAGATTTATTTGGAATTTTAATAAATTTGAAGACATTTTCTTATTAACTGGTGGAGCTTCAGGAACGAGGACACTTCCAATAAATGTTTATGAGCAAGGTTTTGCAATTTCAAATATAGGAATGGGCTCAGCTGTTTCAATGGTTATAGTTTTGATCTTAATTATTTTTATGATTTCATATTTTAAATTGATAGGAAAAAAAGCAAATGAATTATAAATCAACTTTAATTTATTTAATTATTTCTACACTGTATCTTTTAACATTAAAGCTGGTTTGGATAATATTATCAGTATTACAAGGGTTAGAATTGACAAATATCACTTTAGAGACAAATTTAATTTTAGGATTAAGTCTATCTTTATTATCTATTTTATTCGGAAATAAAATTAATCTATTAATTAAAAATTTAGGTTTGTCTTTAATATTTACTTATATTTTCTATGTAATTAATAATGTTGCACCTCTTTGGTTTTATTTTGGAATATTTTTAATTTATTTTCTTTTTTTAAATAATATTCGTAACTATGACCTTAAATATCTAAATCAACCTCATGTTATAGAAAAAGTAACTTTTAAATATATTACTTTATTTGGAATAGTTTTCTTTTCTTTAGTAATACTATTTCCTTTTTACATAATGTTGGTAACTAGCTTTAAAACTCAAGCCTCATTACTTATGAATCCTTTAGATTTTAGTTTAGATTTTACTAAAAATTTTAAAGAATTTTTTAAATCATATATTGTTGTGTTTAAAACTTATAACTTTAGTAGATATATATTAACAAGTACCATAGTTTCTGTTGGTACGGTCGCAATTACACTTTTATTTGCTATACCAGCCGCCTATGCTGTAGCGAGATTAAATTTTTTTGGTAAAACTTTTCTCTCAACATCAATATTAATTATATATATGTTTCCAGCTATAGTTCTTGTAATTCCGCTTTATACAATTTTTAGTCAATTAGGACTAAGAAATTCAATCAGTGGTTTGTTAATAGTGTATACTGCAACAACACTTCCAGTGGCTATTTATATGCTTCAAGGATACTTTAAAAGTATCCCTAAAGAAATTGAGGATGCAGCTTTGATAGATGGTCATAATTGGTTTGGTATTATATTAAAAATAATTATACCGCTAAGTCTCCCAGCAATAGCCTCTGTTGCATTATATGTTTTTATGATTGCTTGGAATGAATTTCTTTTTTCTTTGATGTTTTTAGATAATCCTAAAACATTTACCCTATCTAGAGCTATTAATTATCTCTCAGGCGATGCCGAAACCCCTAGGCAATTCTTAATGGCAGGCTCAGTGATTGTAACACTGCCTATATTATTAATATTTATTTATTTTGAAAAATATCTTGTTGGTGGTTTAACTTCTGGAAGTATAAAAGGATAGAAGATTTTAAATCAATTCTAATTCAATAGGAGTGTGGTCAGATGGTTTCTCTTTGCCACGTGGATATTTATTTATCTTAATATCTTTTACATTTTTTATTAGAGAGTTTGACACTAGAAAATGATCAATTCTCATACCGTTATTTTTTTGCCATGCACCCCTCATATAATCCCAAAATGTATAACCTTCTGTGTCTGGATAAAGATATCTATAAGCATCATTAAAGCCTAAGTTTAAAATTTCTCTAAATTTTTTTCTAATTTCTAATCTATATAGTGCATCATCTTCAAAACTTTTATGGTTGTAAACATCTTCTGCCGCAGGAATAACATTAAAATCTCCACCAATAATAATATTCTGATTTTTTCTTAAACTTAGTTTAAGTAATTTAATAAAACTATCTAACCAATTCTTTTTATATGTATATTTATCTGTATCAACAGGATTACCGTTAGGTATATAAACATTAATTAAATGGATAATTTTTTTTTTGTAATTTAGTTCAGAGGAGATAATTCTTGATTGTTTATTTTTGTCTTTAATAATGTCATTCTTAATATTATTAACTTTACCTTTTGATAAAATTGCAACCCCATTATAACTTTTCTGTCCAAAAACATAACTTTCATAACCTAAAGATTTTATTTCATCATATGGATAAGTTTTGTCTTCTGTTTTGATTTCTTGAATTAAAACAATATCAGGGGAAAATTTTTTAAGATACTCTTTTATGTTTTCTAATCTTGCTCTTACAGAATTTACATTCCACGAGCTAACGATCATTAAAGTGAGAAAGAAACCCCACAACCACATGACGATTTGGTTTGTGGATTATTAATTTTAAAGGATTCACCAATAAGCTCCTCTACATAGTCAATTTCTGAACCCTTGAGCATATCAGCTGATTGTTGATCAATAAGTATATTATTTTCAATTAAATCATCATCATTTGGTTTAAGATCATATGAAAAATCATATTGAAATCCTGAGCAGCCACCACCTTTTATTGCGATTCTAAAAAAAGAGCCTTTGTCCTTTTTAGATAGTAAAAAGTTGATTTGTTTTATTGCTTTATCAGTAAATTTAATTTCTTTAATCATTATTTAACACTGTTATTACTAATATAGTTAATTATTTGAACTTTTAAAGTATGAAAAAATACTCAAAACTTGGTCTATTTAAAAGCAAAGGACGCTTGTTTAATGAACCTAAAAATAAATTCAGATCTGATTTTCAAAGAGATAGAGATAGGATAATTCATAGCAGCTCATTTAGGCGTCTAAAACACAAAACACAAGTATTTGTTAATACAATAGGAGATCATTATAGAACTAGAATGACTCATTCGATTGAGGTTGCTCAAATAGCTAGATCTATAAGTAAATACCTAGGTTTAAATGATGATTTAGCAGAAACCTTATCTTTATCGCACGATCTTGGTCATCCTCCGTTTGGACATGCAGGCGAAGATGTTCTAAACGAATGTATGAATGGTTATGGTGGCTTTGATCACAATTTACAGACATTAAGAATAGTTATGAATTTAGAAGATAAATATATAAAATTTAGCGGACTAAACTTAACCATAGAAACATTAGATGGCCTAATAAAACATAATGGCCCTGTTCATGACAATATAAATAAATTTAACAACATAATTGGTTACAAGAAATTAATTAAAAGGATAAATTTGCAAAAATATCCATCACTGGAGGCACAAATCGCATCCATATCTGACGATATAGCTTACAATAATCACGACATACAAGATGGAATAACAGCAAACATATTTACATTAAATGATTTAAGAGAAATTAAATTTTTTGATGAAATTTATAAAAAAAATAGAAAACAGTTAAAGGGCAAAACCACAAATACAGTATTATTTCAAATAATAAGAGATTCTATTAATTTAATGGTAGAAGATTTAATAAATAATAGCGTTAAAAATATTAGACTCAATAAGATTAAATCAATAAAAGATGTATATAATTCTAAAGTTAATTTAATCTCATTTTCAAATAATTTTTTAAATATTGAAAATGATACTAAAAATTTTTTAAGATTAAAAATGTATAACAATAAAAAAGTTTTAATTAAAAATAATAAAGGTAAAAAAGTTTTACATTATTTGTTCAAGAAAATATCTAAAAACCCATCTTCGTATTTTAGTATTAAAAAAAATAAATCCACTATTTTTAGACAAATATCAGATTATATTTCCGGTATGACTGATAGATTTGCGTTAAATTTATATAATAAAATAAAATGAATATTTTTGATAAATACCTAGAAATTATTTATAAACTAATAAAAGATGAAAGTGATAAAGGTAAACTTATTTTACCACATAAACTCAATTCTATAACAGTTGAAATACCTCCTGAAAAATTTGACTCTGATTTGTCAACAAATGTAGCAATGGTATTGGGTAAAATTAATAAAAAACCACCTTTAATCCTTGCTGAACAAATCAAAAAAAGACTAAGTGAAGTTTTAGATATTAATGAAATTACAATAGTAAAACCTGGTTTTATAAACATTAAATTAAAAAATGATTATTGGGGTTTATTCACAAAAGATATTTTATCGAACTCAAAAGTTTTTGGTGTAAATTTAAAAGAAAAAAAAATTAGTTATTTAATAGAGTTTGTATCTGCAAATCCCACTGGACCTTTACATGTTGGTCATTGTAGGGGTGCAATACTTGGTGATGTTCTTTCTAATTTATTAATTTTTAACAAACATAATGTTACAAAAGAATATTATGTTAATGATTACGGTAATCAAATTTTATTCTTTACAAAGTCTGTTTTTTTAAGAATAAGAGAAATATTATTTAAGGAACCTTTTCCGTTTGATAATCCAGATTTATATCCAGGTGACTATTTAATAGAAATATCTAACAATATCATTAACAATAATTCTAAACTTAAATTCGACAATTTTGAAACTATTTCAGAGAAACTTACTGAAATTTCAGTAAATGAATCTCTGAAAATCATTAAGAATAATTTAAATAATTTGGGTATTAAACATGATAATTTTGTAAGTGAGAAATCTATAGTCAACAATAAAGAGGTTGATAAAGTAATTAAAAAATTAAAACAGAAAAATCTTCTTTACAAAGGCACAATATCTGCACCAGAGAGAAAACAATCTAATGATTATAAAATAAGAGAGCAAACACTTTTTAAATCCACAGAATTTGGCGATGATAAAGATAGAGCTTTACAAAAATCGGATAATACATGGACTTATTTTGCAAGCGATGCTGCTTATCATAACAACAAAGTTGAGAGAAATTTTGATAAATTAATTAATATATTGGGTTCGGACCATACCGGTTATGTAAAAAGAATTACTTCATTAGTAGAAGCACTTTCAAATAATAAAGATAAATTAGTTTGCAAAGTGAGTCAGTTAGTTAAACTAATAAAAGACGGTAAGCCTTTTAAAATGTCAAAAAGAAAAGGTGACTATATAACAGTAGAAGATTTAATTTCAGAGGTAGGAAAAGATGCTACGAGGTTTATAATGTTAAATAGAAGTAGCGATGTTGAACTCGATTTCGATTTTGAAAAAGTAAAGGAGAAGACAAAAGATAACCCAATTTATTATGTGCAGTATTGTTATGCTAGGATGTCATCAGTTTATAGGAAACTAAATAAAAATATTGATGATACAATAAATATTAATTCGAATTTAAATTTTGGTGTTGAGGAAATAAAAGTTTTAAGAAAGATATCAGAATGGCCTAAATGTGTTGAAATCTCATGTAATAAATTAGAGCCACATCGAATTACAACATACTTATATGAACTTGCTTCAGAATTCCATTACTATTGGAATCTTGGAAAAAATGATGAAAGTAAAAGATTTATTATAAATAATTCTATAAAATTAGAGAAATTAGTTTTTCTTAAAGTGGTATCTTTAGTCATTAAATCTGGAATGAATATTTTAGGTGTTGAAACCCCGGAAGAAATGTAATGTTTAAAGAGATCAAATACTTATTTTATATTATTTCAATTTTTTTTTTTATTTTCTTTTCTTTAAAATATTATTTTTCAGACGATAACAGGAAAATTTATTTTAGATCGATAAATGAAATTGATAACAAAATTAAAATAAATGAAAAAAATTTATTTGTTTTAGATAGCGATACAGATAACATAATAGAATATGTCGATGGAAATTTAGATGAAAAAACTAAAAAGTATAAGTTCTGGGAATTACTTAAATAAATTAAAAAAACGTAGATCATTTATATGTGGTATAAAAGGAAAATTTCTTACTAATAAAGAAATAGTCTTTTTAAGAAAATATAAACCCTGGGGTATTATCCTTTTTTCAAGAAATATAGATAATATTTATCAAGTTAGATTATTGACTAATATGATTAAAAAATTATTTAATGATAAAAATTTTCCAATTCTTATAGATGAAGAAGGTGGTCGAGTATCTAGATTTAGTAAAATTATTGATACCAAAATATTTACAGCTGAGTATTTTGGTAATATATATAAAAAAAATAAAAAAAAATTTAATCTATATTTAGATGTTTATTTAAAGCAAATTTCATATTTATTAAAATCATCTGGTATAAATTTTAATACTTCACCAGTATTAGATATTAGATATAAAAATAAACATAAAATAATTGGTGATAGATCTTATTCATCTAATCCAAAAATAGTTTCTTATATTGGAAAAAAAGTCATATTTAAATTTCATCAACAAAAGATATGTTCAATAATTAAACATATACCAGGTCATGGACTTGCAAATGTTGATAGTCATAAAAAACTACCAATAATTAACAAAAGCATAAATTATTTACTTAAGAACGATTTTTATCCTTTTGTAAATAATAAAGCTTTTATTGCTATGACAGCTCATATTTTAATTAATAATTATGATAAAATTAATTGTGTAACTCATTCAAAAAAAATTATTAGACTAATAAGAGAAAAAATAGGATTTAAAAACATTATTATTACTGATGATATTTCTATGAAAGCTTTAAAATACCCAATTCAAATTAGTACTATTAAAGCATTTGATGCAGGATGTGATATTGTTTTACATTGCAATGGAAACATAAACGAAATGACAAAAGTTGCAAAAAATTCGCCTAAATTAACTAACTTTCTAATAAAAAAAACATCACAATTAAATAAATTTTTAAGTTAAAGTACACATATGGATTTAAACGATTCTTCTTATTTTGAGGTAAATCTTAACGAATTTAATGGTCCTTTAAATGTTTTACTAGATCTAGCAAAAGCTCAAAAAGTAGATCTAGAAAAAATATCAATTACCAAATTAGCTGATCAGTTTCATAGTTTTATTACAGAAAAAAAAAATATAAATTTAGAAATTGCATCTGAATATTTGTTAATGGCTACCTGGCTTACTTATTTAAAATCGAAGTTACTATTACCAGAAAGCGAAGAAGAGGAATTTAAAGTTTTAGAGGTAGCAGAAAAATTAAAACTACAACTAAAGAAACTTGAGTTAATTAGATTACTATCTGATCAAATGTTAAAAAGAAAAAGACTTGGAAGAGATGTGTTTTTAAGAGGTGGTAAGGCAAGAATAAGATCTATTTATCAAACGAAATATTCATTAACATTGTTTGAAATATTAAAAAATTATTCAACAATAATAAATACAAGAAATTTTCAAAAAATATCAATACCCAAGTTACCTGTATTTACTACTGAAGATGGAATTAGAACTTTAAAACAATTTATAGGAAAAATATCAGATTGGAAAAATTTAAATGATTTTGTCCCTGAAAACTTTAAAAGTCAAAAAAAAATGATTAAAACTGGAAATGCTGGTATTTTTGCAGCATCTTTAGAATTAGCCAAAGAAGGTAATATTTCAATTAAACAAGATAACCTATTTGATGAAATATTTATAAAAGAGAGATGAAAAAAATTAAAACTGATAATGTTGTAAAATTTCCCACATCAATTTCAGATGGTGAAAAAGAAATAGAAGCTATTCTATTTGCATCTTCTGAGCCACTTGATGAGGAAAATATTGAAACGAAAATTTCCAAAAAAATAAATGTAAAAAAAGCTCTTGAAAACTTAAAAAAACATTATGAAAATAGAGGAATTAATTTAATTTGCATATCTAACAAGTGGTCATTCAGAACTTCAGAAAAATTATCTTATCTTATGTCGAAACAAAAAACTGTAGAAAAAAAACTATCTAAAGCAGCAATAGAAACTCTATCAATTATAGTTTACCATCAACCAGTTACTAGAGCTGAAATTGAAGAGATTAGAGGTGTTGCTTTTGGGACTAATACCTTAGAAATTTTAATGGAATTAAATTGGGTTAAACCTACAGGCAGAAAAGACGTGCCCGGCAAACCAATACAATATGGTACTACTGATGAGTTTCTTAATCACTTTAGTCTGCAAAAGCTTTCGGATCTTCCTACTGTAGATGAATTAGGCTCTGCTGGGTTAATTGACACAGCTAGTGTTGAATCAGATATTTTCGGTACTGGTAAATTTTATAAAGAGAAACAAGATAATAAAAATGAGGATATCTATTCAGATATAGATGAAATGCTAAATAGCACTCTCAAAAACGAATAACCTAAATAAAAAAGTGTCTTTTAAAACTTTTATATTAAGATATAAATAACATATGAGTATAGGATTTTGGCAAATAGCAATTGTAGCAGTGCTTATAGTTTTACTTTTTGGTAGAGGTAAAATATCAAGTTTGATGGGTGATGTAGCAAAAGGTATTAAAAGTTTTAAAAAAGGTATGGCATCAGACCCCGTAGAAGACAATTCTCCAAAAAATATTTCTGAAAACCAAGAAACAAAAAACCAAGACAATAATAAAAAAGATTAATTCAAATGCCCCAGATCGGATGGCTTGAAATTTTAATAATAATTTCAATAGCTATAATTGTTGTTGGTCCGAAAGATTTTCCTGTAGTGATTAAAAAAGTTGGATCATGGATAGGCTCATTCAAAAGATATATTGGAGATATACAAAATCAAGTTACTGATATTGCGGATACTGATGAAAATAAAGAAACAAAAACAGATGATACGGTAATGACTAAAAAGGATGATAAAAATGTCTAAAGACACCAATGAAGGTGGTTTTATAAGTCACCTAGTAGAACTGAGAAAAAGATTAATTAATACACTAATTTTTCTATTTGGTTTATTTATTATTTGTTATTTATTCTCTGACTACATTTATGGATTTTTAGTTGAACCATACGCTGCTGCAGTTAAAGATGATACTGTTGATAGGCGATTAATCTTTACTGCATTGCAAGAAACTTTTTTAACATATTTAAAAGTTTCATTTTTTACTTCATTTTTTTTTACTAGTCCTTTTATTTTAATCCAAATTTGGAAATTTATTGCCCCTGGTTTATATGAACATGAGAAATCAGCAATCATCCCTTATTTTGTAATTACACCTGTTCTTTTTTTGCTTGGTGGTATGCTGGTGTATTATCTAATTATGCCATTAGCTATTAAATTTTTTCTATCATTTGAAAGCATCGGTGCTGCTACTAACTTGCCAATACAACTTGAAGCCAAGGTGAATGAATATTTATCTTTAGTAATGAAATTAATTTTTGCATTTGGGCTTAGCTTTCAACTACCTGTGGTATTAAGTTTATTAGCTCGTATTGGTATCATTGACTCCATTTTCTTAAAAGAAAGAAGAAAATATGTAGTAGTAATGATTTTTGCTGCAGCTGCGATTTTGACTCCACCAGATCCGATAACCCAAATTGGTTTAGCTA
>CACEKE010000010.1 GCA_902560075.1 uncultured Pelagibacteraceae bacterium
ACTAATGATCAAGACTTGTTTAATTTGTATAAGAATGCTGTTGCTTTAATTTATCCCTCTTTTTACGAAGGTTTTGGAATGCCGATCATTGAAGCTATGTCAATAGGCTGTCCAGTAATCTCAAGTAATTCAAGTTCATTAACAGAAGTATTCGGCGATGCAGCGATAAGTTTTACACCATCATCAATATCAGAATTAACAAATAATATAGAAAAAATCGCTTTTGACAATGATTTAAGAAAAAAAATAATAGACCTTGGATTTAAACGATCTCAAAAATTTTCCTGGGAAAGGTGTATTGATGAGACATTAACTATATATAATAAAATTATTTAAATTTATAATGAATGATAAAGTTTTAAAAGGTGGATTAAGATTAAAAAATATTTTTAAATCAAATTCTTCATCAAAACCCCTTGTGTCGATCATCACAGTTGTTTTGAACAATGAAAAATTTTTGCAAGAATGTCTTGATAGCTTGCATATTCAAAAATATAAAAATTATGAACATATTATTATCGATGGAGGATCAACTGATAACACTATCGAAATAATAAGAAAAAATGAAAATAAGATTGACTATTGGATAAGTGAAAATGACTCTGGAATATATGATGCTTTTAATAAAGGAATGGATTTAGCTAACGGGGATTATTTAGGTTTTTTAAATTCAGATGACATATATTACAGTGAAAATACCTTAGATTATGTAGTCGACACTTTTGAAAAAAATTTAGATTTAGATTTTCTTTATGGCCCAGTAAAAAAACATTGGGGATTATTACATGGTTATCAACCTTGGAAAATTCATTTTACTTGGGGATTTTATACTAGTCACTCGACAGGTTTTTTTATTAAGAATTCGTCTGCAAAAATTGTAGGTAAATATAATTTAAAATACAAGTACTCCTCCGATTATGATTATTTTTTTAGAATGATTGTAAAAAAAAAATTAAAAGGTATTGGTCTTTCAAAAGATAAGATCTTTGGTGTCTTTAGACGTGGAGGATTTTCAAGCAATGTCAAATTTTTAGATCATTTTAAAGAAGAAATTATGATAAGGATTGACAATAAACAAAATAAAATTCTTATTTTTTTAATTATTATTTATAAATCACTAAGGCATTTTAAAAAAATAATTAAAGAAAAGTTATGAAAAATATTTTAATTACTGGTGCTGCTGGTTTTATAGGTTTTAATCTCACAAATTTATTACTCCAAAAAGGTTATAAGATTTTTGGTATCGATAATTTTGATAATTATTATTCAACTAAAATAAAAAAAAAAAGGGTTAATATTTTAAAAAAAGATAAAAATTTTTTTTTTAAAAATATTGATATAACTAATAAGGTAATATTAAACAATTTTTTCAAGAAAAGAAAAATTGATCTCATAATTCACTTTGCTGCTCAAGCTGGAGTGAGATATTCTTTAGTTAATCCCAAAAAATATGTTGATGTTAACATTCACGGTTTTTTAAATATTATTGATCAAACACGAAAAAATAAAATTAAAAATTTTATTTATGCATCGTCAAGCTCTGTCTACGGAGATAGTAAAAAATTCCCACTGAAAGAGGATTTACATTTAAATCCAAAAAACATATATGGTTTAAGTAAAAAACTAAATGAACAAATTGCTCAAATTTATTCAAATCAATTTAATATTAATTGTATCGGTTTAAGATTTTTTACAATTTATGGTGACTGGGGAAGACCGGACATGTTTATGTTGAAATTATTTAAAGCTTATTTGGGAAAAAAAACATTTTATCTCAATAATTTTGGTAATCATAAAAGAGATTTCACTTATATCCATGATGTAACTGCGGCATTGTATAAAATTATTAAAAAAATTAAAAAGGGACATCAAATATTAAATATTTGCTCGAATAGACCAATTAAGATACTTGATATTATTAAACATTTTAAAAAAAACAAAAATATAAATGTAAAATTAATAAAGATGCATAGAGCAGATGTGAAAGATACACATGGTAGTAATACAAAATTAAAAAAATTGATAAATAATTTCAAAATATCTAACTTTTATGATTGTTTTCAAAAGACCTATGAATGGTATGTAAAAAATAATATCAAAGAGTTATAAAATGAATAGTGAAGTAAACTTAGTATTTGATGGCTCAAAACTTGTAGAAAGAAGTTTAAAAAAAAATGATAATTATATTTTTTTAAGTAAAATTAGTAAAAATTTTAAAAAATAGTATAAATGTTAAAAAAGTGCAGAATTTGCAATAGTACATTCAAAAGTTTTTTGTCACTCGGTGATCAACCATGCGCAGATACTTTTTTAAAATCTAAAAAAGACTCTATAAATTTAAAAAAATTTCCACTGATTGTAGGTTATTGTAAATGTTCTCATTTATCCTCAATTTTTCCAATTTCAGGTTTTTTAAGATATGAAAAATATGATTATTCTTATACATCAGATAATTCGATAGTTTCCCGAACGCATTTTAAAAAAATTGCAAAAACAATATGTAAAAAATTTAAATTAAATAAAAATAGTTTTTTAATTGAAGCAGGAAGTAATGATGGAACATTCTTAAATGAAATAATCAATTTATCTAAATCAAAAGTTTTGGGAATAGACCCCTCAAAAAATATATCTCGAATTGCCAGAAAAAAAAAAATTAATGTTATTACAAATTATTTTAATAATAAATCTTCAAAAAAAATTAAAAAGAAATTTGGAAAAGCAGATGTGATATATGGAGCAAATGTATTTAATCATGTTGATGATATAAATGATTTTTTAAAAGCAGCTAGAAGATTAATTAAAAAAAATGGACAATTAATCTTAGAAGTTCCAGATCTAAATTCTCTTATAAATAAGGTTGGATTTGATACAATTTACCACGAACACCGTCACTATTTCAGTGAAAGTTCAATCTTTAAATTGTTAAAAAATCAAGGCTTTAATGTATATAAAATTCAAAAAATTAACTATATGTCTGGCTCTTTAAGAGTTTTCTCCTCAATGAATACTAATAAAAAAATAACTAATCTTCAAAAAATATCACTTAAAGAATTTAACTTATTTAAGCGTAAAGTTAATTTAACAATTGAAAAAATTAAAGATTTCGTAAAAAAAAATGGACCAATTGTTGGTATAGGTGCTGCAACGAAAGGAAACACTCTTTTAAATTCTTGTAATTTCACCGACCGTGATATTAATTTTATTATGGACAAATCTAAATACAAAATAAATAAATTCACACCAGGCTCTGGTATAAAAATACTTAAAGAAAAAAAATTTAATTCTAGCTATTCAGCATTAATTTTGCCATGGAATATAACTAAATATCTAACAAAAAAAAAATATTTTAAAAAAATTAAGTATACATCGATTGCGAAAATTACTAGAAACTTTAAATGATTAAAAAAAAAAAAATAAATCAAAGAGATTCAAGAGGATATATATTAGATATTTTCGTAAAAGAGCCAAAGGATCATTGTACAATTGTTACTTTTAAAAAAAATGCTGTAAGAGGAAATCATTTTCATAAAAAAAGTACCCAATATTCTTTTATTTTAGAGGGTAAGTTAAATATGTACACCTCAAGAATTAATAAGAAGAGTCAATTAAAAAATAAAATAAAAAAAAAAATAGTTAAAGAAAACGACCTTATAATTCATAAGCCATTTATATCTCATGCTTTTAAAGCTATTACAAAATCAAAATTACTAGCTTTTGCAGATGGGACTAGAGGAGGTAAGAATTATGAGAAAGATACTTTTAGACTTAAAAAAAAATTAATTTAAATCAAGATAGATTCTGATTTTTAAATGAAATGAAAAATTCAATAATTTATAGAGAAGATATTGATTGCTTAAGAGGATTATCGGTTCTTTTTGTAATTTTATATCATCTTAAAATTAGTTATTTCACAGGTGGTTTTCTTGGAGTAGATATTTTTTTCGTTATAAGTGGATTTCTAATTACATCAATTATTTTAAAAGATATTTCAGATGGAACATTTTCATTAATCTCGTTTTATGAGAGACGAATTCGACGAATATTTCCAGCTTTATTCTTTGTTTTAATTTCTACTTATTTTTTCTTCAATTTCATTTATCTTGAGGGTGAAATTAAAGAACTATCTAAGTCTATAATTTCGACCATTTTATTTTACGCAAATTTTCATTTCTTAGATCATGGTTCCTACTTTAGTCCAATGAATGAAAATTTACCTCTTTTACATACTTGGTCTTTATCAATTGAAGAACAATTTTATTTTTTTTTTCCTTTTTTAATAATTTTTTTTAAAAAAAATTTGAGCATAATTTTAAAGTCTCTAATTGTTCTAACCTTTTTTAGTATTTCGCTCACACAATTTGGAGGAAATTTGAGATTTGATTACCCTTATATTGAAAAAAATTTAAATTTTTATTCAATACCGCAATTTGCGTTTTATTTTACTTTTACAAGAATTTGGGAAATTTTGTTGGGATGTATATTGGCAATATTTCTTACTATTAATAAAAAAAAGTTAGAGAATAAATTTTTTACTTTAATGGGCTATTTGTTAATTTTTTTTTCAATATTTTACTTTGATAAAAATACACCTCATCCCTCACTAATAACTTTAATTCCAGTAATTGGGACAATTCTTATATTAGGATTTAGCAGTTCCTCTTTTAATAAAAAGGGTTTTTTTTTAATTATAAATAACTCTTTGTTTTTAAAAATAGGACTAATTTCTTACAGTTTATATTTATGGCATCAACCAATTTATCAATATTTTATAACGTTATATTTGCCAAATTTTGATTTAATAGACAAAATTTTCATTATCTTATTTATGATTATTATTTCATATTTATCTTTTAGATTTATAGAACAACCGTTTAGAAAAAAAAATTTTTTTAATAGAAAAAAAATATATATATTTTATTCTTTAAGCTCAGTATTTTTGATATCATTTTGTATAAACTCAATATTTAATAAAGATTTTTCATCAAAATATCCTAATCAAGTATATGAAATATCTAGTCATTCAAATTACTATATTTCAAACCCTTTTGATTGTAGCTCTGATGCCGAAAAATATTTAGCTCCTAAAAAAGCATGTACTTTGGGTAATAAAGAAAAAAAGAGTGAAATTGCTTTTATAGGAGACTCACATTTAGATTTAGTATCTTTAGAAATAAACAAAAGATTACTAGAGAGAGATATTTCAGCAATTCAATATAGTTATGACGGGTGTGTGCCATCTTTAAATTTAAAAGTATTCGGAGATAATAGATATAAATGTAATAAATTTTTTAATGAAGTTTTAGATCAAATAAAAGATAGAAATATTAAAAAAGTATTCTTATTTTCAAGATGGTCATTTAATTTAACTGGTGAGAGATTTGATAATAAAGAGGGAGGAAAAGAAATAGGTGAAAACCATTATTTCATTCCTATTACAGAAAATACACTTTTAAATAAAAAAAACAGAGAAAAGTTAATTTTAGAAAATATAGAAAAATTTATAAATGAATTGAATAAAGAAAATATCGAGATGTATATAATTTTACCTGTGCCTGAAATGGGTTGGGAAATTCCCAATAATTTAGCTAGACAGTTTTTTTTGAAAAAAAAACTTAGTAAAGATATTTTGTCGATTTCAAAAAAATCGTTTGATGAGAGAAATAAAAAAATAAATTTTTTTTTTAATTCAATTGAAAAAAATTACAACTTAAATTTAATATCATTAGAGGATCTTTTTTGTGATGATATTAGATGTTATGCTCATATAAATAATATTCCATTGTATTTTGATGATGATCATATGAGTATGAAAGGCGCTGAACTATTATCAAAAAAATTATCTAAATATATTGATTGACTTATACTAAGACAAAATTTTTTGATAAACATTTATTAAATCTTGCGAAGTTTTATCCCAATTAAAAAAATCGGATCTCTCTAAACCATCTTTAATTTTAGTTTCTTTCCTCTTTTTGTTACTTAATAATATTTCAATAGATTTAATTAAACTATTTTCATCGTAAGGATTGAAGTAAAAACCACAATCACCAACTGCTTCTTGAATAGCAAGGTTATTACTTACAATTACCGAACAACCAAATTTCATTGCTTCAAGCGGGGGAAAACCAAAACCTTCATTTAATGAAGGATAAATAAGCGCCTCAGCTTTCTTGTATAATGAAACTAATATTTTATCACTTCCAGAAAACAATTTAATATTATCCATATTGATATTTAGTTTATTTATCAAATTTATTTCATTCTCATTGAATTTTTCATCTCCAAAGCATACTAACTTAAAATTTTTTAAAAAACTTTTATTCAATCCAAAACATTTTAAAACGAATTCAAAATTTTTATATTTTTTTCTACTTCCTACATAAAGGAAATAAGGGTAATCAAGATTTAAATTACAATTTTCTAAAGTTCTTAACATATTTGGTGTTCCTTGATATATCACTGAAGTTTTGTGTAAATCCACTTCATAGAATTTTATTAAATCAGATTGAGTTTTTTTTGAGGAACAAATTATATGATCAACATTTTTTAACGCATCTTCTTTAGGACGCCAACTAGATGATTTATTATACATTTTATGAAAAATTTCGTGACTTAAATCCCATACATTTATAATTTTTTTTGCTTTTTTTACTTTATAATTATAATTATTAAAATATGTCTTGTGGATTATATCAGGTTCCCAAAATTTTAAATTAACTTCATTAAAAATATAATTAAATTTATTTATCAACTGAGTTGAAAATTTTGGAATTTTTTTAATTTTAAAGAGTTTAAGGCAATTTTTTTCATCTTTAAGATAATCATTTAAATATATAGGGCTGAGTATTTTTACGTTATTATTTATTAATAATTTTTTTTGAAGTTCTATAAAATATCGTGAAATACCGCCATATTTTTGTATTAGAAAAATTGTATGATCAAAAGCTATTTTCATAACTTTTATTTAAATACCTCCCAATTTTTTCGGTAAGATTGATTTTAAATACCATAAAAATTGAGACACCAAAATGTTTTTAGAATTCATTCCATTATTTATTTCAATTCTTTTTTGATTATTATTCAAATTAAAAGACAAGGCCGCAGAACTTATATTCGAATTTAGATAGATGAAATAGTCACATTTTGATAAAAGTAAAGTTTCTAACAAAGCCTCTCTTCCTAATTTATATCTATGCAAATTTCTTGGATATTTTTCAAAAGCATCATTTTTATCTGATCTATAACAACAATTAATATTTATAACTTTGTCAGGAAATTTTTTTTTGAAAAAGTCAAGGTAGTTTTTTTCTTCAGTCACAAGAAAAATTTTATCAACTTTTTCTTTTAACATAACTTTTTTTGTAATTTCCAACATTTGTTTTTTTGTAGCAGGAAACGGGTGACCTGGTGAACGCTTATAACTTGTACCTCTAAAATGTATCCCTAAAATCTTTTTATGATCAAAAGGTTCACTTATCTTTTTAAATACCTTAAATAGATTTTTTTTTATTTTAATTTGGTTTTGTAAAATTTTTGTTAGTTCGACATCTTGATAAATGCTATATGAAAAAAAATGAAAAAACTTATCACTTGTAATAAAGACATTTTGACTTTGATAAACTTCTTTTAATGGAAAATCGTTTAATTTTTCAAAATAATATTCCCAAGCATTATTTGTATTTTTAATCTTTTTATCTTCATTATAAATTGTTTTAAAATTGTCCATATCTATAATAGGAATAAAATTATTTTTTTTACATATTCTTAAATGATTTAAAACAAAAGTTACGTTTGAGAACAGCCCAGTTCCAGGACTTCGCTTGATAACATAAAAGATTTTATCTTTATTTAAATCACCAAAAGATTTAAAAATTAAAGTAGGTTCATTTAGATCAATTTTATTTTTAATACCTCTTAGTAAACTCGGCGTCTGTAAAGTAAATTTTTTTATTGAATTTTTTAATAATCTGATCATTTTTGTGAAGTATGTAGCATTAATATTATAAATGTATATAACAAATCATTATAGTTATGAAAACATCATTAGTAATTACCACAATTAATAAGCCTAATAAAAACATAAAAAAAATAATGAACCTTTGTAAGAAGAATAAATCAAAATTGATAATTATAGGTGATAAAAAAACTCCTAAAAATTTTAAAATTTCTTATGGTTGCTTTTATAATGTTCTTAATCAAAAAAAATTAATTTTTAAATTTTCTAGAATTTGTCCACATAACTCTTATGCAAGAAAAAATATAGGCTACTTAATTTCAATTAAAGATAATATTGAAACAATTATTGAAACTGATGATGATAATTACCCAAAAAACAATTTTTTTAATTTTTTAAGTCTAATACACAGTGTAAAGGAAATTGAACAAAAAAATTGGGTAAATATTTACAAAAAATTTATAGAAAAAAACTCAGAAATTTGGCCAAGAGGTTTACCTTTGGATAAGATTAATCATTTGCCAAAGTTCAAAAAAAAAATAGTCACAAAAAAATTTTATCTCAAACAAGGTGTGTGCGAAGGTAATCCAGATGTAGATGCGATTTATAGGCTCATAAATGATGAAATAAACATAAAATTTAAAAATAATTACAAATTTAGTCTTGGCAAAGCTTTTTCTCCAATAAACAGCCAGAATACAATTTGGTCGAAAAAAATTTTTCCTTTAATGTATTTGCCAGTTACATGCACAATGAGAGCTACAGATATATGGAGAGGCATCATAGCTTTAAATATAATTCTTAATGATGATCTAGGAGTTTTAGTATTTGGAACCACCATGATACAGAATAGAAATATACATAATTTGAAAAATGATTTAAATCAGGAAATACCACTTTTTAAAGATGTTCATAATGCATCTTTAATTCTTAAAAAATTGAAATTAAAAAAAGGGTCAAAAAATTATTCAAAAAATTTAGTAAAATCTTACAAAGCTCTTATAAAAAATAAAATATTTGAGAAACAAGAATTGAAATATTTAAATGCTTGGATTAAGGATATTAGTGCTCTAGGTTTATAATAATCATTTCAATAATTTTAAAATTTCATCAAAATAAACATTGTTTTCAAAGAATAATTTTTCCATTTTTTTTCTTTGAAAAGCGAATTTTTGACTAAATTTCTGATCATTTGAAAGATATTTTTTGATTAATTTAATTAATAAATCGTATTTAGTAGTCTTATGACAAAAATTAAATTTATCGTAATCAAAAAATAATCCTGGTTTTTTTTTGAAATTCTTTAAATCTGGTGCATAAAGTATGATTGGTTTTTGCGTGATTAAATAATCGACAATTGCACCAGAATAATCCGAAATTAATAGATCACAATGGCACATAATTGTATTAAGATCTATGTCGTAATTTAAATTAATAAAATTTGAAAATTCTTTTAAAAATTTGTCAATTGATATTTTTTTATTTTTTCCTACTGGCAAATCATCTTTAAAATGATTTGAATGATGTTTTAATATCATGAATGAATTATTTTTCCTCAGTATATTATTTAAAATTTTCAATTTTGAATAATCTTTTAAATCTAAAAATAAATCTTGACTATCTTTTCTCCAAGTAGGAAAGTATCCTATCTTTTTACCTTTTATTAAGTTAATTTTTTGAATTATTTTTTTCTCGGAATGAGTAATATATCCGTAATTAAGAAAATTTTTATTTTTTAAAAAAATATTTCGCGGAAAATTAGAAACTATTAATTTATATTTTTTTTTAGGAAAATAATTAAGTATGTGATTTGCATATTTTTTGTTTGGATACACATGATAGTTATTTTTATTTACCAAGTAATTATATGCTTCATGAAAAATATTTGGCTTTTTTACTCTTTTTTTAATTTTTTTTAAATAAACACCGTGTCCAAGATTAATTTTGGTAGATCTTATTGATGAAAATTCACTTGTGTCGTACTCTGAATAATCGAATATATGATATTTTGCGCGAAAACCATTATATAAGCCTATAAGACTATTTGTATTAAAAACCTTGATTTTTTTTTTTTTTAAATATGCTTCTATTTTTTTTGATTTAGTTAACCACACAACATTAAAAACATTTT
>CACEKE010000011.1 GCA_902560075.1 uncultured Pelagibacteraceae bacterium
TGTATTTATCCATGATGCTGCAAGACCAGATTTTTCTTTAAAATTATTATACAAACTCAATAAGGGATTAAAAAAAAACAAATGTGTTGTACCTTATCTTACCTCAAATAACTCCTTAAAGTTAAAGAATAAAAAAAAAATTATTAATTTGGATAGAACAAAAGTCTATGAAACGCAAACACCTCAATGTTTTGATTATAATTTATTGTTTAAAATTTCAAAATTAAATACAAAAATAGTTACAGATGAATCTACATTATTTCTCGATGCTGGTATTAAGGTAAATTTTATTAAAGGTGATACATCTAATAAAAAAATTACTAAATTAAATGATTTGGAAAATAATATTAAAAACTATTATGGTATAGGCTTCGACGTTCATAGATTAGTACCAAAAAGAAATTTATATTTAGGTGGTATTAAAATCAAATCAAATCTAGGAACACTAGGTCACTCAGATGGAGATCCTATTTTACATGCTGTGACAGATGGAATTCTTGGTGCTTGTAATTTAGGTGATATAGGAACAAATTTTCCTGACACTAGTAAAAAATATAAAAATATAAGATCTACGATTTTGTTAAAAAAAGTTATAAATGATATTAAAAAAATGAACTACACTATTAATAACATTGACATAAATGTAATTGCACAAAAACCAAAAATATCAAGTCATAGAAAAAAAATAATTAAATCTATTTCAACTATTTGCGATATACCAACAAGTAAAATAAATATCAAAGGAAAAACTACAGAAAAATTAGGTGTTATAGGAAAAGAAAAAGCAATAGCGTGTGAGGTAATTGCATCGGTTTCAAAGTATGATGAATAGAATCAATTTTTTTTTTGTAACATTATTTGGTATTGGAAAAATTAGCAAGATACCAGGGAGTATTGCATCGCTTGTAACTGTAATTTTTTTATATTTTACTTTTTACGTATTGAAGATTTCACCTGAAAATATTTTAGTTGGTGTGATTATTGTTTTCTTTGTGTCCATATATGCAGTTAACATTTTTATAAAAAATTTAGATGAAAAAGATCCTAAAGAAGTAGTAATAGACGAGTTTATTGGACAATCAATTCCTATTTGTCTTTATGAGATTGCTCACCAGGAGGTCAAAAATACAAATGAGGTTTTAACATTTTATTTCATCATGTTTATTTTATTTAGAATTTTTGACATTTTAAAACCTTATCCAGTTAACTATTATGATAAAAATTTTAAAAATGGCTTTGGTGTAGTTATGGATGATGTTTGTGCAGGTTTATATGTTGTGGCAGTTCTGGTATTATATATGGTATTTTCTTCATGAAAGAGCTCAGTAAAAAAGTTATTAATTTATTAAGAAAAAAAAAACTTAAAATTTCTTTTGCTGAATCTTGTACAGGAGGAATGCTTGCTAGTTCAATTACAGCAATTAGAGGATCCTCTAAAATTTTTACTTTAGGTTTAATTACTTATTCTAATCAGTCAAAAATTAATATTCTTAAGGTCAGAAAGAATATTATTATAAAACATGGCGCTGTAAGTTATGAGACTTGTTTATCAATGGTTAAAAATCTAAGCTTAATGAGTAAAACGCACATTTCAGTATCTATAACAGGAGTTGCTGGTCCTGGAGGTGGTACAAAGAGTAAACCTGTCGGATTAGTTTACATAGGTGTTAAAAAAGGTAAAAAAATTTTGATTAAAAAATACTTATTTAAAAGTAAAACAAGAAAAGCTATTCAGAAATCATCAGTAAATAAGGCATTAAATATGGTGTTAAGTATTGCGGAATAATTCCTCTGCTCTGTTTTGAAAAGCATCAGCAATTTTACTTAACCCGTAGTTAAAAGATTTAGTCATTAAAATATTTAAAAATTTATTTTTTAATTCAAAATCAACATCAAAAGATACCTCGGTAAAATTATCTTTTTCAGTAAATTTCCAAACATTTTCTAAATATCTTAAAGGACCATCTATATTTGTTACATGTATAGTATTATTTAACTTATTATACTTTACATCACTTTTGTACGTGTCTTTGAAAATACCTTTGCCTATAGTTAAATCTGCAACTATAAAAATTTTATCACCTTTATCATTGCGTTCATAAACTTTAGAATCTAAACAATAAGGTATAAAATCTTTATACTTTTCAATATCTAGAACTAATTCAATTAATTTTTGTTTATCAGCTTCAATTAATCTTTTTACTGAGGCCTGAGGCATTAATTTTTATTCTCTGGGTTTTTAATTTTCTAAAATCTTCATCAGCGTGATAAGAAGATCTTGTTAATGGCGTTGAAGATACTAATAAAAATCCTTTCGATTTAGCAATTTCACCTAATTCTTTAAATTCATCAGGATGATAATATTTTTCTAGTGGAAAATGTTTAGGCGATGGTTGTAAATATTGGCCTATAGTCAAGAAATCTACTTTGGCTGAAATTAAATCATCCATTACTTGTAAAATTTCATCTTTGCTCTCTCCAAGACCAACCATTATTCCAGACTTTGTGAAAATATTACTGTTTATCTCTTTTGTTTTTTTTAACAGATCTAAAGATGAAAAATATCTAGCTCCCGGTCTTACCTTCCTATACAGACTAGGAACTGTCTCAATATTATGATTAAAAACATCAGGGTTTGCTTCAATCACTTTTTTATATGCATCTCCCTTTCTAAGAAAATCTGGAGTTAGTACTTCAATAGATGTTTTTGGATTCCTCTGTTTCGTCGATACTATTACATCATAAAAGTGATTTGATCCTCCATCTGGCAAATCATCCCTATCAACTGATGTGATAACTACATGATTAAGATTTAATTTTTTTACTGCAACAGATATTTTGTAAGGCTCAAATGGATCAAGAGGTTGAGGTTTCCCAGTGATAACATCACAAAATGCGCAAGCTCTTGTACAAGTATCTCCCATTATCATAAATGTTGCATGTTTTTTACTCCAACATTCAGTTATGTTTGGACAGTTTGCTTCTTCACAAACTGTAACTAGCTTACTTTTGTTTATCAAACTTTTTGTTGTAAAAAATTCTTTACTATTTACTATTTTTGATTTGATCCAATCTGGTTTTCTTTTGATCGGATTGATTGGATTTTTTATTTTTTCTGGATGTCTAATTTTCATTATATTTTATGATATAAGTCTTCTCACCCTTTTTTCCAAATACAAATTTGTCTCTAATTAAAGTCTCTATAAAATCAATATCAATATTATCCTTTAAAAGTGAATTTTTTAACTCAAGATTTTCAATTTTGCTCGTCAGTACATTATTTTTATTTTCTAAATCATTTAAAATCCTACTTTTTTTATACCAAGATATAAGACCTCTTTCTCCTCCTAAAAGGTTAAATACAAAATAAATAAAAACCAGTGAGATAGATAATAATAATAGATTTTTTTTAATTAATATTAACATTACAATTTTGCCATATTTTTTTTTGCTAAAATGCTTTCCTCTATTCTTATAAGTTGATTATATTTAGATACTCTTTCGGACCTAGCAAGAGAACCTGTTTTAATTTGTTCTGAACCCGTGCCAACACACATGTCAGCAATAAAAGTATCTTCACTTTCGCCCGATCTATGAGATATGATAGTTTTAAACCCAATTAATTTTGCAAATTTAATTACCTCTAATGTTTCTGTAACAGTACCTATTTGATTTAATTTGATTAATATCGCATTCGAGGATGAATTTAAAAAGCCAATTTTCAATCTTTCAAGGTTAGTTACATATAAATCATCTCCTACGATTTGCACATCTTTTCTGTTTTGTTTCATTAATTTTGTCCATGCTTGCCAATCATTTTCTGCAAATGGATCTTCAATAGATTTAATTTTATATTTATCAATCATCTTAAGATATTGTTTTATAGTTTTTTCTACTGAAATATATTTTTTTGAGTGAACACAATATTGGTTTTGTTTTATTAATTCATTTGCAGCAACATCTAAGCATATTGAAATATCTTTTCCATTTTTAAAACCAGATTTAGATATAGATTTCACTATTAACTTTAAGGCAGTCTCGTTGTTTTTTATCATAGGTGCAAAACCACCTTCATCACCTACAGAAGTTGAATGACCTGAATTTTTTAATATTTTTCTTAAATTGTTTATTACAATAAAACACATTCTTATCGCTTCACTGAAATTTTTAGCTTTATCGGGTCTGATCATAAATTCTTGTATTTGAAGACCATTATTAGCATGCGCACCCCCATTAATAATATTCATCAACGGATAGGGTAATTTAAAATTTTTACTAATTAAAAATGTCTTATAAAGAGGAATATTTTTTACTTTTGATGACAATTTTTTAATTGCCATAGAGACAGCTAGAATAGTATTTGCACCTAATTTTTTTTTTTGTTTAGTACCATCAAGTCGAATAAGAATATTATCAATTTTTACTTGATCATGAATATTTTGATTTTTAATTTTTTTTGAAATAATTTTGTTAACTGTATCTACAGCTTTAAAAACACTTTTACCAAGATATTTTTTATTATTTTGGTCTCTTTTCTCATAGGCCTCAAAACTACCTGTTGATGCTCCGGAGGGACATATAGCGCTAGCACTAATTTTATTAGAAAAAACTTCAACTTCAATGGTAGGATTGCCTCTACTATCGAAAATCTGCCTTGCGATTATTTTTGTAATTTTACTCATCTGTTTTTGTTAAATTATCTATTTTAATAATTTTATTAAGTAAGTTTTCAAGTTTATCTATTTGTAACATGTTAGGACCATCCGAAGGTGCATTGTCAGGGTCATTGTGTGTCTCAATAAATAACGCTGCTATGCCAACTGCAGTTGCGGCTTTACTTAAATGTTCAATAAACTCTCTTTGCCCACCACTACTACTACCTTTACCACCGGGCTGTTGAACAGAATGTGTAGCGTCAAAAACAACTGGAAAACCTTGCTCAGCCATAATTGGAATTGATCTCATGTCTGATACCAAGGTGTTATATCCAAAACTTGCACCTCTCTCTGTAACAAGAATTTTATCGTTTCCAGATTCTAAAATTTTTTTTGTAACATTAACCATATCCCATGGCGCAAGAAACTGACCTTTTTTTACATTTATTATTTTTCCAGTCTTTGCTGCAGCAATTAATAAATCTGTTTGTCTACATAAAAAGGCAGGTATTTGGATCACATCAATTACATCTGATATAACTGAACATTGATCAGAACTATGTACATCTGTCAAAGTTGGTAATTTAACTTCGTTCTTAATTTTATCGAATACTTTTAAAGATTTTTCTAAACCAAGTCCTCTTTTGCCTCCAATACTAGTTCTATTGGCTTTATCAAAAGATGTTTTATATATTAGATTTATATTTAATTTACCTGTGATTTCTTTAATTTTATAAGCCATTTCAACAGCATGATCTTCACTTTCCATTTGGCAAGGTCCTGAAATAAGAACTATTTTTCTATTATTTCCTATTTCAAAATCTGAGCATTTTATTATCTTTTGGTTCATTTATTTTTTTTTGCTGCTTTAATGAAAGATGAGAATAATGGATGTGGATATAAAGGTCTAGATTTAAACTCAGGATGAAATTGCACACCTATAAACCATGGATGAGATTTCAGTTCAACAATTTCTGTTAACTTATTATCTGGGGAAGAGCCTGAAAAAATCATACCCTTTTTTTCAAATTTTTCCTTAATATTAAAATTAACCTCATAACGATGCCTATGTCTTTCTGATATATAGGATTTTTTATAGATTTTTTTTATTAAAGAATTATGTCTTAATTTTGCATTATATGATCCTAGTCTCATGGTTCCACCAAGATCCATATTTGAACCTTTTATAATTAAGCCATTTTTATCCCATTCTTCCATTAGTCCAACTACAGGCTCACATTTCGTATCTAGTTCACTAGATCCAGCGTTCTTAATTTTTAAGACATTTCTAGCAAATTCAATTACGGCTAGTTGCATCCCAAAACATATACCCAAAAATGGTATTTTCAACTCTCTAGCAAACCTAATAGACATAATTTTTCCATCTGTTCCACGTTTACCAAAACCTCCAGGGATAAGTATACCGGAAACTTTTTTTAAATTTTGATTTATTTCCCTATTCTTCAATTTTTCAGAATCTAAACGTAACATATTTACTTTTACATTATTTTTGATACCTCCATGAGTAAGCGCCTCATCAAGAGACTTATATGCATCTTTTAAATTTACATATTTACCTATTAAAGCAATATTTACCTCATTCTTGCTGTTTAATATTGTTTTTGTAATTTTATTCCAAGGTCTGAGATTAACTTTTCTTTTTGGTTTTATTTTAAAAAAACTGAGGACCTGTTTATCTAATTTCTCATCATAAAAACTTTTCGGTGCTTCATAAATTGTTTTTACATCAACCGTCTCTATAACATTTTTATATCTCACATTACAAAAAAGAGATATTTTTTTTCGTTGATCTAAAGGTATAGGCTTTTCTGATCTACAAATAATTATATCTGGTTGTATTCCTAAGCTTCGAAGTTCCTTAACAGAATGTTGTGTTGGTTTGGTTTTTATTTCATCAGAAGATTTTAAAAATGGCACTAAAGTTAGATGAACAAATAAACTTTTGTTGTAACCATCTTCATTTGAAAATTGTCTAATTGCTTCCAAAAATGGCAAGCTTTCTATGTCTCCAACAGTACCTCCTATTTCACAAATAACAAAATCCTCGTTGGTTATATCTTTTTTTATGAATTCTTTTATTTGATCAGTGACATGGGGTATTACCTGAACTGTCTTACCTAAATACTCTCCTTTTCTCTCTTTTTTAAGAATATCACTATATATTTTTCCTGTCGTAACATTATCAGATTTTCTAGCTGAAATATTTGTAAATCTCTCGTAATGACCTAAATCTAAGTCTGTCTCGGCTCCATCATCTGTTACAAAAACTTCTCCATGTTGAAATGGACTCATTGTGCCAGGATCGATATTTAAATAAGGATCCATTTTTCTCAACCTAACGTTAAATCCTTGTGATTTTAAAAGAAATGCTAAAGATGCAGATGATAAACCTTTGCCTAAAGATGAAACCACGCCGCCTGTAACGAATATATATCGCGCCATGGAATTATCTTATAGACGTAATCTCAAAAAATTACAAAGATTAATTTATTCAGGTAATTGAGGTGTATCGTCAGCTTTTTCCTCAATTTTATCAAGAACTGAGTTGCTTTCTGGAGCATCACCCCTAGAAAGAATCGTCAGTGAAAGACTGCAGATAATAAATAATGTTGCAACAATTGCAGTTGCTTTAGTCATAAAATTGCCTGCGGATCTAGCAAACATAAAATTATCTTGGGAAACTCCGATACCAAGAGCACCACCTTCAGATTTCTGCAGAAGAACTAATATAACTAAAATTGCTGCTAGAATTATGTTTATAACTAATAAAATATTTTCCATTATATCTAAATAATTGTTTTTTTTACTATATCAATAAATTTATTATAGTTTTGTGATGCACCACCTATTAAAAAACCATCAATATTATTAATTTTTTTTAAAATTCCTATGTTTTTTTGATTTACCGAACCTCCATATAAAACAACTATATTTTTATTTTTAAATTTTTTCTTTATAAAATTTTTAATGAATTTTACATTTTTATAAATTTCTGCATTAGATGGTACACGACCTGTACCTATCGACCAAACTGGTTCATACGCTATTATTATATTTTTTTTTTGTTTTAAATTTTTTAAGCAAGAATTTAATTGAGTTTTAAGCACATTGATTTCTTTTTTATTTTTTTTATCTTTTAAAGTTTCTCCAACACATAAAATAACTTTAAGTTTCTCTTTAATTGAAATTAGTATTTTTTTATTAATTATTTGATTTGTATCCCCATATGATCTTTTTTCAGAGTGACCTAATATTATGTATTTGGTCCCCAATTTTTTAATTTGATTTGCACTTATCATGCCGGTATACGGACCACTGCCATTTACAAAATGACAATCTTGAGCACCTACCTCAATCTTTGTGTTTCTTGTTTTTTTGACAAATTGATCAAGAAGTGTGAATGGTGGACAATAAATAAATTTTGCTTTTTTGAAAAACTTGGATCTAGATATATTTATTACTTTATTTAAAGCGTTTAATGACGTTAAATTTCCGTACATTTTCCAATTTGCAACAAAATAAATATTATTGTTTGTCATTAATCTATTTTTAATTTATAGGTTTGTTCCTTATAATCAACATTTAACATTTTATTATGCTAGGTAAACTGAGAAATTTTTCTAAAAGCAAATTTGCTGGATTATTGATAGCAATAATAATAATTCCTTTTGTTTTTTGGGGTATGGGTAATGTGTTTAGTGGTGGAAATACAAATAGTGTAGCAAAAATTAATAATGAAAATATATCAACTCAAGATTTTATTGAATATATAAATGAAACAAGGCTTACTCCTGAAATTTTAAAAGAGAACCTAGATAAAAATATTTTACAAGAAATTTTAAGTCAAATTATATCTACAACTTTGCTAAAACTAGAAATTAGCGAATTAGGGCTAACTGCATCAGATGAATTTTTATTTAAAAATATAACTACAGATAAAAAATTCATTGATGAAAATGGAAAGTTTTCAAGAATAAAATACGAAAAGTTTTTGTTGGAAAATAATGTTTCAGCTATTTCATATGAACAAAAATTAAAAGATGCGAACTTACAAAATAATCTTTTTCAATATATTA
This sequence comes from uncultured Pelagibacteraceae bacterium, assembly GCA_902560075.1. GTDB lineage: Bacteria > Pseudomonadota > Alphaproteobacteria > Pelagibacterales > Pelagibacteraceae > Pelagibacter. Next base: position 8,753 of record CACEKE010000011.1, read on the forward strand.
GTGGGGGAATAAGAAGTCCACAATTTCTAACTAAGAATTTTTATACAGAAGATACAAAGGAAATTGAGGTTAATTATATTAATCTTGAGAAAATATATAAGAAGAATTTTACTAATTCTGAATTAGATAAATTTATTTTAGAAAATAAAGACGATCTCGAAAAAGATTACATTGATATAATTTACGCAAAAATTGAACCTGAACAATTAGTTAATTCAAACGATTTTAGTTCTGAATTTTTTAAAACTATTGATGATATTGAGAACGATATATCAGCGGGTTTAAATCTTAAAAATATATCAAGTAAATATAACATCCAATTGGTTGAAAAAAATAATTTTTATTTGCAAAACGAAGAGGACGAAATATTAAAGGAAATTTATTCTAACAGAGATGGAATGAAGATAGATATTTTAGATAAAGAGAACTTTTTTTTAATTTACGAAATCAAAAAAATTGTAAAAAAACTTCCTTCAATAGATGATAAATTTTTTAATAAGGAACTTTTGGATAAAATAAGATCTAAAGAAAAATTTAATTATAATAAAGAATTGTTAAAAAAGATTGAAAACAATGAATTTAAAGATGAAGAATTCTTAGAAATTGGAGGTAAAGAAAATTTAATAGAAAAACTCACTATCAAATCTAAAAACGATAATTCTTTTTTTAATGTAGATTCTTTAAGTTTACTTTATACTATCCCTAA
>CACEKE010000012.1 GCA_902560075.1 uncultured Pelagibacteraceae bacterium
TTGTTAGAAAAAAACTACACTCACATTATTGGATACATGGTTTGCCTTTAAGAATGAGGTTTAAAAAATCAAAGTTATATGAAAGTGTATTTACACCAATATTAATTGGTTTAATAGTAGGTTTCATTGCTGCAATTATGGGAATAGGCGGTGCATTTATCTTGGTTCCTGCAATGATTTATATAATTGGAATGCCAACAAAATTAATTCCAGGAACATCTTTATTTGTAACAATATTTGTTAGTGCAATTGTAACAGTTCTTCACGCATTTAATTATGGATCAATTGATTTAATTCTAGTTACTGTTTTAATTTTAGGATCAATCATGGGAGTACAGTTTGGACAGAAAATAAGTGAAAGAGTAGATAGCTCAGAATTTAAAGCAATTTTAGCTATACTTTTATTATTAGTAGGTATTGCAATTGCTTATGATACATTTTTTGTTGAGGATGCAATAAATCAGGCAGCTAGGTCTGCACCAGAAAATTTAAACTGGTTATCACAATTTGTTAAAGATTTTCAAACAGATCAACCGATTAGTTATGGATTAGCTTCAATCGTTTTAGCTCTTGGACTAGGGGTTGGAGCAGCAATGGTAAGACATTTTTTTTCAAGAATAAAAAAGAAAGCAGAACAGGCTTAAGCACTTCTATAAAGTTTTGTCATAACAAATTCTTTATGACCTAGGGCTTCAGCACAAGTTAATCGACCATTTGCAACTTTTATTGTTGCCTTGATCAATTCATCACCTGCTTGATCTAAATTCATTTGTCTAGATAAAATTTTAGACACATCAACATCAATATGTTCACTCATTGTTTTAGCGGTTAATGGATTCGCGGTTAATTTGATTACAGGCTCTATTGGATTGCCAATTATGTTACCTTGTCCAGTTGGAAATAAGTGAATATTAAATCCACCCGCAGCTTGTAATGTTACACACTCTGCAGCAGCAGATGATGTATCCATAAAATATAAACCTTTGCCTTTACTTGGTTCTTCAGCAGGTTCCAAAACATCAATAAATTTTAAATTACCTATTTTTTGAAAATTACCAAAAGCCTTTTCCTCAATTGTTGTAAGACCACCTGCAATATTACCAGCTGTTGGTTGACTTTCGGATAAATCGTTAGTTGCTTCCTTAAGAATAAAATCGTTGTATTCATTCCATGTTTTCATGAACTTTTCTTGAGCCTCAGGTGTTTTACCTCTTTTTGCACAAACTGTTTCAGCACCTGTTAATTCTGATGTTTCACCAAAACATAAATGAACACCAAATGGTTCTAATTTTTCCATTAAGTTTCCAACTGTTGGATTAGATGCAAGACCTGATGTTGTATCAGACTCTCCACATTTTACTGAAATCCATAAATCACTCATTGGACATTCTTCTCTTTGCTTTTCAGAAGCCCACATTGAAAATTCTTGAGCTTTTTTAGATACTTTAGCAATTGTATCTATATCTCCTACACCCTCAATACTAAATCCTTCGACAGGTTTTCCTGTTTTTGCAATTGCATCAACAATTCTTTTTGTCCACTTAGGCTCAATACCAATTACGATAACAGCAGCTACGTTTGGATTTTTTCCAGTTCCAATCATAGTTCTAAAATGTAATTCAAGATCAGCACCAAACTGCAACCTTCCATATGAGTGGGGTAATGCAATTGTTCCTTTAATATTATTTGCTACAGCTTCAGCACATGCATTAGATATATCATCCACAGGTAATATGATTACATGGTTTCTAGTACCAGCTCTTCCATTTTCTCTTTTATAACCTAAAAAACTTTTTGGAATTTCCATATCACCACTTTTTAGTTTTTACATTGTGAACATGAACATGCTCACCTTTTTTTATAGCTTTAACAACTTTACCGATGTCATGACCATATTTAATTATTGTGTCTCCCTCTTTTAAGTCTTCCATAGCAATTTTATGACCTAAAGGTATTTCATTTTTTGATTGAATTTTTGTAGAATCATCATTTTCCATAATCCAGCAATTACAGTCCTGATTTGGAGTTATCTTTTCAATAACTACTACTCCAACATTGTCTTTTTTGTCATGAATTATAATATCTGTGCCTGCCATTGTGACGATTTCTTTATTTGAAATTTTTGTAATCTTATATATTAATCCCGTTGTATAAAAATTAAATTTTACGAAAGATATTAGATAATGACTAAAATGACAACAGAAGAAGCCTTTATAAAGGTTTTACAAATGCATGGAATTGAGCACGCATTTGGCATTATTGGATCTGCATTTATGCCAATTTCTGATTTATTTCCAAAAGCAGGTATTACATTTTGGGATGTTGCTCATGAGACAAACGGAGGGCTAATTGCAGATGGTTACACAAGATCTACTGGAAAAATATCAATGGTCATTGCACAAAATGGTCCAGGTATAACTGGACTTGTTACGCCAATTAAAACAGCTTACTGGAATCATACTCCATTATTATTAGTAACACCTCAGGCTGCAAATAAAACTATAGGACAAGGTGGGTTTCAAGAAGTTGAACAAATGAATTTATTTAAAGATATGGTTTGTTATCAAGAGGAAGTAAGAGACCCCTCTAGAATGGCAGAAGTATTAAATAGAGTTATTGAAAAAGCTATAAGAGGATCTGCACCTGCGCAAATAAATGTACCAAGAGATTATTGGACTCAAGTTATTGATATCGAACTTCCCCCAATTGTTAGATTCGAAAGACAAGGTGGAGGCAAAGATGCAATTCAAAGAGCAGCGAAGATGTTATCTGATGCAAAATTTCCTGTGATTTTATCTGGGGCTGGTGTTGTAATTGGTGATGCAATACACGAATGTAAAGCACTTGCAGAAAAATTAGATGCACCAGTATGTAATGGTTATCAGCATAACGACAGCTTTCCCGGAAGTCATCCATTAGCAGTAGGACCATTAGGATACAACGGTTCTAAGGCTGCTATGCAATTAATTTCTAAAGCTGATGTAGTTTTAGCCCTTGGAACTAGATTAAACCCTTTTTCTACATTGCCTGGATATGGGATTGATTATTGGCCTAAAAATGCAAACATAATTCAAGTAGACATGAACCCAGACAGAATAGGTCTAACTAAAAAAGTAACAGTTGGAATTGCTGGAGATGCAAAACAAGTTGCAAAACAAATATTTGATAAACTTTCATCGAATGCTGGAGATAGTGGCAGAGAAGATAGAAAAAACCTTATCCATCAAACAAAATCGGCTTGGTTACAAACATTAACAAGTCTTGATCATGAAGATGACGATCCAGGAACAGTTTGGAATAAGGAAGCAAGAGAACGAGATAAAGATAGAATGTCTCCAAGACAAGCTTGGAGAGCAATTCAAGCTGCAATGCCTGAAGATGCAATCATATCGAGTGATATTGGAAATAATTGTGCAATTGGAAATGCTTACCCAAATTTTGAAAAGCCAAGAAAGTATTTAGCACCTGGTTTATTTGGTCCGTGTGGCTATGGTTTCCCTTCAATCTTAGGTGCAAAAATCGGATGTCCAGATACACCAGTAATTGGCTTTGCAGGAGACGGAGCTTTCGGAATAAGCATGAATGAAATGAGTTCATGTGCTAGAGAAGAGTGGCCTGCAATTACCATGGTAATTTTTAGAAATTATCAATGGGGAGCAGAAAAAAGAAATTCAATTTTGTGGTTTGACGACAATTTTGTGGGAACAGAGTTAGATCCAGAGTTAAGTTATGCAAAAGTAGCTAATGCATGTGGTTTAAAAGGTGTAACTGTAAAGACAATGGAAGAAACTACAAAAGCTATAAAACAATCTTGCGATGATCAAAAAAAAGGTATCACAACGTTCATTGAAGTAATTTTAAACCAAGAACTTGGTGAACCATTTAGAAGAGACGCGATGAAAAAACCAGTGCAAGTAGCTGGAATCAATAAAGATGACATGAAACCTCAAAAATCTGTGGTTTAAATGTTTTTTATTTCCTCAAGAACAGTTTTTGCGTGATCTTTAACTCTAACGTTTGACCATATTTTATGAATTTTACCTTTTGAATTAATTAAAAAAGTTGATCTAATAACACCCTTATACTTTTTACCTAAAAAAGATTTCATTCCCCAGGCACCATATTTCTTAATTACAAATAATTTTTCGTCTGATAATAAATCAAATTTTAACTTATATTTTTTTTTAAATTTTAAGTGACTTTCCATGCTGTCTTTAGATATACCCAATACAATAGTGTTGTTTTTACTAATCATTGAGTTTAATTTACTAAAGTCTTTAGACTCTAAAGTGCATCCAGGTGTGTCATCTTTAGGATAAAAGTATAAGATTATATTTTTTTTCTTAATACTATTTAATTCGAACGTTGTACCATCTGTGCTTGCTAATTTAAAATTAGGAGCGATCTGATTTGGTTTAAGTTTCATTAATAAGATTAACTATTAATTAAACTTAAAGCCTCATTCAATAACTTTTCAGACCCAGAGTGATCACCATCTGAGTGTGCCTTTTTTCCAGCATCTCTTAATTCTTGTATTTTTACTTTTAATTCCTCGTCAGAAACATTATTAATGCTTGAGTCAATATTACTCCATAACATTGGACATGATCCTGCAAATGCGACATTAGAAATTAATAAAAAAAATATTGATATAAAAAGTTTTTTCATAAGCTTTTAATAAGCATTTTATAAAAAATTAACAGGTAAAGAATGTCACAAGGAAAAATATAAAGTTAATAAAAAGCAAATTATAAGTATTATACTAATATGAGAAGACGTTTATTAAAAATTATTGTTGCTTCCTTAGGGACTATAATTGTCTCTCCATATAAATTCATTTATGCTGAGACCAAAAAGATTATTAACCAAAATTTAACAGAGGAACAAAAAGAAATACTTTTTAATGAAGGCACCGAAAGGCCGTTTACTAGCGCTTTACTTCATGAAAAAAGAAAGGGTTTTTATCATTGTGCTAATTGTGGAAATAAATTATTCAGCTCTGAAGCAAAATATGATAGTGGAACAGGATGGCCTTCCTTTTCAGAGGCATTACCAGGAGCATTTAAAACCAAAGTTGATTTCTCTTTTGGTATGATGAGAACAGAGTATCATTGTGCTAAATGTGGGGCCCATCACGGTCATGTTTTTAATGATGGTCCAACAAAAACTAAGAAGAGATTCTGTAATAATGGACTGTGTTTAATATTTAAACCCTCAAATTAAATAATTAAATCTATGTCAGATAAGATACTTTCTTTTATATATTTAACTTTGATACTTATTTTAGTCATGCCAGCCTTTCTTTACATGAATAAAAATAAAAAAACCTTCACCAAAAATCTTTTGTGGTGGGCTATTATTGTTTTTATAATTTTAATTATTTTATATGTCTATAGTATTTATAAGTAGTTTGGGGCGTTCTGTTGCCAGGTGCCTATAACTCTGAAAGTTAATTAATCGCTATTCCAAGTAAATAAATCATCATCAAAAGGTATGTTTCTAAATTTAAGTAAGATTTTATATTTTTCTAATCTTTCTTCTTTCTTAAATTTTTTTAAGTAGTTTAATATTTGATCATAAGTCAAACCCTTTAAGTATTTCTTTTTAACATCGACATACTCTTCATAGTCCATACCACATATAGAGAATTTTTTTTTAGGATCTATATGTTCAGCATAACTTATTGTGTCTTCAGTTTCGCTAAGGACATCATAAAAACGAGCGATTTGATTTTCTCTTTCAAAGAGAATATCTCTCCTGAAATCAAATAGTTCTTGTTGTTGCATATTTTGGGGTTATTAAAGCTTTGAAAATTAACTTTAACTATTTAAACTTTATTAAATAATAGTGGCAGAAAAAAGGGGCGTTCTGTTTCGCCCTCAATTTTAATTATTAACAGAAAATAAGACTTTTTGGAACGACTTCATTGAGGACTTCATTGAGAGTTTTGCATAATCGGTAAAAACCTTGTTTTGAAACTTCATTGAACATTAGGTATTATTCAGTCATTTATATGAATTATTTCTTATGGGGTCAGTTATTCGGAAAAATAACAAGTATTGTAGGAATAGGTTCGTTTGCCTCTGGAGTAATTTTTAAAAAACAAAAATATTTATTAACCTCAATTTTTTTATTCTCATTAATTGAACTTTTTTTTACTTACATAATTTTAGGAATAGAAGTTAAAGATAAAACTTTAAATTTAGTATTGATAGTTATGGGTGGATTAATAGCAGGGTATTTGCCATTTATAATTAAGAGTTATTTTTTCAAAGAGAAGAAACAATCAGTTAAAATTTTAAAAAAAAACAATCAAGATACCAAACAAAAAGGGTGGTCTTCTTTAAAAGTAGCATTTTATAGTTTTGTAATAATTTCATTATCCATATTCCTTTTAACTTTTTCAGAGGAATATAAAATTTTTGGAATATTTCTTATTTGGTTTTATATTATTCCAGTAGTCGCTTTATTTTTCAGTGTTGTTAGTTATTTTGATTGGGCATTAAATACTACGATTTCTGAGAGAGAAAAACTTCAGAAAAAACTTCCAAAAGCAAATGTTGACTATCAAAAAGTATTTGATGATTTCTTTTTTAAAATTGGAGAATATTTTAATAGCAACAAAAATAAAAAAATAAAAAAAACAAAAGAGAAAGATATATTTTGGATAGCACCAATTATTGTATTAATTATTGCACTATTTCCATTACCAATAGGATACTATACTCTTTCAAGATTGGTAGTTAGTGCTTGTGCTTTGTATTATGCAATTCAATTTCATAAAAGAAATAACACAACATACACTTGGATTTATGGTTTTTTAGCGGTTCTTTATAACCCTATATTTCCTATTTATCTTTATGAAAAATTTATTTGGGTGGTAGTTAATTTAATTACTATTTATATTTTTTATAAAAATAAAAAATGAGTGAAAAAAGTACAATTAATAAAATTAGTAAAATTTTTCTATTATTTTATGTTCTAATTCCATTTTCTATTCAAATAATATTATCATTACTTACTTTAAATTTGTGGGGAGAGATATATGGCACTTACTTATTCTTTCTTTCTATTTATATGCTATGGAATAAAGAAAGATTTCAAATTCATTTTCTATATCACTATGTGCAAATTATTTCAGCATTAGTTGTTTTTGGTTTTTTGTTATTTGTAATATTATTGATTGGTTTCATGATTATTTTTGGATTAGATGACTTGTTTAATGGTACTATAATTGATTTTTTAAGACCTTATTTTAGATAATACTTAAAAATATAAACAAACTTGAGAATTAATTGTTACTAGACGCACATGCGCGTATAACGGCAACTTTGTTTTAAAACTTCATTGAAACTTCATTGAGGACTTCATTGAACTTTTTAAAAAAAAGATGAGTAAGGACAACGGAAACCTTTGGAAAGGGGCGTTCTGTTGCCAGGTGCCCCATACCCCGATGAATTTAAATATTTTTTGACGCTTTCCTT
>CACEKE010000013.1 GCA_902560075.1 uncultured Pelagibacteraceae bacterium
AATTAATTTATTATCTGAAGAACAAAAAAATATTAAAAACGATTTAGATTCATTACTGTCATCACTTCCAAATATACCTTTAGATGATGTTCCAATAGGTTCTGACGAAAAAGATAATATAGAAATTGAAAAGAAGGGAGTTATAAAAAATTTTAATTTTAAACCTAAATCTCACTATGAATTAGGTGAAAATTTAAAAATGCTTGATTTTGATCTAGCTTCTAAAACAACCGGATCAAGATTTACTTTTGTAAATGGCAAACTTGCAAGATTAGAGAGGGCTATTTCTAATTTTATGCTTGATCTGCACATTAATACTAATGGATACAAGGAAATATCCCCTCCATTAATCGCTAATTATAGTTCAATGTTTGGCACAGGCCAATTGCCAAAATTTGAAAATGATCAATTTGAGCTTAAGCTAGATGATAAAAGTGAAAGAAAGTTTTTAATACCTACTGCAGAAGTTATTTTAACTAATATTGTTAAAAACCAAATTTTAGATAAAAAAAATTTACCAATGAGATTTGTGGCCTCAACTCCTTGCTTTAGAAAAGAGGCGGGTAGTTACGGTAAAGACACCAAGGGCATGATTAGACAACACCAGTTTCATAAGGTTGAATTAGTAAGTATAGTTAAAATAGAGGAATGCTTAAGTGAATTAGAACGAATGACTAATTGTGCAACTATGGTATTAGATCAACTGAATTTGCCTTATAGAAAAATAATTTTATCTACTGGAGACATGGGTTTTAGTGCTGAGAAAACTTACGATTTAGAAGTATGGCTTCCATCTGAAAATACCTATAGAGAAATCTCAAGCTGTTCTTCTTGTGGATCTTTTCAGTCAACAAGGATGATGACAAGATATAAGAACGACAAGAATGAAACCATATATCCCGGCACATTAAATGGTAGTGGATTAGCTATAGGACGAACTTTAATTGCTATAATGGAAAATTACCAAAATGAAGATGGCTCGATTAATATACCCGATGTATTAAAACCTTATATGAATAATCTTGAGAAAATAGACATCAATTAAGAGTTGTTTTAATAATTTATTTAGTATAAAAAAAAATCAAATTTGAGGTTTTATGGATCCAGCTATAGGTCAATTTATTCCACTAATATTAATATTTGTAATTTTTTATTTCTTTTTAATTCGTCCACAACAAAGGAAAGCAAAAGATCATAAAAAAATGGTAGAAGATCTTAAAAGAGGCGACAAAATTATTACAAGAGGGGGCATAATAGGTACAGTAGAAAGAATTATCGATAATGAAAAAATTGAAGTTGAAATATCCGATAATGTAAAGGTTGAAATCTTAAGATCTGACGCTGGAGTGCTCTCTTTAGTGAGTAATAAAACTGAAGTAAAAAAATAACATTAATTAAATGTTATATTTTTCTAAATTAAGAATTATTTCTATCTTATTATTTACAATTACTTTATCTTTTTTTACAGTTTTAAACTTTATTAAATTAGAAAATTCCTTTTTACAAAAAAAAATCAATTTAGGTCTAGATCTTCAGGGTGGTTCTTATTTACTTTTAGAGATTGATAATGAACCAGTTATAAAGCAAAAACTACAAAGCAAACTCTTAGATATTAGAAAATTATCAAAGACAGAAAATCTTCAAATAAAAAACTTAAAATTAGATAATAATGTAATTTATTTTGAAACTACAAGCTTATTACGAGATAAAGTAGAAAAATTATTTGAAAAAGACGATAGCGATATTAATCCTTATTATCAAAATTTTAAATCTCATGAATTGAATTTATCTATTGAAGAAAATTTATTTATTCTTTCGTTTTCTGATTATGGACTAGTACTTCTTAAAAACTCTACATTAGACCAGGCAATAGAAATTGTTCGTAGAAGGGTCGATGAGTTAGGTACTAATGAACCTAACATAGTAAAAAGAGGAAATGATAGAATATTAGTAGAGTTACCTGGTTTAGATGATCCTGCTAGAATAAAAAATCTCTTAGGAAAAACTGCTAATCTTACTTTTCAATTTGTATCAAAAAGTTCAGAGGAGTCATTTGGAACTCAAACTTTAAAATATGATGAAGATGATGAATTAGAAGAAATTGTAAGCAAAAGAGTAATACTAAGTGGAGAAAATCTACTTGATGCGAAACCTAGTATGAACAACGAAACCAATGAAACAGTTGTCGTATTTAATTTAGATAGAGTAGGTGCTAAGAAATTTGCAAAGGCTACATCTAAAGGTGTTGGTAGGCAATTAGCCATTGTTTTAGACAATAAAATTATAAGTGCTCCAACTATAAGTGAAGCGATTGTTGCGGGATCTGGTCAAATATCTGGAGATTTTACGTTTCAATCCGCTACTGATTTAGCTTTATTATTAAGATCTGGAGCGTTGCCAGCTCCACTTAATATTATTGAAGAAAGAACAGTTGGCCCAGATCTTGGAAAAGACTCTATTAATGCAGGAATAATATCTCTAATTATTGGATTTATATTAGTTATTTTGTTTATGATTTATAAGTACAGAATTTTTGGTTTAATCGCAAACATAGCTTTAATAATTAATTTAATTCTATTAGTTGGCATATTAACAATTTTAGAAGCAACACTTACTTTACCAGGCATTGCTGGAATTATATTAACGGTGGGAATGGCTGTTGATGCAAATGTTTTAATTTTCGAAAGAATAAAAGAAGAAACACTACGTGAAAAAAACAAAATCATTGCATTTGACTCTGGTTATACAAAATCTAGAACTACTATATTAGATGCCAATATAACAACCCTGATTGCTACAATTATTTTATTTTTTATGGGTTCTGGACCTATCAAAGGTTTTTCAATTACATTAGGTATAGGGATCCTGACAACTTTATTTACTGTTTACTTTATAGCTAGATTGTTAACCTCAGTTATAGTTTTAAGAAACAAAGAGAAAGAAAAAATTATTTAATGACAGATTTTAAATTTAATAAATTTTATAAGACTGGAAATATTTTATCCATAATATTAGTTTTCATTTCTGTAATTTTTCTAACATTTAAGGGTTTAAATTATGGTGTAGACTTTAAAGGTGGAACACTAATAGAATTAAGAGTAATAGATAAAAATTATAATATTACAAATGTAAGGGATGTATTTAATAGTTTAAATTTAAAAGGTGTATCAGTAAAAAAATTTGGTAATGAAACAGATTACATTATAAAATTTCAAACTGAGGATTTAAATAATCCAAATTTTATAAATAATATCAAATCTAATATTGAGAAAAAAAATGGAAATATTTTTGAATATAGAAGGGTTGAAAATGTTGGTCCCAAAGTTAGTAAAGAACTTCTAAAATCTGGAATAATTGCCATCTCTTTATCACTTCTTGCTATGTTAATTTATATATGGATTAGGTTTGAGTGGCAGTTTAGTTTGGGTGCTATATTAGCATTATTTCATGATGTGATTTTAACTCTAGGTATTTTCTCTATTTTTTCATTAGAAATTAACTTGTCAATCGTAGCAGCCGTTCTTACCATTGTTGGATATTCTATGAACGATACAGTAGTCATATATGATAGAGTTAGGGACAACTTAAAAAAATATTCAGATATAAAAATTTACGAATTATCAAATATTTCAATAAATGAAACTTTATCAAGAACAATAATTACATCTGTGACAACCTTATTGGCATTATTTTCAATTTTCTTTTTTGGTGGAGCTATACTAAAAGGATTTTCGTTGGCAATGATACTTGGAGTTATATTTGGAACATATTCATCTATTTATATTGCCTGTCCTTTATTGGTAAATCTTAAAGTTACACAAAAAACGATCTTAAAAGAGGATAAATAGTTTAAGCAATTTTTTTAACTTTGCCGTTAAGCAAAGGTTTTAAATATTGACCAGTGTAGCTATCCTTAACATTAGCAACATCTTCTGGTTTGCCTTCTGCTATGATATTGCCACCCTTTACACCACCATCTGGACCCATATCTACTATATAATCTGCAGTTTTAATCACATCTAGATTATGTTCTATAACCACCACCGTATTACCTGTGGCAACGAATGTATGAAGAATCTCTAATAGTTTCTTAATGTCGTGCTGGTGCAGCCCAGTCGTGGGCTCATCTAAAATATACATTGTCCTACCAGTTGATCTTTTTGATAATTCTTTAGCAAGCTTAATTCTTTGAGCTTCACCCCCAGATAGGGTTGTTGCCTGTTGTCCAATTTTTATATATCCCAAGCCTACTTTTTTAAGTGTTAATAACTTACTTCTAATGTTTGAAATATTCTCAAAAAATTCGCAACCTTCTTCTACTGTCATATTTAAAACATCCGCAATACTTTTATCTTTAAATTTTATTTCTAAAGTCTCTCTATTGTATCTGCTTCCTTTACATTCATCACAAGTTATATAAACATCTGGTAAAAAATGCATTTCATAGGTTATTACACCATCACCTTCGCAGGCTTCACATCTCCCGCCTTTCACATTAAATGAAAATCTTCCTGGTTTGTAACCACGACTTTTAGACTCTGGTAAGTTTGTAAACCAGTCTCTTATTGGACCAAATGCACCTGTGTATGTTGCAGGATTTGATCTAGGTGTTCTACCAATTGGTGATTGGTCTATATCAATAATTTTATCTATTAATTCCATTCCTTTCAGACCTCTAAAGGGCTTAGGTATTTTTCTAGATTTATTATTATTTAAACTTAAATTTAAAGCGTTATATAATGTTTGTAGAACTAATGTTGATTTACCACTACCAGAAACACCAGTAACACATGTAAATGTTCCAAATGGAATTTTTAAATTAACATTATTCAAGTTATTACCACTAGCACTCAAGATTTGTAAAAACCTTCCATTTTTTGCTAATCGTCTTTTTTTTGGGATTGGAATATAAAATTTATTTGATAAATATTTTCCAGTTATACTATCTGCATTTAAAAGCTCTTCGTATGATCCTTCAGCAACAACCTTTCCACCATTATGACCTGCCTCAGGACCAAGGTCTATAATGTGATCTGCATTTTCCATAGTTTCAGTATCGTGTTCAACAACTACAACTGTATTTCCAAGATCACGTAATCTTTTTAATGCATTTATCAATTTAACGTTATCCTTTTGATGTAAACCTATAGACGGTTCGTCAAGAACATATAAAACACCAGTCAAACCTGATCCTATTTGTGACGCTAACCTAATTCTTTGCGACTCTCCACCAGATAAAGTCCCTGACTCTCTAGATAAAGTTAAGTAATCTAATCCAACGTTTAATAAAAAATCGAGTCTTTCATTTATTTCCTTTAGAATATGTTCGGCAATTTTTAATTGTCTTTGATCAAGTTTAAGTTGTAAAGAGTTAAACCATTTTTTTGCTTCATAAATAGATTTTTCTGTGACTTGACTGATATTTAAATTATCAATTTTTACACACAACGCCTCTTCTTTTAACCTTTGACCATTACATTTGTCGCAATTTGTATCAGATTGATATTGTGAAATTTCATCTCTTTTCCAATCACTATCGGTTTCAAGATACCTTCTCTCAAGATTATTAATTACACCTTCAAAAGTTTTTTTGTGGGAATACTTTTCATAACCATCGTCATAGGAAAATTTTATTTCATCATCATCAGATCCAAATAATATTATATCTCTTATTTTTTTTGATAATTTGTTCCATTTTTCATTTAAAGAAAAGTTATAATGTTTTGCTAGAGATGCTAATGTTTGTGCATAATATAAAGTAGTTGTTTTGGCCCACGGTTCAATTGCGCCATCTGCAATAGATTTCTTCTCATTAGGTACTACAAGTTTTGGATCAACGTTTAGTTTTATACCTATTCCATCACATTCCTCACAAGCACCATACGGACTATTGAAAGAAAAAAGCCTTGGTTCAATTTCTTCAATTGTAAAACCACTTTCTGGACAAGCAAATTTCGTTGAAAATATTAATTTTTCAATCTTTCTAAATTTTTTTGGTAGTGTCTCATTTTCATACTCAACAAAAAGCAGTCCATTAGCTAAATTAACAGAAGTTTCAATACTTTCAGCTAATCTGTTTCCTATTGAAGAGTTCAAAACTATTCTGTCTACTAAAA
>CACEKE010000014.1 GCA_902560075.1 uncultured Pelagibacteraceae bacterium
TTTCGTTTTTATGAATTCCACTTGAAATAAAAAGTGAACTAAAATTTTGTAAATTTGCCCCTTTAATATCTGTATTAAGGTTATCTCCAATACATAAAACTTTTTTATTTTTAATTTTAGCGGATAACTTATATACAAGTGGATAAGGCTTACCAAAATATTCTACCTTTCCCCCTTCTTCCTCAAATATTTTCGCAATAGTTCCTGCACAATATTCACGCTTATTACCTCTGTCAACTATCAGGTCAGGATTAGTACATACCATTTCCAGTTCTTTTTTATTTTTTAATAAATTCTTATAATAATTTAGATCTTCGATATATTCATCAAATAAACCAGTGCAAAGTAAAAATTCACTATCGTCAATATTTTTTACCTTATTTTCTTTAAAAGAAAAAAATAAATCAAAATCTCTTGGCGGGCCAATATGATAAAATTTCGATTGTTTGCTCTTTTCATTTAAAAACCTTAATGCAGCTTCTCCAGAGGTGTAAACTTTTTCACAATGTAATTTTGCTAATCCCATTTTTTTTAAAAAATTAATAACAGTTGAATTTGGTCTAGGCGCATTAGTTAAAAGTACATAATCTTTATTTTTATCATTTAACTTCTCTAAAACATTAATTGCATCTGGATAAAGCTTAATACCATTATGTACTACTCCCCATATATCGATAAAGAAAAGATCAAACTGGTCTACAATAGAACTAAGACCTATTTCCTCTAAATTTGCAGTCATTATTATGATATAACCCAAAAAAACCAATTTTTCTTGGTTTTTTAAGGCTTTTATATTTTTATAGATATCTTGAAATAATAGCTTTCTGTATCTATATGAATTCAATATTTAAAGGAGTTTTTATGAAGTTTAAACCTTTGCACGATAGAGTGCTTATTGAAGTATTAGACAGCAGTGAAAAAACTGCTGGTGGAATTATCATACCAGACACGGCTCAAGAAAAACCGCAAGAAGGTAAAGTTGTTGCTGTTGGTGGCGGAGCAAAAACAGAAGATGGAAAAATCATTCCTATGGATGTCAAAGTAGGTGATAAGGTTTTGTTTGGTAAATGGTCTGGGACAGAAGTTAAAATTGATGGCAAAGAATACAACATAATGAAAGAGTCAGACATTATGGGTATTTCATCAGGTAAATAATTTAATGTAAGGAGAAAATTAAATGGCAAAAATAGTTAAATTCGATTCAGAAGCAAGGTCAGCAATGTTAAAGGGTGTTGATATACTTGCTAATACAGTAAAAACAACTTTAGGACCAAAAGGAAGAAATGTAGTAATTGATAAGTCCTATGGTGCACCTCGAACTACTAAAGATGGTGTGACTGTTGCAAAAGAAATTGATTTAGACGACAAGTTTGAGAATATGGGTGCTCAAATGGTAAAAGAAGTTGCTAGTAAAACAAATGACGAGGCTGGTGATGGAACTACCACAGCAACGATATTAGCACAAGCGATCGTTAAGGAAGGTTGTAAATATGTTACAGCTGGAATGAACCCTATGGATGTAAAAAGAGGTATCGATGCGGCTGTAGAACAAGTTAAAGAGAAACTTATTTCCTCAGCAAAAAAAGTAAAAGATAGTGATGAGATAGCTCAAGTAGGTACAATTTCCGCAAATGGTGATAAAGAAATTGGAAATATGATTGCTAAAGCAATGCAAAAAGTTGGTAATGAAGGTGTAATCACTGTCGAGGAAGCTAAAGGAATAGAAACGGAGCTTGATGTTGTAGAAGGTATGCAATTTGACAGAGGATATCTATCTCCTTATTTCATTACTAATGGCGATAAGATGACAACAGAGTTAGAAAATCCTTTAATTCTGTTACATGAAAAAAAATTAACAAATCTTCAGCCAATGGTTCCACTTTTGGAGGCTGTTGTTCAAGCAGGAAGGCCTCTAATGATTATTTCAGAAGACGTTGAGGGTGAGGCTTTAGCTACATTAGTTGTAAATAAACTAAGAGGTGGTTTAAAAGTTGTAGCTGTCAAAGCTCCAGGTTTTGGTGACAGGAGAAAGGCAATGTTGGAAGATATTGCAATATTAACTGGAGGACAGGTAATTTCCGAAGATTTAGGTATTAAACTAGAAAATGTAAAACTTACTGATTTAGGTTCTGCTAAAAGAGTAAAAGTTGACAAAGAAAACAGTACAATTGTCAGTGGTTCAGGGAAAAAAACAGATATTGAAGCTAGATGCAATTCAATTAAACAACAAATTGATGAGACAACTTCAGATTATGACAGAGAAAAACTTCAAGAGAGATTAGCTAAACTTGCTGGAGGAGTTGCTGTAATCAAAGTTGGAGGTGCTACAGAAGTTGAAGTTAAAGAGAGAAAAGATAGAGTTGAGGATGCTTTAAATGCTACAAGAGCTGCTGTTGAAGAGGGTATCGTGGTAGGCGGAGGATGTGCATTATTATATGCCTCTCAAGATCTCGATAAATCTGTAAAAGTTAAAGGTGACGATCAAAAAGCTGGCGTAGAGATTGTTAAAAGCGCATTGCAGGCTCCTATCAGACAAATTACAAAAAATGCTGGTGTCGACGGTTCAGTAATAGTAGGCAAGCTTTTAGAAACAAATAAATCATCTAATGGTTATGACGCGCAAACTGAACAATATGTTGACATGTTCAAAGAAGGTATTATCGACCCAGTTAAAGTTGTTAGAACAGCATTACAAGATGCTGCTTCTATATCTGGACTATTAGTAACAACTGAAGCTATGATAGCTGACAAACCAGAGGAGAAGGATGCTGGACCAGCTGGAATGCCTCCTGGAGGAATGGGCGGCATGGGCGGCATGGGTGGCATGGGCATGTAATACGTTTCCATTTTGAGAACACTCTAAATACATACACTAAACAAAATTAGAACCCTCGAAACGAAAGTTTCGGGGGTTTTTTTTGACTTACTATAATTCTAAAAAACATATAAATTATATTATGGGTTTTTTTGAAAGTGCTGATAAATCGCTTAATGTTTTATATAATAACGAGTTTGTAAAACAAGACATCAAAACAAGCAAAGAACTTGTTAAAGTTTTTCAAAATGGAAAAATAGATACTTCTTACAAATTTTATTTAGAAGGTATATTTCTTGGAGTAACCGATAGAACATCTATTCATCCCTACCTCGTCAAAGTAATCCCAGCAGAGGAGAAAGGTTTTCTAAATAAACTCATGGGTTTTCAAGGTGGTTTAATCGACTACAAACCAGATGATAATTTTAATTTAGATGAATATCTTAATTTAAATTGGTTTCCATCTATTTTAGAAAGTTATTCAGATGAAAAAAAGGATCTTGGTAAATCTAAAGAACTTTATATCAACAACAAAATTAACTTTTTTGAGTATTTTATTAAAAGACTTAAAGTTTATGATACTATTAAGCAAAAAGATCATATTTTACATTATGAGAATGTAGATAGAGAAAAATACATCGAATTATTGAGATCTGAATTAAGAATAATTATACGTTAAAAATTATGAAAAGAAGAATAGAGAAACTCATTTGTAATATTTTAGATACGCATTACGACCCAGAATATTTTTTAAATAATAAAGAATATTTAATATACGAAAATTCTTACTTATTTAAATATCTGAACTATATTTTCAGAAATACAAACAAAGATTTAAATTAAAGTATTGTATTACTTCTCAATCATCTTTTTACTTGCTTTTAAATTAGAGGGTTTTCTCAATGAAGTTTTCAATGAAGTTCTTAAATAAGTGAGTATTGGCGTACTAAGAATGCGAATGTAGGCGAATGTAATCCCCATTTATCTCAAACAAAAATTCAAAAAGGGCAGTTTTTACTGCCCTTTTTTTTTATCTTAAGGAAAATCATTAGTGATGAAGGAATGATGAAGAGTGATGAAGGAATTTTCAAAATGTTAAGTAAATCAAGTATTATTAGAAACCAGTATGAGAATGTAAAATCCTAGCCATTTAAAAATTCAAAAAGAAAGGCTCTTACTTCATGGTGGATGAAGTGTTAATCTAACAAATTTATGTAGTCTAATTCTAACAAACCACATAAATTGATCTTAACAGAAAACGAGGGTTGTATTAATCACTTTTTAGTAGAAATTTTATCTACGATAAATAGTCCAAAAGCAACACAAGGACCAATTCCAAATGCAAATAATAAAGTTCCTACTCCAACTGTACCCCCTAAATACCAGCCAATAGAAACAACGGATATTTCTAAAAAAGCTCTAACAGATGCGATGGGTAACTTAGTTTTTTTTTGTAATCCAGTCATAAGTCCATCTCTTGGACCAGGTCCTAAATTTGCAATTAGATAAATTCCACTTCCTATCCCAGTAATTAATACAGAAAATATTGCTAACACAATTTTTAACTCAAAACTTTCTGGTGTTGATATATATTTTAAACAAACATCAATCATTGCTGCAATAATTATTGCATTTAATACAGTCCCTATTCCTGGTTTTTGATTTAAAAAAACCCACAAAAAAATTACAAAAAGACTTATTAAAAAAGTTATGGTTCCAATTGATAAATCAACATAATTAGAAATTCCTTGAGCAAGAACGCTCCATGGTGAAGCTCCTGTAAACGAAACTAAAAGTAAGCCCTCTCCTATTCCAAAAAGGGTTAATCCAAAGCAAAGAAAGAAAAAAGTACTAATTTTTGGTTTAAAATTTAAAGGCTCTTTGGAGCTCCATGATACTTTGGGTATATTTCTTATAGTTAAAAACATTATATGATTATATATTTTAATATTTATTTATGAATTTTTATATTATTTATATTAATAGATATATTAAATTTTTTCTTATATTTTTGATCTTATTTCTCTATCCAGCTTATTCAATTTCACACCCACAAGATTATAAAAAATTTAAAACAATAGAAATGGAAGTCTTAAGAGATGGAAAATTAATAGGATTAAGTAAATATTTCTTTAAACATAAAGATGATTATTTAGAGGTTAGAAATGAGACAAAATTTGAAGTAGAACTTTTAGGGATTAAATTATTTACAATCAATAGCAAAGGTATTGAGAAATATTATAAAAACTTACTTGTCTCATTTAATTCTGAAACTTTTCAAAATAAAAAAAGGAAATTTGTGGATTTAAAATTAAGTGATAATAAAAAAGAATTTAAAATTATTGGATCCTCTTATAAAGGAAATGTTAGTATTAATAGTATTGTAGGTAACTGGTGGAATCATGACATTTTAGAGGCAGATAATCAAATTAGTCCTTTATCTGGGAGTATAAAGCCACAAATAGTTAAATTTGTCGGGGAAGAAAATATTATTATTAATAATAAGAATTATTCAACCAAACATTATAAATTACAATCTAAAGACCCAAATACACCAGAGGATAAGAAGCTAAATTTTGATATTTGGT
>CACEKE010000015.1 GCA_902560075.1 uncultured Pelagibacteraceae bacterium
AAGATTTTTACAAGAAATTAAATTAGAAAAACAAATTGAAAGATTTAGAATAAGAGAAATCAAGGAACTTGAAAAACTCGAAAAAACATCCTTAAAAGAACAAAGAGAAGATTATTCAGGTCTACAGGAAAGAATAGAAAAACTTAAGGAAAAATACAGATTAATTAGAGATCAAAAAATAAGAGAGAGGGTGGAGGCATTAGGTGTTAAAACATCTGAAACGGATGACAGAGAAACTCTTTTAAGAAAAGAAAGAGAATACTCTCTTGAAAGACAAAAGATAGAGCTGTCTTTAGAAAGTTTTTATAGAAGTGCTTCTAGTTTAGTTTTTCAATTAAATAAACGACATATTACAAGGCATATGTCAATTTTTAGATGTATTGATCGAAGATTTGAAACAGGAGAGATTTTTATTAAATGGGACGAGTCAAGTGATGAAGATTGGCTAATACTTATTTATATTAAAGATAATGCACCTGATAAAGGTATAGTAATTGAGGACAAAACAAATCCAGATAAAAATCTTTCAAATGAATATAAATCAAGTGAAATATTTAAAGCATCTGATGCTATGGTAGATTCTCTAACTCAACTATTATCTAGGGAAAGATCGAAAAAAAAAAGCTAGTTTATTCTGTGACGTAGACTGATACACCTCTATTATTTATATCAACATCAAATTTTTTATGAAGTGGCGGAAATGCTCTTTGTGAACAATCTAGTCTGTCACATGTTCTACATGATACTCCAATTGGAATTTCTGATTTTTTATCACTAAGGTCCATATATTCAGTGTAAATAAAATCTTTAGCATATTTCGCTTCACAGCCTAGGCCGATTGAAAGCATACTTTTTTTTTGACCATATTTTCCTACTCCCTTTTCAACAGTTCTTGCAATACAAACATATTTTTCGCCATTGGTCATCTTGCTCACTGCTGCTTGAATAACACCAGGTCTTGAAAAGGCAGAGTAAACATTCCAACGTGGACATGCGCCTCCATACCGCGGAATTTCAATTCCAGATAATGAAAATCTTTTAGATATGTTACCAGCAACATCTACTCTTAAAAAATGAAAAGGAATACCAGGTAACTTAGGATCTTGTAAACAAGTGACTCTATGTGCAATTTGTTCAAATGTACAAGCAAATGTATTTTGTATTAATTCTAAATCGTATTTCTGTTTTATACATTCATTATGAAACATTTTATACGGCATTAAAATTGCTGCACCACAGTAATTTAATAGTGCAACTTTTGTTAATTTTTTCGACTCTTCGGATGGAAATTTAAAATTTGAAAGATATTTTTCTATAATATTTATTGCTCCTTCCTGAGCAACTTGAGCTGCCGCATAAAGCTTTTTAGTTTCAAGTGCCACATAATCGCTTAACAAAAGTTCTCTATTTTTTTGATCAAAAATTTTTGAAAAAGGTTTACCTTCCTTAGGTAAAACATCTTTTACTTTTACAGCGTATTTTCTTTTTAAATAATTACATAATGATAAGTATGTAGCTCTATTATTTATTTTGATTTCATTAAATACATCTTCAGCAAATTTTTCTAATTCTGGAAAATAATTTTTATTTTCTTGTAAAAAATCCGAAACTATCTCCCCTGGAAATGCAGCTTTTCTTTTATCAATAATTTTACCTGAGAAATTTTCTACTTTATTTACTATTTCAATATCTTTTTGTTTAAAATTATCACCTAATTTTATTAATGCTTTTGCAATTTTAGGATTTGATGCAACTAAATCTTTTACTTCAGGCCCTAAAATATCTAGATCTTCAAATAATTCATCGCTTAAAAGTTCTGATATGTTATTTTCAAGATTTACATCAGATTTGCTTGTTAAGTCAGAAACATTAATTTTTAACTCATTACAAATTTTAATAACTAAATTACTATCAATATTTCTTTTTCCGCTTTCAATTAAATTCAAGTAACTAGCTGATATACCTGTTTGCTCTGCTAGTTTGTTTGCTTGGATACCAAGTTGCCGTCTAAATGCTCTAATTTTTGGTCCAATTTTTAAATTTTGAGATTTTAGATCTTTTTTATCTAAATTTTTTGAAATAGCACTTTTAGAGTTATTTAATGTGATTATGTTATCATCAACTAAATCTGATATCTCTATTCTTAATTCTTGACACATCTTTAAGAGCAAGTCCCCGTCCAATTTTCTTTTTCCGTTTTCAATTAGATTTAAATACGTTGGAGAAATACCAACAAGTTCAGCAAGTTTTTTTGCCTGCAGTCCTAGTTTCAGTCTAAAACTCTTTATTTTATTACCAATTTTACTATCAATATTTTCTTGCATTTTGTAAATTTTGTAAATTTAATTTTACAAAAAATTTATCAAATTTACAAGTATTTCAATGTTTTTTATAGATTTTGTAAATATTGTAAATTATATTATTCTCATGAACGACAAAAACAATAAAAATACTCAAGAAAATAAGGCTCAAAACAGCCACCAAGATACTTCTGATAAAAGAAATAAGTCAGGTATCTATTTAAGAGACGACCATTGTGATTGGGGTTCAAGTGGTATGAATGAGTTTACTAACGAATTTAACAACAACTAGTTCATTATCATCACATAAAATATTCAACATTTAAATTGAGGGGTTTAAATGAGTTCAGAAGCAAAAGTTTCATATGATCTAAAAAGATTTGCAGGCATTAAAAGAGATTATACACCTGAAGAGGTAGAGCGTTTAAGAGGTTCAATAAAAATACAGCATTCAATGTGTGAACAACAATCTAAAAAATTGTGGAACTTGCTTAACACTGAACCTTACGTAAATACGTTGGGTTCACTGTCTGGAAATCATTCTGTTCAACATGCAAAAGCTGGGTTAAAAGCTATTTATGTCAGTGGGTGGCAAGTAGCTGCTGATGCAAATACTGCTGGAGAGATGTATCCTGATCAATCATTATACCCTTTTGATAGCGCTCCAAAACTTGTGGATAGTATTAATAATGCTTTAGTAAGAGCAGATCAAATTCAACATATGGAAATTAAAGATGGTGAAATGGATTCTAAAGATAGAACAGATTATATGTTACCTATTATAGCCGATGGAGAGGCTGGTTTTGGTGGTCCATTAAACGTTTTTGAATTAACTAAAAAATTTATTAAAGCGGGCGCAGCTGGTGTGCACTTTGAAGATCAGTTAGCAAGTGAAAAAAAATGTGGGCATATGGGTGGAAAAGTTTTAGTACCAACTGGAACCGCAGTTAGAAATTTGAAAGCCGCAAGGTTAGCTGCAGATATTGCAGATGTCCCATTAATAATTCTTGCAAGAACTGATGCTAACGCCGCAAAATTAATAACTAACGATCATGATCATAATGATAAACCTTTTTTAACAGGAGAGAGATCACCTGAAGGATTTTATTATGTTAAAGCTGGAATAGAACAAGCAATTTCTAGAGGACTTGCTTACGCTCCTTATGCAGACTTAATTTGGTGTGAAACTGCAACCCCTAATTTAGAGGAAGCTAAAAAATTTGCTGATGCAATTCACTCAAAATTTCCTGGGAAATTGTTAGCTTATAACTGCTCCCCATCTTTTAATTGGAAGAAACATTTATCTGATGATGAAATTGGAACTTTTCAGAGAAAAATTGGTGAAATGGGTTACAAGTTTCAATTTATAACTTTAGCAGGATTTCACACTCAAAATATTGCGATCTTTGAACTTGCTGAAAAATATAAAAAAGATGGAATGGCCGCATACTCTAAAATTCAACAACAAGAATTTGATAGAGAAAAGGATGGCTACACTAGTGTTAAACACCAAAGAGAAGTTGGTACTTCTTATTTTGACGCAGTATCTAATACTATAAGTGGTGGTAAAAGTTCTACGACGGCAATGGAAGGCTCAACAGAGTCTGAACAATTCTAATTTTTTTTTAGTTTTTGAACTTGATCCCATGCAGAGTTTATAGCCCTCATTGTCTTTTTACTTTCCTCAATTACCTCTTCAGGAACTCCTTTACTTAAAAGTAAGTCTGGATGATGTTCTTTAGATAACTTTAAATATCTTTTTCTAATTGTTTGCAAATCATCGTCAGGGTTGCTTTCTAAAACCATATAAGGATTTAGCTTATCGGATGATTTTCTGCTCTCTTTAATACTATTATATTGTGTCTCACTTAATCCAAAAATATAGGCTATATTTTCGATCATTTTTGTCTCTTCAGGGCTTACCTTTCCATCGGACTCTGCTATATAAAATAGAATATTAATAACCTCCTCTAGAACGTTTAAATTTCCCTTATAAAACTGTGCAATTTGTTGGGCGTATGGCTCGTATCCAGTGCTCTCCTCTTTTGCTCGATTAAATATTTTACCCACTTCATCTAACTCGTTTTCAGGAATTTTTAATTTATCTTTTACGGCAATTAATTCCTCACGACTTACTTGACCATCTGCCTTACTTAGTTTTGCAGATAAAACAATTAGTGATAGCGCAAAAATTTTTTGACTTTGACCAATAGCGGAAAAACCTCCTTGAGCCCTCGCTCTTGAAATTTTTCCACCTAAAATAGAACCTAAAAGCATTCCGAAAGGACCTCCTAGTGAAAGGCCAATCATTCCTCCTATTAAACTTCCCCAGATAGACATATTATAATTTTTTAATATAATTTAATTATTATGACCACAACTATTTTTGTAT
>CACEKE010000016.1 GCA_902560075.1 uncultured Pelagibacteraceae bacterium
AAAAAATACTAATTTCAGCTCTATTTGTTCTTGGTTTTAATTCATACAATATGTCTGCTAATGCAGAATGCGGAGACATAACTATTGCAAATATGAACTGGGCTTCAGCAAATTTTATGGCTGAGGTAGATAAAGTTATTTTAGAAGAAGGGTTTGGTTGTAACGTCGAACTAGTGCCTGGAGCAACAATGCCTACCTTTACTTCTATGCAAGAAAAAGGTGAGCCAGATGTTGCACCAGAATTTTGGGCCAATGCAGCAATAGTTGAGTTAGAGGCTGCTGTTAAAGAAGGAAGATTACACTCTATTAACAAGGCTCCAATTACAGGTTTAGGTGAAGGTTGGTGGGTACTTCCACACACTTTAGCAAAACATCCTGAACTTACATCAGCAGATGAAATTTTAAAAAGACCTGATCTGTTCCCACATCCAGAAGATCCGTCTAAAGGTGGTTTTCATATCTGTCCTCCAGGATGGAACTGTGAATTGAGTAATAGAAACCATTTTAGAGCATGGGAAATGGAAGCTAAAGGTTGGGCAATAGTTGAAACAGGTTCAGCTGCAGGTTTAGACGGTTCAATTGCGAAAGCTGCTGAGAGAGGTGAAAACTGGTTTGGTTATTATTGGTCACCAACTTCATTAGTTGGAAAATATAACTTACAAGCTGTTGATATGGGTGAGTATGCTGGTAAAGATAATTGGGATAACTGTTTATCAAAACCAGAACAAGAATGTGCTAATCCAAAGAAATCATCTTGGGTTAAATCAGAGGTATTCACTGTAGTGTCTGATAACTATAAAAATACAGCAGGTAAAGCTGGTATGAACTATTTCAAAAAAAGAACGTACCCTGGAGACGTTATGAACGGTATGTTGGTTTATATGGCTGAGCAACAAGCTGATGGAGCAGATGCAGCAGTTGAGTTTTTGGTAAGATACCCAGAAGTATGGTCAAAATGGGTACCTAAATCTACAGCAGATAAAATTAGAAAAGGTATTGGTTTATAAAAATAAATCTAACAAACGAGCCTGTATTAACAGGCTCGTTTGTAGTATTATCTAAGAATGGATTTCAACAAAATTCCAGTAATGGATAGACAATCACTTCGTGATTTAAAAAAAGGAATTGATCAAAATTTTAAAGAATTTTCAAGAGAATACGGTGATGGGATCGAAAGCTTTTTTGATCCATTGTTGTCATTTTTAATTTGGTTAGAAAAATTATTAGTTGGCGCCCCATGGCCAATAGTAATTTTTGCTTTTGGGTTTTTAGCATGGGTTGGTTCTAGAAGTTATAAACTAGCCTTAGGAACAGTTTTAAGCTTTTTAGTAATAGGCTACTTTGGAATGTGGAAAAACTGTATGGCAACAGTCGCTATTATTTCAGTTGCAACATTAGTTTGTATAGCTGTTGGAATACCTATTGGTATTTTAATGTCAAAGTCTAATAGAACTGAGAAAGCTATATTACCTATTTTGGATATGATGCAAACAATCCCAAGTTTTGTTTACCTAATTCCAATTATTATGCTTCTGGGGATAGGTAAAGTTCCGGGGTTATTAGCTGTTTGTGTTTATGCATTACCACCCATTGTTAGATTAACAAATTTGGGAATAAGAGAGGTAGATAAAGAGACATTAGAGGCAAGCGAGGCTTTTGGCGCTACCACCATGCAGAAGTTAAGAACAGTCCAAATACCTTTATCTTTGCCTACTATTTTTGCAGGGGTTAATCAAACTATTATGATGGCATTAGCAATGGTTGTAATTGCTTCTATGATCGGGGTTAAAGGATTAGGAATTCCAATATTACAGGCTATTTCCAATCAGTATTTAGCCTCAGGATTGATGAATGGACTAGCAATTGTAGCTTTGGCAATTATATTTGATAGGGTAACCCAACAGTACGGTCAGAGGATACAAAAGCATAGAGGACAAAAAAAATAGTCTCACCCATTCACAAACGATTTTTATAGACAGACTTTATAAAATAAATAAGAATTGATTAATGAATTTTTCTTTAGAAATTGGTCCTAAGACAGATATAGATACAATTCCAGCATTAAAAGATGTCTATATTACTTTTCTACCGGGTGGAGATCACAAAGAAACAGCTGAAAAAGCAGGAGAGTTGGTTAGAAAAGGATGCAATCCAATACCCCATATACCCGCTAGATCAATTGAGAATAATAATCATCTTAAAGAGTATATTGATATGTGCAAAGACCTAGGTGTGAAACAGTGCCTGGTGATTGGGGGCAGTAGAGAACCTGTTGGTAAATTCGAGAGTTCAATTCAATTATTAGAGACAGGATATTTTGAGGGATTAAAAATAGGAATTGCTGGACATCCTGAGGGGAGTCCTGATATATCCGATTCAGAATTAGAAAAAGCTATGCAAGATAAAAAGCCTTATGCTGATTATATTGTAACACAATGGTTGTTAGATCCTCAGCCAATCATAGATTATATTTCTAAGCAGTCAGTACCAGTTCATGTAGGAATTACTGGGCCACTAAAAATTACAAGTTTAATTAAATTTGCTAATATTGTTGGTGCAAAAAATTCCATAAACTTTCTTAAATCTAATTTTAGTAAGGCGTTAGATTTAATGAAACCTAAGGACCCTAACGATATAATTGGAAAACTAAAAGATCACACAGATCACTTTCATATTTATACTTTTGGAGGACTTAAAGAAACCAACAAATGGTTGATGGAGAATAATTATGTCTAAAGAATTTGATTACAGCAAAATAAGACACATAACGTCAGTAGATCAGTCAGATAGAAAAGTACCATACAATTTAAGACAAAGCGGACCAACAAAGGTAGAAATGTTAATATCAACAAGGGTAAGAAAATCACCTTATTGGCATTTATCAATGCAAGCAGGTTGTTGGAGAGCAACGGTTTATAACAGAATTTATCATCCAAGAGGCTATGTGAAACCAGAGGATGGTGGTGCTATGGTTGAATATGATGCAATTAAAAATCACGTAACTATGTGGAACGTCGCTGTTGAAAGACAAATAAGAGTAAAAGGTCCAGATGCAGAAAAATTTGTTGATTATGTAATTACAAGGGATGCTACTAAAATTTCTCCTATGAGAGCAAGATACGTAATTCTGTGTAATGCGTATGGCGGTGTTTTAAATGATCCAATTTTGTTAAGAATTTCTAAAGATGAGTTTTGGTTTAGTTTATCTGATAGTGATATATCTTTATATTTACAAGGCGTTAACTGTGATGGAAGATTTAATTGTGAAATAGAAGAGATTGACGTT
This sequence comes from uncultured Pelagibacteraceae bacterium, assembly GCA_902560075.1. GTDB lineage: Bacteria > Pseudomonadota > Alphaproteobacteria > Pelagibacterales > Pelagibacteraceae > Pelagibacter. The sequence goes on from CACEKE010000016.1 coordinate 3,287, forward strand.
TCTCCTGTTCAAATACAAGGTCCAAAGTCAAAGTTGCTAATGCAGGATTTATGCGGTGACCATGTAGACTTTGATAACATGCCGTTTTACGGACTCGCTGAAGCAAAAGTTGGTGGAAGAAGTTGTGTTATATCACAATCTGGATTTTCTGGTGAAGCTGGCTACGAAATTTATTTAAGAGAGTCAACTTTATATGCTGAAGATATGTGGAATGCAGTGCTTAAAGCTGGAAAAAAACATAAACTAATGGTAATTGCACCTGCTCACCACAGAAGAATACAAGCAGGAATCTTATCTTGGGGACAAGACATGGATTACCAGCACAATCCTTTTCAATGTAATTTAGGATATCAAGTCTCCTTATCTGGTAAAGGTGAGTGGAATAAAAAATCAGATTATGTTGGTAAAAAGGTTCTTGAACAAATGAGAGATGAATTAAGAGATGGAAAAAAACCATATAAACTTCAATTAGTTGGAATGGAGCTAGGGGGAAAACCAATAGAAGAATACGCACCAGATTTTTGGTTAGTATCTGGTGAGGGTGGAGGTGAACCAATAGGTTTTATTACCTCTCCTTGGTATCATCCAGAGAAAAAAACAAATATTGCAATGGGATATGTTCCTTATGACGGAACTTTAAATACAAATGGTTTTCCTAAAGGAAAACCAGGGTCAAAGTATAAAATTCATTTGCCAGAGAAATATTCTGAAAAACCAGGAGAGCCTGTCGATGCAGTAGTTGTAGATATACCTTTTACAGAATCTTATAATGCCAATACAAGAGAAGTAGTAAAAGGATAATTTATTTAAAAATGCTAGCTGAGTTTTTAAATATTTTTTTTAAATCTTTAAAACTCGATAAATCTCTTTACAGAGATAACAGATATTTTGGTGAAGCTGCAATTTATTTTGCAGGATTAATAATGATACTTGATGGTGTTGCAGGTGCTGTAGCAGCGAATACAATAATTAAAACTTCTATAGGTCTATCTGGACTAACAGCAATTTTAACATGGTTTCTCTGGTCAATATTTATTTTTGTGATTGGTGTAAAGATTTTTCCAGATAAAGATCAAAAAGTTCCCTTTAAAAAAATCTTGGTATCTGTCGGATATGCTCATTCACCAGGATTAATAAGGTTTTTTGCAGTTACACCTGAGCTTGTTATACCTGTAATTTTCTTAACACAATTTTGGATATTTGCCTCATTAATAATATCAACTAAACAAGTACTAAATATTAAATCAAACTTTAAATCCTTTGGAATAATTTTCTTATCCTTTTTAATAATAGTTTTTTTATCTGTA
>CACEKE010000017.1 GCA_902560075.1 uncultured Pelagibacteraceae bacterium
CTTAGAAACCAAAAACTCTTTAAAACAAAATATTAATGTTAGAGGTTCCGTAGCAAACAGAAAATATATTATTTTTTTTTCATTATTCACGTTAATTCCTTCAATATTGATTTCAATTTTTTCCTTATTTCTATTTTCATTTGCTATCGAAAAGTATTTTGATAATAAGATTACCACTGCAGTAAATAATTCTTACGAAATAGCGAGAAGATATGTGGGTGAAAAACGTAATAAAATCGAATCTGATGTTATTATAGTTGCATATGATATCAATAGAAATTTAAATTATATTAAAAATAAAGAAAATTTTCAGACATTTATAAACAATCAAAGAATAATAAGAGGACTGGATCAAATTCACATAATTGATAAAGATAAAAATGTTTTAATGTCATCCTCAGAAACAGGATATACTCCAATTGAAGATGAAGCTTTAAAACTTGTTTTAAATGAGGAAAGACCTTTAAAAATTATAAATGCATTTGAAAATAAATCAGCCGCAATAATCAAATTACCAAAATTTAAAAATAATTTTTTATATATAGTTAAATTTCTTGATGAAGATATATCAAAATATCTTAGAGAGTCAGAGGAAGCCGTGAATTTTTATTATACTGTTGAGGATCAAAATACAGGCATCAAAATTTCATTTGCTTTAATATATATAATTATTGTTGCCCTTTTATTATTTCTATCAATAACAATAGCGATAAGATTTTCCTCTAGATTCTTTATTTCAATAAATAATTTAATTAGTGCATCCAATGAAATTGGGCAAGGTAATTTAGATGTTAAGGTGCCAGAGCTTAAAGCTGATGCAGAAATAGAAAAGCTGAATAATAATTTTAATGAGATGATTTATAAATTAAAAAATCAGCAAGAAAAACTTCTAAATTCTGAGAGACATGAAGCATGGAGCACTGTAGCTAGAAAATTAGCACATGAAATTAAAAACCCATTAACACCGATCCAACTAACAATTGATAATTTAAGATCTAAATATTTAAAAAATTTTGATGATACTGATAAAAACAAATTTAAAAATAATTTAAATATTATTTTAAATCAAATAAAACAGATTGAAAATCTTGTTAATGAATTTTCTGATTTTGCTAGGATGCCTAAACCAGTAATAAAAGAAAATGATTTAATTAAAATAATTATTAATAATATTAAATTGTTAGAAAAATTAAATCCAAGTATTAAAATTCTACTGAGACATAAGCATGATGCTATTAATTTTGATTGTGATCTAGAGCAAATCAACAGAGCAATTTTTAATTTAATAAAAAATTCTATTGAAAGTATAAACGAAAAGCGATTGAAAAACGTTGATTTTGAAGGAATAATTAATATAGAAATAACTAAAAGAAGAGCATATATAGATGTTGTCATTGAAGATAATGGTGTTGGATTTGCAAAACAAGATAATAAAGAATTAATAAAACCGTATTATACAACAAAAAAAAATGGATCAGGATTAGGATTATCAATAGTTAACAAGATAATAACAGATCACAATGGATCATTAAACTTATCTAATTATTCAAAAGGAGCAAGAGTAAAAATAACATTTTAAATGTCTACAGAAATTTTAATTATTGATGATAATTCTGAAATTAGAACGATATTACAAGAAATAATTTCAGAGTCAGGTTATAAAACCCGTTTAGCAGCAAATTATAATCAAGCTCTATCTGAGATTGATAAGAAACTTCCTGACGTGGCAATAATAGATGTAAAATTAGATAAAAGTGATAATGACGGTATTGAGTTACTAAATCATATAAAAAATAAAAACAAAGATATTCCAGTAATAATTATTTCTGGTCATGCAAACATTGAGATGGCGGTTAAATCTCTTAAATCTGGAGCATTTGAATTTATTCAAAAACCATTTGACAAAAATAGACTTGTAAATTTTGTAAAAAGAGCAACTGAAAATATCAAGCTAAAAAATGAGAATAAAAATTTAAGATCAAAACTCTTTCATTCATTTGATTTAGTTGGCAGAAGTCAAAATATATCTTCAATAAAAGATCAAATCAATAAACTAGCATTGTCAGATAGCAGAATATTTATAACCGGACCAACAGGCTCAGGTAAAGAGCTGATAGCTAGAAAGATTCACACTAAATCGAATAGATCTGAAAATCCATTTATAATTCTTAATGGTGCATTACTAGATGTAAAAAAATATGAGCAAGAATTATTTGGAGAAGAACTTAAAGACGGGTCAATATCTTATGGTGCCCTTGAAAAAGCCTCAGGGGGATTTTTATTAATAGATGAAGTTACTGAAATACCTCTTGAAACTCAGTCCAAAATTCTTCGAATTGTTATTGATCAAAAGTTTAAGAGAATAAATGGAAATCATGACATTAAGGTAGATGTTAGAATTGTTTGCTCTACAAGTAAAGATATTAAAAAAGAGATTTTGCATGGAAATTTTAGAGAAGATTTATTTCACCGACTTAATGTCTTTAATATAAATATTGATCCTTTAAGTAAAAGAATTGAAGACATACCCATATTAATTGATTATTTCATCAAGGAAATTTGTAAAAATTATAATAGAAAAGAATTTAAAATTACTAATAGTAATTATCTTTTGAGTTATAATTGGCCTGGCAATGTAAGAGAGCTTAGAAATTTAATTGAAAGAATAGCCATATTAGAAACTGGCAACGATAGTGATAAAATATTAGAGATTATCAAAGAATCTTTATCTAAATCAAGTGAAGAAATTTTTTCTATTACTGAAAATTTATCTGTTCCTTTAAGGGAGGCTAGGGAAAATTTTGAAAAAGAATATCTTACTACCCAAATTAAAAAATTTGGTGGAAATATATCAAAAACCGCAAAATTCGTTGGTATGGAGAGATCTGCATTGCACAGAAAACTAAAATTGCTAGGAGTCAAAGATTTAAATTAAATGAATATAATTATCTGTGGCGCTGGTAGAGTAGGTTACACTATATCAAAAATATTAACCCAACAGAATCATTCTGTTACAGTTATTGATCAATCTAGTGAAGATATTCAAAAAATTAATGAAAATTTAGATATCAAAGCTATTGTAGGTAAAGCTACTTCTCCTACTATATTAGAAAAGGCTGATACACATGACGCTGACATGATAATAGCAGTGACAAGAAATGATGAAATAAATATGCTTATATGCCAAATTGCATCGACATTATTTAATGTTCCAAAAAAAATAGCTAGAATTAGATCACAAGAGTATCTAAATCCTAAATTCTCATCTTTATTTAGTAAAGAAAATTTACCCATTGATTTTATAATCTCGCCAGAATTAGAGATAGCAAAGTCTATTCAAAGAAAATTAGAAGCACCAGGTGCATTAGATAATATTCCATTTGCAGAAAATAAAATTCGACTTTTAGAAATACTTATTGAAAAAAACTGTCCATTAATAAATACAAAATTAAATGAAATTACAAATAAATACCCAAATTTAAATGCTAATATTTTAGGTGTAATTAGAGATCAAAAATTTAATTTTCTAAAAAAAAATGATATTTTAAAAATAAATGATAAAGCTTATGTTATCATAAACTCATCACAATTAAGAGAAACATTAATTGCATTTGGACATAACGAAAAAATTTCAACTAAAATATTAATAATTGGTGGAGGAAATATTGGATTTAATCTAGCTAAAAATCTTGAAAATACGATTGACGATGTAAGAATTAAAATCATAGAGAAAAATAAAGATAGGGCTGAATTAATTGCAAATGAATTAAACAACACAATAGTTATTAATGGTAATGGATTAGATGAAGATATACTAGAGGAAGCAAACTTGTCTGAGGTAGAAACTGTCATTGCATTAACAAATGATGACGAAGATAATTTGATGTCCAGTGTGATGGTTGAAAAATTTTCTCACAACAAAAGGACGATGGCTTTAATTAATAAACCAAATTATTCTTTACTTCAGTCCTCACTTAAAATTGATGATTTAATTGACCCAAGAATGGATACGGTTTCAACTATATTAAAACATGTTCATAAAGGCACAATTGAAACTGCTTACACAATTCTTAATGGTGAGTATGAAGTGATAGAGGCCGATATAATTGAAACTTCTGAACTTATTAATAAGGATTTAAAAAATGCAAACTTACCTGATGAGATCAGAATAGGTGCGATTTTGAGAAAAGATAAAATTTTGATCCCAAGATCAAATTCAAAATTTGAAAAAGGTGATACAGTAGTTTTTTTGACAAAAAGTGAACAAATTCCTTTAGTCGAAAACATGTTCAGGATCAGTTCAATATAATCAAATGACTAAGTACAGTTTAGTTTTTTTAGCAAGTTTTTCTTTATTTATATCTTTTTTATCATTATTGAA
>CACEKE010000018.1 GCA_902560075.1 uncultured Pelagibacteraceae bacterium
TAAGTACACATAAAATTTCATTGTGGCGGTCCCTAGGGGAATCGAACCCCTCTTTCATGGATGAAAACCATGTGTCCTAACCGATAGACGAAGGGACCAAAAATGCATCTTTTATTGTATAAATTATTAATAATCAAGAGCAAGGTAATTTATTTATTATAATATTATTTGATAAATTCTTATGCGTCACTAAAGTTTCTGTGTAGTATGTATTATCTTTAATTTTTACACCTTTAACTAAGTCACCATCCGTAATACCACTTGCACAAAAAATGCTATCTCCTTTAATGATTTCATTTAATTCATATTTTTTGTTAAGGTCTTTTATACCCATTTTTCTTGCTCGAGATATATCTTGATCAGTTTTAAATAAAAATCTTCCTTGAAAATGACAGTTATAAGAGTCTAAGGCACATGCAGCCAAAACACCTTCTGGACCACCTCCTATACCTAAGAAAATATCAACATTATATTTTTTATTTGTAACCAATAATGCTCCAGATATATCGCCATCTGAAATAAATTTAATATTTACTTTTAGTCTTTTTAGCTCATCTACAATTTTTTTATGTCTTGGTCTCTGCAATAAGCATGCTGTAAGACTAGAAATATTTGTATTTTTAATTTCTGCTAAATTATTTAAATTCTTTTCTATTGTATTATCTAAATCTATTGCCTCCTTCGGTATTTCATTGCCAACTGCAATTTTCTCCATATAGGTTTCAGGAGCATTAAATAAATTACCCCTATCAGCAACTGCTAATACTGATAAACCACCTGGTAAATTGTTAGCCACAAAATTTGTTCCCTCAACTGGATCTACAGCTATATCCAAACTAGGGCCATTGCCAGTTCCTAATTTTTCACCTGTGTAAAGCATTGGAGCATTATCCAATTCACCCTCTCCTATTACAATTTTTGCTGCAATATTTAATTTATTTATTTCGCTCCTCATCACATCAACGGCAGCTTTATCGGCTGCTATTTTATTTTTTTTTCCAATAAATTTATAACTAGCAACAGCTGCTTTTGATGTGATCTCAATAAATTGATCTCTCAAATTTTTATTGATCATTATTTATCGTCAATTTTTTTTGTAAAATGTCTTTTTAAAATTCCTTTTTTTTCTAATCTGCTCTCATATTCATTAATCTCTTTAACTAAATATTTGTCATATAAATGAACAACATATACCAAAATTAAAACAAACAGAATTATAAATAAAATTAATGTTAATTGACTCATAATGTTTTTTGTTCGATGCTTGTATAGTAATTTAAATTATTTTCAAATTCACTAAGTCTTTTATAAATACTTCTTAACTCAGTAATGGTAGTCCAATTATGTAAAAAAAGAGCAAATCCGCCATGCACTCTACTAAAAGCGTTAGATACCTGCACCATTACTCCAAGAGTTATTAGTCCTGTAAATAAACCTGGTCCCATTATAAGATAAGGTGCAATAATCATAAATTGATCGTAGGTAGTCATCCAACCATCAAAGTATCCATAATGAAGATACAATCTGTGATAATTTAATCTTATGCCAGTAAATAACTCAAATAAAGTTTCGGTCTGAGCATAGTTTTTTTTATCGTCTTCACCTAGAACAAGATCTTTTCTAAATGCTGCCTCAACTCTTTGATTGTTGTACTCTAAGCCAGGTAACTTAATTCCAACAAACCATGATATCAAAATTCCACCTAATGAAATTATAAGTGTAAACCAAACAAGAGAACCTTCTATATCTCTTAAAATTGGTATATCAACTTTGTCACTTAAGCCCCATAATATAGGTATAAAAGCTATTAACGTCATGACAGCTCTTATGATTTGCAAACCTAACGACTCAACAATTCTTGCAAATCTATTACAATCTTCTTGAATTCTCTGACTGGCGCCTTCAATTTCATTTTCAACCTTTTGCCATCTTGGAATATAATTAAAAGTGATTGCTTCTCTCCATCTTAAACCATAAATTCTTGTGAACCAACCAGTGAATATAGCTAAAATTATATATGGAAATACTATGACAGCAAATGAAGGGTCTCCTTCAAAGCCATTTAAAATATATTTTAATGATATCAATTGATCATAGAATTGAGTAATTCCGTCTTTAGGATTTTTTGTGTAATCGCCAGCATTTTGTAGTAGATCATAAAATTTGCCATACCAAGTATTTATTGCAACAGTCATTCTAACCTGAAAGTAGAGTGAAACTATTAATG
>CACEKE010000019.1 GCA_902560075.1 uncultured Pelagibacteraceae bacterium
AAGAGCTATTAATTCTGATCTAATTTTTTTCAAAAACCAATTTATAATGCCCGTAAAAGGAATTGTTACAGGAGTTTATGGAAGTCAAAGAATATTAAATGGAAAACCAAAATGGCCTCATTACGGAATTGATATTGCTGCAAAAAAAGGGACAAATATTAAGTCATCAGGTTCGGGTATAGTTACCATGGCTGAAGATGATTTGTATTACACGGGTGGAACAATAATCATGGATCATGGTCATGGAATTTCTACAATATATTCTCATCTTGAAAAGGTAATGGTTAATGTTGGTGATGAAATTAAACAAGGAGAGGTAATTGGAACAGTTGGTTCAACTGGAAGATCAACTGGACCTCACTTAGATTTTAGAGTGAATTGGTTTCAAACAAGACTAGATCCAATGACTATTCTCAACTAATTAACCGCATAGAATTAGTAATAATAAAATGATATTTTTAGAAAATCATGCTTAAAAAAAAAATTAAAAAGTATTTATTAATCGGAGGATTTTCTTTCTTTTTTATAAAAGGAGTAATTTGGTTGATAATAATTGCGGGTGCTTTTTTCGGAATAGGTAAATTATAGGAGGAGAAATGTTCGTTGCAATGAATAGATTTAAAATAGCAAAAGGTAAAGAAACTGAATTTGAAAATGTCTGGAAAAATAGGGACTCGTTTTTAGAAAATGTACCAGGATTTAAAAATTTCAATTTGATAAAAGGTGAAGCAAAAGAAGATCATACACTCTATGCTTCACATAGCATTTGGGACACAAAGGGAGACTTTCTAAATTGGACAAAGTCAGAGTCTTTTAGATTAGCTCATAAGAATGCGGGCCAGCATAAAGATTTGTATATTGGAGCTCCAAATTTTGAGGGGTTTGAAAAAGTTTTATAAATTAATCTAATTGAGACTCAACAAATTCCCAATTAACTAGTTTTTCAAAGAAGTTTTCTAGATATTCAGGTCTTCTATTTCTGTAATCTACATAATAAGAATGTTCCCAAACATCACATCCTAATATTGGTTTCATGTTGTGTATTAAAGGATTTTCTGCATTTGGTGTTTTGCTTACAACTAATTTTCCATTACTTATCGATAACCAGCACCAACCTGAACCAAATTGAGTAATTCCTGCTTGAATAAATTGTTTTTTAAATTCCTCAATACTTCCTAAATCTGACTTTATTCGATCCTCTAGTTTTTTTGGCATGGAACCTCCCCCATTTGGCTTCATGCATTTCCAAAACAATTCATGATTCCAATGTTGGCTTGCATTATTAAAAATACCTGCTTTTGATTTATCTTTTGAAGAATTATGAACAATTTCTTCTAATGACATCTCAGCCATATCTGTATCTTTAATAAAGTTATTTAAATTTGTAATGTAAGTTTGATGATGTTTTCCGTGATGAAGATCTAAAGTTTCTTCTGACATTATAGGCGCCAAAGCGTTTTTAGCATAATCAAGTTTTGGAAGCTCAAAGATCATATTGTTTATATATCTTAATTAACAATCATTTATCAAGTAATAATATTAATTATTATTTATAGAATTTTCCTCTCTCATTAATATTGGTCTACCATCGTGAGCTGTGTTTAAAGGTATAATTTTTCCTTTGTACTTAGCACATAAAGTTGGTGCACTTCTAACTTCTTTTCCTAAATTTACCTCTAAATCTACAATCACTAATTTAGCTTCATCTAATTCCTTAAGAACTTTCATTTTTCCTCCTAATTTTTTTGATAATTTAATTAATATTTACTTTTGCAACCATTCCAGCCTGATAATGGCCAGGAACATTGCAAGCAGCCTCTAATTTTGTGTCTTTAGAGAATTTCCAAACTAATTCACCAATTTTTTTTGGCTCAAGTAAAACACTATTAGAATGTGAATGAGCCATTGAATGATCTGATTTGGCCGCTTCTTTCATTTTTTTCATGTCGATCTTATCCCCAAGAAGAATTTCCATTGCAACCATTTTTAACATTTCTGGCTGGTGTTTTATATGCATCTCTTTTGTAGCAATATTAAATTCGTGAACTAATTCTCCCATATTTTTGACTACGAACTTTATGGTTTCACCTTTTTTAATATCTATTTGATTTGGTTCATA
>CACEKE010000020.1 GCA_902560075.1 uncultured Pelagibacteraceae bacterium
TTTTGCTAAGAGTGATGAAAATAGAGAAACTCCTAACTTACAGTTTCATATACAGCCAATTAGCACTGATAAACTTGGTGGTGCAAATCTTCATGATTTTGATGCATTTACTCCAACAGTTGCAAACATTAGACCAACAAGTAGAGGAGAAATTAACATAATAAGTTCAGATTCTAGAGATAATCCAAAAATTAAAATGAATTATTTATCAACTGAGGAAGATCGAAAAGTTGCAGCAGACGGCATAAAATTAATTAGAAAAATTGTTATGGAAACAGATGAATTTAAAAAATATGAGCCAGAGGAATTTAGACCAGGGGCACATATTCAAGAGGGAGAGGAAATTGTAAAAGCTTGCAGTCACTATGCGCAAACAATATTTCATCCTGTAGGAACATGTAAAATGGGAAATGATAACGATGCAGTTGTATCAGATGAATTAAAAGTTCATGGTATTAACAATTTAAGAGTTATCGATGCATCTATTATGCCAAATATAACATCTGGAAATACAAATGCTCCTACAATTATGATTGCCGAAAAGGGTGCTGATATGATACTGAACAGTTAATGTTAAATGAGCAGATTCTTATTTTTATTCAAATAATTTTATTAGATTTAGTTTTAGCTGGAGATAATGCAATAATAATTGGTATGGTTGCATCGCAATTTCCAAACGAACAAAGAAAAAAAATTATTTTTTGGGGTATTGGAGCTGCAATTGTTCTAAGAATTATCTTTACATTAATTACTGCATACCTTCTTCAGATTACTGGTTTAAGACTAATAGGTGGAGTACTTCTACTTTATGTATGTTACAAACTTTATGTAGATGTAGTTAAAGGAAATGCCTCTGAAGAAAAAAGTCCGTCTGTAGAAAATACTAGCTTTTTTAAAGCTATTACTACTATCATTATTGCTGATGTAACAATGAGTTTAGACAACGTATTAGCAGTAGCTGGAGCTGCAAAAGATCATTATTATTTACTAATATTTGGTTTAGTTTTATCTATTGCGCTAATGGCTGTTGCTGCAAATTTAATATCGCAGTGGATTAAAAAATATAAATGGATTGCATGGCTTGGATTATTAGCAATACTCTTTGTTGCAATTGAATTGATTTATACTGATATAAAGTTATTCATATAGGATGTATTTAAAAGAATATAACTTAAAAAATAAAGTTGCATTAGTAACTGGAGCGGGCAAAGGTCTTGGTAAGGCTTGTGCAATTGCTTTAGCAGAGGCAGGTTCTAATTTAGTAATAATAAGCCGGACTCAGAAAGATTTAAATCAAGTCGCAAAAATTATAAAAAAATTTAAAGTTAAATGTAAAAGTTATGTTTGTGATGTGACTGACTATGATCAAATTAAATCTATTATTGATAAAATTCCTAGGATTGATGTATTGATTAATAATGCAGGAACAAATTTTCCTGAACATTTTACAAAAGTTAAAAGATCAAACATGGAGTACATGGTTAAAATAAATAATGTAGCAGCTTTCAACCTCGCTCAGTTATGTACTTTAAAGATGTTAAAGACAAAAAATAGAAAAAAAATAGGCGGATCGATAGTTAATATGTCATCTCAAATGGGTCATGTTGGAGGGCCTATCAGAAGTGTTTATAATATGAATAAACATGGTTTAGAAGGGTTAACTAAAGGTATGGCAATCGACTTAGCGAAATATAATATTAGAGTTAACACAGTGTGCCCAACTTTTGTTGTAACACCTTTAACTTCAAAATTTTTAAAGAATAAGAAATTTAAAAAAGAAACTTTGAATAATATTCCTTTAGGTAGATTTGCAGAAATGTCAGAAATTGCATCAACAGTAGTTTTTCTTGCTTCTGACGCAGCATCAATGATTACAGGAACTTCATTGTTAGTAGATGGTGGATGGACAGCAAAATAATAAAATACTTATTGGTTTCTATTTTTATTTTCTCAAATTCATTAGCAATTGAGTTTAATGGTAAGTTTATGCAAGGGCATTTTATTGTAGGACAAACGGAAACTAATTCAAAAATATACATTGATAAAAAAGAGGTAAAAGTTTCAA